>CAZEMI010000079.1:0-52697 GCA_964513235.1 uncultured Acidobacterium sp.
CGCCGAAAGGACACGGACAATTCGAGAAAGGCCCCATCAGCCAGGGCGGACGCTGCCGTGTAGAGCGAAAGAAAAGCGATGTCAGCACCCTCGCTATCTGTGCCGATCGAGCCGCCCCAGTGAACTCCCATTCCCACTCCGTACGTCACGAATACCGTGGTGAGGCCCGTCGGACGACGAACCCAGGCCCACAGGCCGCAGGCCAGAAAGAACACGCCGAGTGCGTTAAGTGGCAACGCCACGGACGGCGAGTTGACGATGTAGCTGGACGGACTCTGCCACGCGGTCACGCGAAAAAGGACCACGGTCAGGGTGAGGATGATGACGATTGCCCATTGGGACGCGCGGGTAATGGAGCTGTTCATATCGGGCCGCTGAGGGAGAAGCCTGAATCACCAATACTCGAAAGTCTGCTTCCCGCTGCTGAAAAAAGTCTGAAATCGCGTCAGAGGTCGTGTATGGGCTCTGGGGCGAGCAGCACCTCGAATGGCGCAACAGCCTTCATCAGTGTGTGCGCGATTTGCGACGCGCCCTCGCCGACGACGCAACCAGACCGAGGTTCGTGGGAACAGTGGCCCGGAGGGGCTACCGTTTCATTGGTCACACAACCGCGCGGGCGGACCGGGCACTGTCGGTCACGGCGCCAAAGCCGGCCGGTGCGCTCGTGGAAGCCTGGCGCCGTCCTCCGGTTGCCTTTGTCGCGGGCGCCGCAACCTTCCTGGTGCTGCCCGTCTCACTTCTCATATTGCTCTGCGCCGTCCTGGCTCTCTGACGAAGAGTGTCAGTATGCCGGCCGCCAGGCCGGGTTGACTTGGAAATGGGGGCGTGACTGACGCCAACTTAGCCATGGTTCATGGGCATGAGCCGATCCAAAGCGGTTTCGCACATTGCTTTTTGGAGCCACGCATGAATCCTTACGCATACACCGCCCATCGCATCACCGCCGTCGTTGCCGTCCTGCTCCTCTGGGCGCTCCCGGTCTCTGCCCAGGATCGCCCGGCGCCCGCACTCGAGCTTGCCGCCGGGTGGGTCGGGTTTGCGGACGATGGTGTGGTGAGCGAGAGGCCGATCGGCGCGGCAGCCAGGTGGTACCTGTCGCCGCGAGTCAGCATCGGTCCCGAGGTGACTTTCATCGCCGGCGAGTCACATAGTCATCAGGTTGTGACCGGCAACCTGACCTTCGACTTCCTGGCCCCCCGTAACGGCAGACCCCGGGTCACGCCGTTTGTGGTCGTCGGCGGCGGCATGTTCCGGACGAGCGAAGCGTTTGCGTTCCGGCCGTCGTACGCCTCGACCGAGGGCGCGTTCACCGTGGGAGGTGGCATGCGCGTGCCGATCAACGATCGCTTCGCCGCCGGCATCGACGCCCGTCTCGGGTGGGAGCCGCATCTACGACTGACCGGCTTTGTCAGCGTGCGATTGGGCGCGAGCCCCTAGCGCAGCGCTTGCGTTCGAAACGGGGCGACGAATTCCCGCACGTCCGTGGCAAACACGTCCGGTTCTTCCCAGGCGGCAAAATGTCCGCCTTTCGCCTTCTCCGTCCAGCGCACGACGTTGTAGGCGCGCTCGACCCAGGCGCGTGGCGGCATCGGCTCTTCTTTCGCCAGGCGGAGAACGCCGCAAGGGACCGTGATGCGCTCGTCTCGCCGAAATACTAGCGGCGCTTTCCGGCTCTCCAGGTAGATGCGGCAAGACGAGGCGATCGTCTCGGTGAACCAATACAGGCTGACGTGCGTGAGCAACTCGTCGCGACTGAAGCGCCGCTCGACCACGCCGTCGCAATCGGCCCAATCGCGGTACTTGTCGATGAGCCACGCGGCCAGGCCGATCGGCGAGTCGTTCAGCGCGAAGCCGAGTGTCTGCGGCTGGGTCGCCTGCACGTGCCAGTAACCGCCTTTGTCGTCGTGCCAGTCCTGCGCCTGGCGTTTGAACCTGAGCTCTTCTGAACCGAGTGGCTGCGTCGCTTCGTCGACCCACGGTTGGTACGACCCGGGAATGTAATTGAGATGCAGCGCGAGCACCGACTCCGGATGCTTCCATGCCATCACCGACGACACGTTCGCGCCGATGTCGCCGCCCTGGGCGACAAAACGGGCATAGCCAAGTTCGCGCATCAGCGCAATCCACAGGTCGGCCGTGCGAAATGTGTTCATGCCCGGCGCAGACGGCCGCTCCGAGAATCCAAATCCCGGCAGGGATGGCACGACGACGTGAAAAGGATCCGACGCGCTGTCCGCGAGCATCGGCGCAATTCTCAGCAGCTCGAGGAAAGATCCCGGCCAGCCATGCGTGATGACCAGCGGCACCGCGTGTGGCTGCTTGCTGCGGAAATGCAGGTAGTGGATGCGGACGCCGTCAATCGCGGCGAGGTAATGCGGATATTGGTTCAAGGCGCGTTCGTGGCTGCGCCAGTCATATTGGTTCAGCCAGTCGTCGGCCAGCGACTTCATCCAATCGAGGTCGAGTCCGTACGTCCATCCCGAGTCGATCACGGTGTCGGGCCAGCGGGTCTGGCGCAGGCGCCGCTGCAGATCGTCGATGGCGTCGTCGGAGACTGATATCGTGAACGGCTGTTCCGTCATTTTCCGTCTCGCCGAGGTGTTGGAAGCGCGCCGCCATCACGAAAAAGGCGAGCGCCGGTTTGGGTATGCTGCCGATGCTACACCGCGGGCGATGTGGCGGTGGGATTGCCATCGGGATCAGGCCTCCCTGACCGCGCTCCTCGAGGGTCAGCGCGAGACTGCGGGCGCGGCCACTACCGGCTCGATGACGATCCCCGGAATCTTCTCGCTGTCGAAGGCGAGGCGGTCCCTCAGCGCCACGTGCTCGTCGAACGGCTTTTCGTAGCTCCAGACGGCGTCGGAATACGTCTGGCCCCCGGCCAGCAGCGAGAAGTAGTTCGCCGTGCCCTTGAACGGACATTCGGTGGTGATCTGCGATCTGGAGAGCCTGGCCGCGGGAACATCCGCGCGCGGAAAGTAATACCGGACGGGTTGTTGGTCTTCGTCGACCTTGATCACGTCATTCGATCTCGCCACGACCTCGTCGTCGACACGGACCTGCATCGGCTGCGTGACGTGCTCCTCGCGAACCTTGTGGTTCGGCCATTTCAAATGTCCTGGCGCCTCGCTCATGTGCCACCTCTCGGGGGCGGAAGTGTGCAACAAACGTACCCTGACCCGCGCGGCCGAGACGGCCCGCGAAAACCGGCAGGAGGCGTCGATCCCCTGCCGGCTTTCGCCACTCTATTCGCTGACGCTAATACAGCGACTGCCCGAGCTGTAGCAAGATGGCCGCCTGTGCGGCGGTCAGCGCTTTGCCGGTCTGCGCCCGGACCTGGTTTTCGAAGGCGTTCAACTGGCCCCGGCGGGCGTTGGCGTTCGCGGCGTTTGCCGCGGCGGCCAGCTTCGCGGTGAGACCGGACGTCAGGCCCTGGTTGGTCGAGAACGAGATGACCAGGTTCTGTACCGACCTGCTCGATACAACTATCGTGAAGCTCGTCGACGCCTGGCCGGCGTTCCCGACGACGTCGGTCGCGTTTGCCGAGTACGTGTTCATCCCGACCGCGAAGTGGTATGCGGGGCCGGTGATATTCGCACACGTCGTCGACGCCACTCCAGACCCCGAATCGGTCGCCGCGCATTGGATATCAACCGCCTGATCCGCCGTATAAGACCCCGCGTTCCCCGTATAGGTGACCACCGGCGCAATGGTGTCCTGCACGGTAACCATGGCAGTCACCGATGCGCTGTTGCCGCGCGCATCGATCGCCGAGCACGACACGATCGTCGTGCCAAGCGCGAAGATCGATCCCGATGCCGGCGCACACGTAGGCGTCAGCGACCCGTCGACGATGTCGTTCGCCGACGCCGAGTACGTGACGACCGCACCAGCTGAGGAGGTGGCTTCCGCCGTCGGGTCAGCCGCCGTCACCGACGGCGCCGTCGTGTCGATCACCGTCACCGTGAAGGTGGCGGTCGCAGTGTTGGCGGACGCGTCTGCCGCGGTGCATGCCACCATCGTCGGACCGAGCGGGAAGGTCGAGCCCGACGCGGGCGAACACGTCACCGGCCGGTCGCCGTCCAGCGCATCGGCGGCCGTCGGCGGCGAATAGATCACGGCGGCGCCGGCGGCGCCGGCCGCTTCGTGCGACTGATCGGCCGGCATGCCGCTGAACGACGGAGGCGTCGTGTCCACGACGATGAACGATCTCGAGACGTCAGCGGCGGCGAGATAATTCGCGCTCGACTCCTGCGACGCGGTCACGGTGCATTCGCCGACGTTCGTGATCGTCACGAGATCCGCCACCACGCCGCAGATTCCGGTCGCCACGAACGTCACGTCGTTACCCGATGCGCCGCCCGTCGCGACCACGGTGAACGGCGCATCGCCGAACGATCGGTTCCCCAGGGGGGCGAACGAGATGGCCTGGCTCGCTCTCGCGATCGTCAGCGCACCTGCAGTAAACGTGATCGAGTAATCGGTCGAGGCGATGCCGCCCGGCATCACGGGGTATGTCCCCGCGTCACTCGTGTGGGTCGCGCTCGTGGTGAACGACAAGGTGCCGTCGAGCGACGCGGCTGTGTCGCCGTTCACAAATCCGAAGTAGCTGGCGGAGAAGTCCGGCAACGGCTGTCCGTAGACGATCGTCGCGTCGTTAGCCGTGACCGTGAGCAGCGGCAGGACCGGGAACAATCCGACCAACACGGTGAGGTCGTTGCTGTCCGGATTGGTGGTGACGAGATCGGGCCGCCCATCGCCGTTGAAATCGCCGGCGGCGATCGCGCTCGGGTTCGTGCCGACGGGATAGGCGATCGCGGCGTGGAACGAGCCGTCACCCTTCCCGAGCCACACGTTCGCGGTCGACAAGGCGCCGTTTGGGCTGGCCACGGCGATATCGATCACGCCATCGCCATTGAGATCCGTGGCGAGGAGTGACTCCAGCCCCGCAGCGGACGCAAAATTCCTGGCCGCCTGGAAGCTGCCGTCACCGTTCCCCAACAGCACGCTCAGGTTCGTGCCGGTGAAATTGTTGGTGAAAGCGCTCGCCACGATGAGATCGGAGTGGCCGTCACCGTTGGTGTCGGCGACTGCGACCGTTCGCAGACCAAGGAAGCCGTTATCGCGGTAGACCACTGGTGCCGCAAATGTCCCATCGCCGTTGCCGCGGAGCACGTTCACGGTGTTGCCGATCCAGGTCGTGATGACGAGGTCAACGTCGCCATCGCCGTCGAAATCTCCGGTCGCGATTGAGCCGGCGTCGATCGCGTCGGCGTGGGTTACTTGCAGCGCCGATTGGAACGTGCCATCGCCGCTTCCCAAAAGCACGCTGGCGTAGCCGGAACTGCCGACGACGAGGTCAGCCTTTCCGTCCCGGTTCAGATCGGCAATCGCAAGGGATCTGGGATAGGCTCCAAAGGGCGCGGCGTAGTGCATGGCCGACCTGAAGGTTTCGTCGGTGTGGCCGAGCAGCACGCTGACCGACGCCGCGCCATGGTTGACAACCGCGAGATCCGCCTGACCGTCCGCGTTGAAATCGCCGGCCGCGATGAAGATCGGATTGCGGCCGACCGCGTAGAAGCCGGCGGCCCGGAACGTCCCGTCGCCATTGCCGGGCAGGATCGCCACGGTATCGCTGCCGAATTGCGCAACGGCCAGGTCGGCCCCGCCGTCGCCGTCGAAGTCGGCCACCGCCACAGCGATTGGTGCGCTCGCATTCGCGCTTACTATCTGCACGAGCGGCGCCGACGCGGCCGGCGCGTGTGAGACGTCACCGTTATACTGCGCGGTGATCGATCGGGTCCCCGATCCGATCGCGCCCGTCGTCAAGGCGGCTCGCCCCGATCCAAAGACAATCTGCGCTGAGCCGAGTGACGTCTCGCCGTCATAGAAAGTCACGGTGCCGCTCGATTGATCGGGCGAGACGATGGCCGTGAGCGTGACAGTTTGTCCAATCGCCGAAGGGTTCGGCGTGCTCGAGAGTGCGACCACCGTCGGCGCGAGCGGAAACGTCGAGCCGCAGTCCGTAAATCTACAGTCGGTGAGAGTTCCGGTGTTGGTCAGCGTTCCCCGGTTGAGGATGTCGCCGGTAGCCGCATTCGTGAATGAGCCCCCATTGAGGAGCAAGGCGTCGATCACGAGATAGTCGTAATTCGCGAAAGCGGCGCCGCTTTTGACGACCACGGCGCCGGTCGTGATGCGCCCGTTGATGCCGATGACGAAGCCGCCCTGGTTGATGATTGTGCCGTAATCGTCGATTTGACCGCCGACGGTCACCAGGCCAAAACTCTGGAGCGTCACGCCGGCACCGACGGTCAGAATCGTTGCCACGTCAATCGTCAGCTCGGTGCCCAAGCCAAGGACACACGTATTCGAAAGTGAGATCCACGTGCCGCTGAAGCTTGCGCAGGTGGCCGCCGTCAGATCGATCCTGGTCGGTCCGAGTGTGCCGGTGATCGTGCCGCCGACGCCATTGGTGGTGCCGCCGTCCTGGTTGACGATCGATCCCTCGCCAGTGTTGACGATCTCGGAGAACACCGTGAGCCGCGTGCTGATCACGCCGCTATTCAGGATCGTCCCGGAATTATTGACGATGGCGTAGTTATAGAGGCCGCCGCCATTGTTGATGAGGCCGATGTTGTTCAGCGTGCCGCTGACGAAGATGCCGCCGGACGGCAGATTGTGGAGCGCCCCATTGTTGTCGAGCGTCCCCCCGATGCCGAGTGACCCACCGTTCTGGTTGGTCAGCGTTCCATTGTTGACCACCTTGTTGTAGACGGCGAGGAACCCGCTGTTCGGCAGATATTGGCCGTCCAACGAGAGAGCCTCGTTCATCAGGCTTCCGGCGTTATCGATTTCGCCAAATACATCGAGCATCCCCTGATTCTTCAGCGTGGTGCCCGCAGGGACCTGCCAGAGCGTGCCCTGCGGCACCGTGAAGTATTCGGGCCCTCCGGAGAACAGGCCGACCGTGCAGACCCCGGCGTTCCAGTTACCGAACACGACATAGGGAGCTTCGCTCGAAACCATTCCACGCCGGGGGTCAGTCGCAGACAGCCCGTCGCCCAAGCAGGTGTTGCTGTTGACCATGACCGTGACCGTGCCGAAGTTGTTCCCCTCGCTGGCAAACAGACCCGAATTGGTGACACTCCCGCGGTTGATGAATGAACCGCTCTGCGTCTGGTCCATAGCCGTGGTCAGAAACGTTCCCGTGTTGTAGAAGCTGCCACGGTTGTCGATCGTGCCTCCATTGACGATGTTCCCGATATTCCTGACCACGCCGCTGTTTGTGATCAGCAGCGTGCCCCGGTTGTCGATCGCTCCCTGGTTCACGAGTCCGGCAAGATCGCCCGAAACGATCACGGTCACGCCCGGTGGGATCGTGAGCATGGCGCGCACCCCGATCGTCGCAACTGAGTGCAAGGTGCAGGTGGAGGTTCCCGCCTCCCACGCTCCCTGGAGTTCGGCGCAGGAGGGAGCGTCCTGAATGGTTTTCTGGTAGGGGTCGATCACGTAGAACGTCGTGAAGTAGCTCTCGGACTCGAGAGGGCCTAAGTAGCCGGTCATGGTGACCGGGTAGTCGGTGCCGCCGGCGACATCGGGCACCGTGAACGTGCAGGCGCCGTTGGCGCTAACACTTCCCCCCGCTAAGTACCCCCACGTCAGGCAGCCGGTGCCGATGCCGTTGAAATTTCCCAATACGTCGCCCTGCGCGACGGTCTGGCCGCCGAATTTCACTTCGTTGAACGTGTCGCTACTGCTGAACCCGGTGCCCCAGACCGTAACCAGCGTGCCGGGAGGGCCGGATGAGGGACGCAGCGAGATGCCTTCAGCCACGTCGAAGTTAGTCGTCGCCGAATCGGTGTACTCCGTCGGCGTCCAAAAATTGTTTCCTCCGGTATTGCCCGTTGCGCGAAGGGTTGATGTGATCCCTCCTCCCCCGCAATTATTTTGACAGGCACTCTCCGTAGGAACCTCCGGGACGATGAACGAACATGAGAAAGAGCCCCCAACCACCGGACACGGACCCTCGGCGATGAAATCATGGTCGGTGTTATACGTCACCCTCACGGACGTGTCATCGTTGGAGAAGCCCGAACCGGTGACAATGACGGACGTACCGGGTACCCCATGATCCCGCGACACGCTAACCTGCTGCGCCAAAGCGCTCGTCCCCGCGAGCAACAGGACGCAGGCCATGAACAGGCGTCGAGCGATGATCGGTGTGGTCATGCCTGTCATGCGAGAAAACGCCGCAGCGATTCGAGCCAATCTTTTCGGATTCATGATCTTCTCCACTAAAACAGCGGGGCAATGGTGAGCGGCCGGGTGCGGTCGTATTCGTCCAGGCCGACGCGCAGGTCGCCGTTGGGTGCGAACTCGAATCGCGTCCCGACGTCGCGGTGGATGCCGTTGATGTCCTGGTAAGCGCGCGGTTTGGCGTGGTGAACGAGGGCGGTGCCGATGCGAATCAGCAGGTTGCCGGCGGCATCGATCTCGAGCCGTTCGGCCTGATCGACATCGACGCGGATCGACGACGGGTCGCCGCCGGGCGCAACCAGCAGGCGGTACTGGACCGATGTGACCGCCGCCGGCGCCGGGTCCTGCCGAGTAATCGCCCGCACGCCCAGGGTTGCAAGGGCGGCGAGACCCGCGAAGAGGAGTGCAATGCGGCGTGACGCGGTTGCTGTCATGCCGCGTAAACTAGGGCATGCCAGCTCAGGTGTCCTTAGAGACGGCTTAAAGTTGAGTTAACGTGCGATTAAGAATCGATTAAAGGCTGTAAGTCATACGATGAGCGAGACTTCGCCGCTTGGATACGAGTTCGGTCCATTCCGGCTCGAGCCGCAGGAACTACGACTGCTGCGCGCCGGATCGCCCGTTCACGTCACGCCGAAGGCCCTCGATCTGTTAACAGCGCTCGTTAAACGCGCCGGCCGCGTCGCCACAAAAGAGGAACTGCTCGCGGAGGTGTGGCCGGGTGCCTTTGTCGAAGAGGGCAACCTCGCCGTCAACATGACGGCACTCCGTCGCGCGCTGGAGGACGGGACGGGCCAGCCCTATATCGAGACGGTCGCGAAACGGGGATACCGGTTCGTGGCGCCGGTCACGGAGTTACGGGTCGGCCACGAAGATGCGGCCCCCCTCGCCGATGCGGCGCCAGAGTTGCCTCCACCTCATAGCCACGAAGTCGCACGGACGCCACGATGGTCAATCTGGCTGCCGGCGATCACCGCCGTGTTGGTGGCGGTCGTCGCGCTCACCTTCTACCTGTCGCGCTCGTCGAGTGCGGCAACGATGGTGTCGCTGGCGGTGTTGCCGTTTCAGGTGCTCGAGGTTGCGGAATCGGAAAAGTATCTCGGCCTCGGTCTCGCCGATGCCGTGATCACGCAGCTCGGCAACTCGCCGCAGTTCAACATTCGGCCCACCGAAGCGGTCCGCCAGTTTGCCGCGCCGGCGGCTGACGCGGTGGCCGCGGGCAAGCAGTTGAAAGTCGAGCACGTCCTGAGCGGATTTGTCCAGCGCGACGGCGATCGAATCCGGCTCACCGTGCAGCTGGTCGACGTCAATTCCGGCGCCTCGCGATGGAGCGCCCGATTTGACGAGCCGCTCAGGGATCTCTTTGCGCTGCAGGATGCCGTGTCGCAGCGCGTCGCGGCGGCGCTGATCGATCGGCTGACGCCGGCCGACCAGGCGCGGATCGCGCCGCGCCAACCTGCGGATGGCGAGGCCTATCGCCAATATCTCCAGGCGCGCTACTTCCTCAGTCAGCCGACGCGCGATGGTGTCACACGCAGCGTGACGCATTTTTCGCAGGCGCTGGCGCTCGATCCCCAATACGCGCTCGCCCATTCCGGTCTCGCGTCAGCCTATCGGCGGCTTGGCATCGGCGCGATTGCCGGGCTGTCGCCGCACCAGGCGATGCCGCTGGCACGCGAGCACGCCGAGCGCGCGTTGGCGCTCGATGACACGATCTCGGAGGCGCATGCCGTACTGGGCTCCGTCAAATTTCAGTATGACTGGGACTGGATCGGCGCTGAAGGGTCGTATCGGCGGGCGCTGGCGCTCAACCCCGTGGATGCGGCTTCGCATCACGCCTACGGCTGGTTCCTTGGCGCCCGCGGCCGATTCGACGAAAGCATTCGCGAGCTGACGCGCGCGCGCGAGCTCGACCCGATTTCGATCCTGATCGGCGAAAATCTCGGCATGATCCTCGGCTTGGCGGGCCGGCCCACTGAGGGACTGCAGGTCCTGAAGGAAACAATTGCGCTTGACCCGAAACTGGGACGTCCCCACTCGCGACAAATCGCCATCTACGAACACCTGCGACAGTTCGATCGCGCATTCGAGGCGTGGCACACCTCCCTGGTCGTCTCGAATCGACAGGCCGACGCCGACGCCCTGAGCCGAAGCTATGCGGCACACGGCTACCGGGGCGCCGCGCGGTATGCCGCCGATTACGGCGTCGCGCGGGGCCAGTCATTCCAGGCTGCAGTGGGGTTTCTTTTTCTGGGTGAGTACGATCGCACGCTCGAGCAGCTCGAGATCAGCTATCAGGACCGATTCACCTGGTTGCCGTTTCTCGGCGTGGACCGTCGGTTCGACCCGCTTCGCAGCGATCCGCGTTTTCAGGATCTTCTGCGCCGCCTCAAGCTCTCCTGATGTGCTCGAACGCCTTGGCGCTCATCCGAGTTCGTGCTGCTCGGATAGCTCGAAGAGCGTCACCTCGGGGCGGACGTTGAATCGGACCGGCATCGAATGCCCGACGCCGCGACTGATGTAGAGCTGCCGATCACCTGTCAACTGGAATTCACCGGCCGTGTAGCGCCGATTTCGAACCGGCAACACCGGCGGTGGAAGAAACGGCGGCCGGCATTGGCCGCCGTGCGTGTGACCCGCGAGGATCCAGCCGTCGTAACCACCCCACACCGGCAGATCGACCGTGTCCGGATTGTGACTGAGCGCGATCGCCGCCCGCGTCACATCAAGGCTGCGAAGCACCTCCTGCGGGGCGAAGTGCTTGGCCCAGAGGTCGTCGAGACCGACGATCTGCAGGCCCTCGACATCGAGCATCTGATTGCGAAGCACCGTGATGCCGCAGGAGCGCACCACCTCTGCCACGCGTGCGCCGATCTGGCGATCTCCCCAACGAGGGCCATAGTCGTGGTTCCCCAACGTCGCGATGGTGGCGAGCCGGCCGCGCGGGACGTGGTGATAGATCGCGGCGAGGTGATCGCGCCAGCCGTAGTGCCAGCTCATGAGGTCACCCGTGATCACCACGATGTCGGGCCGGAGCTCGGCCACACGCCGAAACGTCCCCAGCAGATAGTCGTCGCTCACGAACGGGCCGACGTGAATGTCGCTGAGATGCGCAAGCGTCCGGCCGCTCAACGCCGATGGCAGCCGCCGAATCGGGAGAGGCCGGCGAACGACGTCCAGCCAGGTTGGCTCGATCTGAAACGCGTAATACGCGGCCCCGGTTCCGACACCGGCACAGGCCCCGAGAGCGCGAAGAAACAGTCGACGGCTGATCATGCCCCTCGAGGATGTCTGGGACGCGCTGGAAAGTCCTCAGCGGGCGGTGAGCAAGATGTGAGGAGGCCGTGAGATCCGGCGCGTTTCAGTAATTACTGGGGATGAGCGAAGGGGATTCAGTGCCGCGGACGCCGCGTCAGACCGGCCGCGAAGCCGGCGCCGAAGAGCCCGCTCTCGAACATCGCCAGGAGCATCTTCGTCCCGCCGCCAAACGAGGGTTCGTCGTAGAGGTCGCCGAGTGGGGTCAGGGTCATCTGCGAGCCGCTCGACGCCTGGGCGATCTCGTTGATGAGACCGCCGACCAGCGGATGGCCGGTCACCGAGAGGATGAGACCGGCCATGGCCGTGCAGAGGCCCACCACGATCGCGGTTCGCGCGCGAGCGGAGCCTGACGGGGCGGCCATGCCGCCCCCGCCGGGGCGCCTGGTCGTGGCCGCATATCCCACGCCGGCCGCGGTGCCCAGGATCAGGCCCTCCACCGGCCCGCCGATCTGCGCCAGCTCGAGGCCGAACAGTCCGCGCAGCGTCCACCGCGTTGCCACTTGGGCGATGGCGCCGATCGCGAGACCGCCGAGAGCTGCCCCACCGATAATCGCCGCACTGCGTCGCGATCGCGCGATGGCCTCGGCTGCACCAACGCCGGCGGCGATGCCTGCGGCGCCAACCGCTCCGCTGATGGCCCCGAGCAAGCCGAGTACCGGAACGATGGTGAATGGCGCTTCCGAGGCCGGCGAGCGCACGAGCAGGAAGCCGCCCACGACGCCGGCGATCGCGCCGGCGACTGCGGCGCCAAGCGCGGCGGCGATCGAACGGCGTTCGGCAAGGCCGAAGGCGTCGCGAACGCGGAGCCGAATCACGTGCCATGCGGCCGCGAGTCCGCCGGGCTGGCCGAGCAACGGCACCTGACCCGAGCCTTCGACTTGCCACCGCGCATCCCGCAGGAGCGCGAGGCCTCGAGCAGACTGCGGCCGCGCGCTCAATCGCGCGATCGCCGTTGCCGTTCCGAGCACATGCAGCTGCTCGGCCGCGTCGCGCCGATCCTCGTCGGTCGCCGCGTCGGCGGAGCTGATTAACCGATCGATGAGCGCGTCGATCTCGTCGACGTTGGTCTCCAGCCTCGGTGATGACGCTGGTGGCGCGGGCGCCGTCACGCGCAACGGCGCGTTCTCGGCCTCCTCGACGACATCCGTGAACACAAAGCTGTACCCGTGGCGCGACACGGTGCGAATGAAGACCGGTTCGCGCGAATCGTCGCCGAGCGTCCGCCGCAGCGTGCGAATGGCCTGCGACAGTGCGCCGTCGGAGACGACCACGTCGGTCCACACGTGATCGAAGATCTCGCGGCGGCTCACCGCCGTGGGGCGGCGCTCGATCAACAACACCAGCAGATCGAAATACCGCGGAATGAGCGGCAGGCCGCGGCCGTTCCGGAACAGCTGCCGCTGACGTGTGGAGAGGAGGAATTCGCCGAACCGATATCGATCGGGTGAACTGCGCACGGGTCAGGTCGGATTGTCCCTCGGCCGCCAGATGTCCACAAGCGTGCCGCCGGCCTGGTGATCGAGCGCGCTCCATCGATCGATGGGCAGGGCGAGCTGCGCGAGCGTCGCGGTCGGCAGGTCGTGATGCTCTCCGGTCAGCTCCACGATCAGATCCTCCAGCCCCGGGTTGTGCCCAACGATCATCGCCCGTGCGGAATCGTCGGGGAGTTCTCGCAGGACCGCCAGCAGATCGGCCGGCTTGGCGAGATACAGCCGCGGATCGACGACGATTTCCCGGTGGTGGCCGGCGGCCTCCGCCACGGCCTGCGCCGTGGTGCGCGCGCGAACGGCGTCGGATGTGACGATAAGGTCGGGAACGAGGGCCTGGGTCCGCAACATCGCTCCAACGCGAGGCGCGTCGCGCAGGCCGCGTGGCGACAAGGGCCGCTCCCAATCGTCGAGCGACGAATCGCCCCAGTCCGATTTGGCGTGGCGGAGAACGAGCAGCCGCTTCACTGGTGCGCATTATCCGCCAGGCCCTCGCAGAGGCGACAATGCCATCACGACGGGAACTATTCGATTTGAACTATAGTCTAATCCGAATAGCCATGAAACGACTGACCCGAGACCCGGCGGAACTGATCCCGCTCAAGCACGCCACCTACCAGATCCTCCTCGCCCTGGGCGACGGCGACGCCATGCACGGCTACGCGATCATGCAGGCGGTGGCGGCGATGACAAATGGCCGCGAGACGATCCTCCCGGGCACCCTGTATGCGGCCCTGGCCCGCATGGTGGACGAAAAGGTCGTCGAAGAGTCCGCGCCGCGAGACGACGATCCCAGCGGCGGCCCGCCGCGGCGGTACTACCGGCGAACCAGCTTCGGCCGCGCCGTGGCGCGCGCGGAGTCCGAGCGGCTCCGCGCCCTGTTGAACGTCGCCCGCGCGCAGAACATTTTCGGAGAACGCGAATGAGGATGGCCACGCGACTCTATCGGCTTGCCGTGCGCGCGTTTCCGCGCCGGCACCGCGACGCCTACCGCGCCGAAATAATCGACGCGTTCGAGCGCGAGCTCGCGAGGCGAGCCACCACCGCGCGGGCGTGGTGGTTTGTTGCGGCCGCCTGTCTGGATGTCGTCGGCATGGGCATCGTCGAGCGGCATCGTCAACGCCGGCTGCGCCTCGGGCCGGCCTTCTCGACGCTCGATTTCACGCTCGCCTGGCGCATGCTGATCCGCTACCCCGGCCTCAGCGTCGTCAGCGTGCTGGGCATGACGGTGGGCATCGCGATCGCGGCCGGCGCGTTCACGGTGGTCGGCGCGGTGACCGACGCGGAGCTGCCGCTGCCTGAAGGCGAGCGCGTGGTGTCGCTCCTGAACTGGGACGCGTCCACCAGCAATCGCGAGCTGCGCATGCTCTACGACTTCACCGAGTGGCGCGGGATCACGTCGATTGAAGATCTCAGCATCACCCGCACCGTGCAACGCAACCTGATCGTGGACGGTCATCAACCGGACACGGTCACGGTCGCCGAGATTTCCGCATCGGCATTTCGCGTCGCCCGGGTGGCCGCGTTCCGCGGACGATATCTGCTCCCTGAAGACGAGCGGCCGGAGTCGCCCCCGGCGATCCTCATCGGCCACGATGAATGGGTGCGCCGGTTCGCCGCCGATCCGGAGATTGTTGGCCGCTCCGTGCAGTTAGGAACCACCGCCTACGCCATCGTCGGCGTGATGCCGGAGGAGTTCAGGTTTCCTCTCTACCACGGCTACTGGATCCCCTGGCGGCTCGATGCGGCCGCGTACGGGCCGCGCAGCGGGCCGGGCGTGAACATCTTCGGGCGCCTCGTGCCGGGGGTGACGATCGAGAGCGCGCAGGCCGAGCTCAGCGCGATCGGACAGCGCGTGGCCGCAACCGCACCGGCCACGCACGAACACCTTCGCCCGCGCGTGACGCCTTACACCTATGCGTTCAACGTCATGGACGATCCGTTGAACGTGCTGGCGCTCTACGCGATCCAACTGGCGCTGGTGATGCTGCTCGCGGTCATCTGCGTCAACGTGGCGATTCTCGTCTACGCGAGGACGGCGACGCGACAAGGTGAGATCGCCGTGCGCGGCGCGCTCGGCGCGAGCCGGCGGCGGATCGTCGCGCAACTGTTCGTCGAGGCGTTGATCCTCGCGGGCATCGCCGCGACGGGCGGAATCGGCCTCGCGTCGGTTGCGTTGCGACAGATGAGTGGCTCGATGCTGATCATTGGCGGCCAGGTGCTGCCGTTCTGGATGACGCTGCACGTCTCGGCGAGCGGCGTGCTGTATGTCGCCACGCTCACGGTGCTGGCTGCCGCCGTCATTGGCGTGATCCCGGCGCTCAAGGCCACCGGCGCGCAGGTGCTGACGCGCTTGCAAACCCTCTCGGCCGGGAGTGGCTCGCGCATGCAAATGGGACGGGTCTGGACCACCCTGATCGTCGCGCAGGTCGCCTTCACGGTGGCGGTGCTGCCGACGGCGATGTTTCACGCGTGGACCGCGTTGCGGTTCCGCACCGGCGATGCCGGCTTCGCGTCCGCGGAGTTCCTGACCGCTCAACTGATGCTCGATCGCACCGCCTTTGCGCCAACGGACGATGGCGAACGCGAATTCACGGCGAGGTTCGCCGCCACACACCGCCAGCTCGAACGGCGCCTCGAAGAGGAGGCCGTGATCAGTGACGTGACCTTCTCGATGGCCGATGCCGGCGACGAGCTCGCGGCGGTCGCCGAGATCGAAGGCCGTGAGCCGCCGGCCGATCTCGTGGACTACAACATTGTCGATGGCACCAAGCGCGGGCATCTGGTGCGCTTCAACCGCATCGCCACCGATTTCTTCGACGCCTTCGAGGTCCCGGTGATCATGGGACGCGGTTTCCAGGCCTCCGATACGGGCATCGCTGCGGCGCGCACGATCCAAGGCGTGCTCGTCAATCGCACGTTGGTCGACACCCTGCTTGGTGGCGCCAATCCACTCGGCACCCGCATCCGCTACGTCGGCCGCAGCCATGAAGCCGACGAGCGTGATGTGGTCCTCGATCGTTGGTACGAAATCGTTGGTGTGGTCCCGGATTTTCCGACCACGAGAACGCTGGACGTGGAACGGGTGAGCCGCGTGTACCACGCCGCGGCCTTCGGCGATGTCTATCCCGCGGAACTGGCGGTGCGCGTGCGCAGCCACGACGCCTCGACGTTTGCGGGGCAACTGCGAGAGACCAGCGCCGCCGTCGATCCCAATCTGCAGTTGCGCGGCGTGTACACCGCGGAGTGGGTGTTGAAGCGCGAGCAAGGGTTCATGCGATTGATCGGCGTCACCGTGATGCTCGTGATGCTGAGCGTGATCGTGCTGTCGGCGGCCGGCATCTACGCCATGATGGCCTTCACGGTGGCGCGCCGCCGGCGTGAGATTGGCATCCGCGCCGCACTCGGGGCCGATCGCAATCGCATCCTCGCCGGCATCTTTTCAAGAGTCCTCGCGCAGCTGGCACTCGGCGCGGCGGCCGGCTTGCTTGGCGCCATCGGGCTCGAGCAGTTACTCGAAGGCGAGATGTTCCAGCGTCAGGGCGCCGTGATCGTCCCGGTCGTCGTGCTGCTCATGACGACAGTCGGCGTACTCGCGGCAATTGGCCCGGCGCGGCAAGGCCTCCGCATTCAGCCGACGGAGGCGCTCCGCGAGGAATAGCCGACACCCCGAAGGTGAGCGCAGCGGCGCGGCGCCGCTGCACTGTCAGACCACCAGCACTATGGACACGCGTCGGTCGTGTTGCTCTCGAAGGAATTGTCGTGCACCTCATTGCCCGCGGTTGGGCCCTTGAGCCCACAGGAATTGGCCGCGATGGTGTTGCCTTTCAGTTCGTTGCCGGTGGCCGACCCGGTCGGTGTGGCCAGGAACTCCACGCCGGCCGCGTTGCTCGTGATGATGTTGTCCTTGACCACGTTCCCAGTCGCGATCACGTTGACGCGAATGCCGGCCAGTTGGCTCCCGGCAATGAAATTGTTCTTGATCGAATTATCGACGCCGCCGAACACGAGGATGCCGATGCGGTTGTCGGCGAATGTGTTGGCCTTGATGTCGTTCTCTTTGCTGTTGGTGCGAAGCATGAGGGCACGGGTGCTGCTCAGGCGGAAGGCGCTGTCCTTCACCGTGTTATGAATGCTTCCCGCCTGGAAATCGATCCCCTCGGCATTGGCGATGAACTCGATCTGCCTGATGACCAGATCGGTCGACGTGGCGACGCGAATCCCGACAGCGAACTGACGAATGGCGCCGCCGGCAATGGTCACGTCGTCGTAGCCGGAAACGGCCACGCCGGCGCCGATACCTGAGCCCTGAATGCTGAAGCCATTCAGATCGATGCGAATCCCGTTCGCACCGACAATCAATCCGTCGCCGCTACACACGAGATCCTGTGACAACGTCACGTGGTCGATGACCGTCGTGCCGCAGAGGTCCGTCGCGCGCGCCGCCGGCGCCCCAAGCCCGCTGACGCAGGCGATCACCAAAAGCCATTTTCCAAGCCGATGACGTTCCATTTGGATGCCTCCTGAACTGCCCGACCGTACTGGCGAGGCGTCACTACGTCCTTGCGGAAAGGTCCAAAAAAGCTCCAGAATTCCTCTCCGTTCATATTCCTTCCAGGGAGCGCGCATGCCAGGCTCGCGGCGGTCGGCGTTCGAGTTCGGGCCGTTTCGGCTCGACACCGTAGAGCACGTGTTGTCGCGCGACGGACGGCGACTGCCGTTGACGCCGAAGGTCTACGACGTTCTGCGCCTGCTGGTCGAACACGCCGGACATCTCGTCGAAAAAGAACGGCTGTTGCAGGAGGTGTGGCCGCAGACGTTCGTCGAAGAGGGCGCGCTCAACCGCAGTATCTCGGTGCTGCGGAAAACGCTCGGTGAAACCGCCGCCGACCGATACATCGAAACCGTGCCGAAACGCGGCTACCGCTTTGTGGCCGCCGTGAGACGAGAGACGGCCGGCGGCTCGGCCGCCGTCCCGGGGCGAGCGTGGCCGCGATGGCGTCGTTCCGCTGTTGTCGCGGCAGTGCTGCTCGTCACGCTCCTGAGTTCTGTGCTGCAGCGATTCATTGGAGCGCCGGCACCAGCCGCGGCGGCTGTCCACCAACAGGTGACGCTGAGCGGCAACGACGACGCCGCGACGTTGTCGGCCGACGGCCGGCACCTCGCCTATGTTTCCGCGGCGGCCACGGAGAAGCGATTGATGGTGCGGCAAGTGAAGGATGGAGAGCCGGTGGCGATTTTCGCGGCGCCGGAGCTCGGCTACCTGCGCTGGTCCCCGGATGGCTCGCAGTTGCTCTACTGGGCGCGGGGCGCTGGTTACGACGGCATCTACGCCATCCCGCAACCGGGCGGCGTTCCGCGATTGATCAGGCGCGGCCAGTTCGTCGCGTGCTGGTCGCCGGACGGGCGAACAATCGCGGTCACGAGCTATCTGACCGGACAGATCTGGCTTCACGACCTGGCGGGGAACGAATTACGGACTCTGACCCTGCAGAACGTCACGTGGTCGATCTGGGACCTCGACTGGTCGCCGCAGAATGGGCGATTGTTATTCGTCAGCAGCGATCCGCACGGGGCATACACGGTCTGGACGATTACCGATGACGGTCGCGAGCAACGGAAACTGTTCGACTCGCGGAGCGAAATATCGGCGGCGCGCTGGAGCGAGGACGGCGCCGCCATTTATTTTCTGCAGCGGTCGAATCAGACGGCTTCGCTCGAAAAGTTTTGGCCGGCGACCGGCGAACAGGCGTCGCTGCTGTCGGGACTCGAAGCCGGCCACTCCTTCGCCATTTCACGCGACGGCACGCGGCTCGCCTACGCACGTGCGCCGTTCCACTCGAACTTGTGGAGGCTCGATCTGACGGGCAGTGTCACCGGCGGCGTCGAAACGACGGAGTTGACCCGAGGCACGTCGCTGATCGAACGACCGCGCATTTCGCCGGACGGCACGCGCGTGCTGTTCAACGTCGGCCACCGGCCCCACAGCAACCTGTTCATCATGCCGATTACCGGCGGGGCGATGACCCAGGTGACGTTTCTCGATTCCTTCAACGTCGGCGGCGTGTGGTCGCGGGACGGCGCGCAGGTCGCCTTCGTCTCGACCGAAGGCGGTTCACGGCGTGTCTGGATCGTGGCCGCCGACGGTGGCACGCCGCGTCCGTTGGCCGCTGGTGCTCTCAGCGAGAGCCTCGATCTCGCGTGGGCGCCGGGCCGCCGCATTCTCTTCCAACAGGCAGGCAACCGTAATTACGGCGCGCTCGATCCCAGGAGTCGAGACCAGCGGGTCGTCGCGAGGGATGCGTCCGTGGGCTGGATGTTCTCGCCCGCGTATTCGCCCGATGGCCGCTCCATCGCCGTGGCATGGAACCGCAAACCTGATCGTGGCATCTGGGTCGTGGATGCGCAGGATGGAACGGAGAAGTTCGTCCACAAGACCGGACCTGGCACGACGGTGATCGGATGGTCGAAGGATGGCAGCGCGATCTACGCCGTTGAAGGGAAGACCGCTGCTCAGCGCGGCGCGGTGCTGCCAATCGGGGAGACGATCGCAGACGCCAGGATTCTCGAGGTCCCGGTGAACGGGGCGCCGATCAGAACAGTGGCGGCGTTGCCTGGCGCGGAGATTGGCGGAGTGACGATGACGCCGGATGCGAGGCGCTTCGTTTACACGATGTACTCGTCACGATCCGATGTGTGGGTGGTGGACAATTTCGATGCCGCAGTACCGAGACGCGACGACCGCCGCTAATGGGCCACCCATCCTGGCGGTGAACCCCTCCGGCAGGTGTCCGCAAGAGGGTCAGCCAGCGAGATGCAGCTTACATCGTGTGACATCGACGGCGGCGGCATCGCGGGATAAAGTTATCGCGTCGTGAGTCGGAAATCGTGGTCTGCGCTGTTCGGGTTACTCGGTGCGTTGGTCGCCACGGCGGCGGCGGCGCAAGATGCCGGAGTCATATCGGAGGGTCCACCAGCGCCGACCCCGCCCGCCATGATCGCCCGCGACACCGAGGGCCGCGCCACCGTGCGTGCCACGCGGTTACCGCTGGCCATCACATTCGACGGCGTCCTCGACGAACGGTTTTATCGTGAGATCCAGCCATTCGGCGAATTCATCCAGCAGGATCCGTTCGAGGGTGCTCCAGCCACTGACCAGACGGAAGTCTGGGTGTTTTTCGACGACGCGAACCTCTACGTGTCCGCGAGACTGTCGGAGTCGGAACCGTCGCGCCGGGTAGCCAATGAAATGCGCCGCGATTCGTTCAACCTCTACAACAACGATCATTTCTCCGTCTCGCTCGACACTTTCTACGATCGCCGCAACGGTTATGGCTTCTCCGTCAATTCTCTGGGCGGTCTCGGGGATTCGCAAGTCACCAACGAACAACCGAACCCCAACTGGAACACGTTGTGGGACGCCCGCACCGCGGAATTCGCCGGCGGCTGGACCGTCGAGATGCGGATCCCCTTCCGCTCGATTCGATTCAAGGAAGCCAGCGACGTCTGGGGGGTCAACTTTCGTCGTCTCGTTCGCTGGAACAACGAATCCACGTTCCTCACCTCGGTGCCGCAATCATGGGGACGCCGGGCGATGGCGAAGATCTCGTCCGGCGGAACGCTGGTCGGGCTGCAAACGCCGTCGCGCCAGCGCAATTTCGATCTCAAGCCGTATCTACTCGGCTCCAACATCACCGACCGCGCTGCCATGCCACCAATCGAGAGCGACGCGAACGTGGAGCTCGGCGCGGACGCCAAGTGGGCGATCTCTCAATCGCTGGTCGCCGACTTCACCTACAACACCGATTTCGCGCAAGTCGAGGACGACGAAGCGCAGGTCAATCTCACCCGTTTCAGCTTGTTCTTCCCGGAGAAGCGCGAGTTCTTTCTCGAGGGCCAGGATTACTTTGCCTTCGGCGCCGGTAATGCCGGCCCGGGCGGTGGCGGCCAGGGAGGTGGTGGTGGCGGTGGTGGCGGGGGTGGCGGGGGTGGCAACAACAATCCGACGCCATTGATCTTTTATAGCCGGCGGATCGGATTGGCGGACGACGTGCCGGTGCCGATTCTGGGCGGCGGCCGCCTGCTCGGTCGCGGCGCCGGCTTCCAGCTCGGCGCGCTTCACATGCGTACCGACGACGCGCCGGCGGCGGCGCCGACGGACTTTTCTGCGCTGCGTCTGAACCGCGACATCTTGCGGCGCAGCCGCATCGGTATCATCGCGACCCGCCGCGATCCAGGGACGCTGAACGATCGCTCCGGCGTTGCGTATGGCGCTGATGCCGCATTCAATTTCTTCACGGATCTGTCGTTGACCGGCTATTGGGCCCGCACCGAGTCCGCGGACAGGAGCCGCCCCGACAGCAGTTACCGCGGCGCGCTGAACTGGAACGCCGACCGCGCCGGCATTCAACTCGAGCACCTGTACGTCGGCGACGACTTCAACCCGGACGTCGGGCTCCTCCGCCGCGCGGCGTTCCGTCGCTCCTACGGCCAGGGTCGTTTCAGTCCTCGCCCGACGCGCATCACCGGTGTGCGCCGGCTGACGTTCGAGGGCAGCCTCGATTACTACGAGAACACGACAGGGCAGCTCCAGTCACGTGAAAGCCAGGGCACATTCCGGGTCGAATTCAACACCAGCGATCAGATCGGTGTCGAGGTGACCGATGCGTTTGAGTATTTGAGCGCGCCGTTCGAGGTTGCGCCCGGCGTGATCGTGCCGGTGGGCCGCTATCGCTTCAAGCAGGCGCGCGCCACGTGGTTCATGTCGGCGGCGCGCCGAGCGTCAGGCTTTGCCGGCTTGACGATCGGTGAGTTCTATGGCGGCACCCTGCGCGAGCTGTCGTGGCGCGGCCGCGTCGAGCTGACCGCGCGGCTCTCGGTCGAGCCGCAGTTCTCGTTCAATCACATCGAGACGCCGTTTGGCACAGGCGATACCAACGTGATTACCAGTCGCGCGACGTTTGCGCTGACCCCGCGGATGTTCGTCGCCGCCCTGTTGCAGTACCAATCGGCGGCGAAGGCCGTCAGCTCCAACGTGCGCTTTCGCTGGGAGTACCAGCCTGGCAGCGAGTTGTTTGTGGTCTACAGCGACGGGCGCGGCACCGAGAATACCGGCTTCCCGCCGCCGATCCTGAACCGAAGCCTCGTGGTCAAAATGACGAAACTGTTTCGATTCTGAGTGAGAAAAGGGGTCGGGACTCTTTTCGAATGGGCCTACAAGATCAGAGCTTTACCGTTAGTGCGTGCCTGGTCGGCACGCTGCCGATTTACTCCGAGCGCAATGCGACCATCGGATCGATGCCGGAAGCCCGGCGCGCGGGCAGATAACCGGCAGTCAACGCGACCAACGTCAGCACGATCAACATCCCGGCAAACGTGCCCGGATCGGTCGCGGTGACTTCGAACAGCAGGCTGCGTAGCCCGCGCGCCATGACCCACGAGGCAACAGCGCCGATGCTCACGCCGATGGTGGCGAGCCACAGCGTTTGCCGGATGATCTGGTTCTTCACATCGCCGGCTGTAGCACCAATCGCCATCCGGATCCCGATCTCCTGAGTCCGCTGATTCACCGAGTACGAAATTAAGCCGTAAATGCCGAGCGACGCCAGCACGAGCGCGAAGGCCGCAAACGCGCCGAGCAGCATCACCATGAACCGGCGCGGCGACACCGACTTGTCAACCAGTGCCTGCAGCATTCGGACATCGTTGGTGGTCAGGTTCGGCGCGAGGGGCCGCAGCGCCCCGCGCAACGCGCCGGCCAGCGGCTCGGGGGCCAGCGACGAACGGACCACCAGGTCCGCCGACGATTGATCGCGACATTGCCGCATCGGGATATACATCTCATTCCCCGAGGCCTGCTCGAGCGCGAGGTGGCGCACGTCGCCGACCACGCCGACGATGCGGCGTTCCTTGGCGCAGCCCCCGAGGATCGACTGGCCAATGGGATCGCGGCCGGGGAACACGGTCCGTGCCATCGTCTCGTTGATCAGCATGACCGGCTCACTCGTGCGCGTGTCGTGTTCCGAGAGGTCCCGACCAGCGATCAGCGGCATGCCCAGCGCGGCTGGGTATCCATCGGTGACCACGCGAACAAACGCGATCGGCGCGCGGCCACGCTCATAAGTGACGCCTTTGGCCCGGGCACCCCAGCTGCGATTCGATCCGAGCGGCAACGCGTCGGTGATGGCGGCGCTCTCGACGCCGGGAATGGCCTTGACGCGCCGCAGCACCTCGTCGAAGTAGGCGTTCCGCTGGTCATGGGTCTCGACGCGCGCGTCCGGATCGACGCGGATGGTCGCGGCCTGCGCCGGCTGGAATCCCATGTCGACGTCGAGCACGCGGATCAGGCTGCGGATCAGCAGGCCGGCGCCGACCAGGAGCGTGCAGGCGAAGGCAATCTCCGACACCACGAGCGCGTTGCGCACCCAGGCCCGCCGGCGTCCTTCGGTGGAGCCGCGGGTGGCGTCTTTCAACGAATCGTGAAGCGCGCCGCTGCGTGCGTGAAGCGCCGGCGCCAGCCCGAACACCATCCCGGTGACGATCGCGATCGCCAGGGTGAAGGCCAGCGCGGCGCCATCGATCTGCAGTCCGCGCAGCAGGGGAATACTGACGGCGTCGAGGCTCGCCAGCGCGCGCGTACCGCCCACAGCAAGGATCAAGCCGATCGCCGCCCCCGCGCCGGAAAGCACGAGGCCTTCGGTCAGCATCTGGAGGACCAGCCGGCGGCGGCCCGCGCCAAGGGCGCTGCGGATGGCCACTTCCTTCTGACGGGCCGCGCTGCGCGCGAGCAGCAGACTCGAAAGGTTCGCGCAGACGATCAGCATCACCACGCCCACCGCGACCGCGAGCACCCACACCGCCAGGCGCATGCGGCCGCTGACCTGTTCGGCCAGCGGCTTGACGTGCCCCTGAATGGCGTTGCGCCGCGGATTGTCGCGCGTCAGCTGCTCCGCGATCGTGCGAATCTCGGCCTGCGCCTGCGCCGCGGACACCCCGGGCTTCAGCCGGCCGATCATCGCCATCGTGTTGCCCCACGCGTTGGTCTCGTCGCTCAGGGGGAAGGGAAAATAGAGATCGAAATGGCTGCCGGGCGCGAACACGGATCCGAAATCAAACGAGCGTGGCAGGACGCCGACCACAGTGTGCGGCTGGTCATTGAGCGTGAGCGCGCTACCGACGATCGCGGGATTGGCCGCAAAGCGCCGGCGCCACAGTCCATCGCTCAACATCACCGCCTTCGGACCGTTCCACAGACATTCTTCTCTCGTAAACACCCTGCCGAGTTGCGGCCGGATGCCAAGGACGTCGAAGAAATTGTCGGTGACCGGCACGCCGGTCAGGCGCTCGGGCTCGCCGCTGCCGCTCAGCAGGTTGTCGCCAACGCCGTAGAAGGCCATATAGCCGGTGATGGCTGAGAGCGTCTGTGTGCGCTCGCGCAGATCGATCATGTGCCCGACCTGCGTCGTCTGGCCCGACAGGCCCTCGGTGTCGCGATTGGCGACCCATACGAGCTGCTCGGGGTCGATGAACGGCAACGGCCGCAACAGCAGGGTATTGACGACGGTAAACACCGTCGAGCTCGCGCCGATGCCGAGACCGGCGATGAGGATGACGAAGATCGCAAACCCGGCGTCCCGGCGCAGGGAGCGGAACGTGTATCGCAGGTCCTGGAGAAGGGTATCCATGCTGGCTACTTAGACGCCGCCAATGACGGCGAGGTTGTCAGCCAGATGACCGCCGCCAGCTACCGCGTGCTCGCGGCGTTCCGGAGCGCGCCGAACAGATCGATCGGCAGCGGGAACACGATGGTCGAGTTCTGCTCGGCGGCAATCTCGTTCAAGGTCTGCAGGTAACGCAGCGTCATCGCGCCGGCCTCGCGGCCCATAATCGCGGCGGCCTGCGACAGCTTCTCGGACGCGATCAGCTCGCCTTCGGCGTGGATGATCTTGGCGCGCTTCTCACGCTCCGCCTCCGCCTGGCGCGCCATCGCGCGCCGCATGTCCTCGGGAAGGTCAACGTGCTTCAGCTCCACGGCCGACACCTTGATGCCCCAGGGGTCCGTCTGGTTGTCGAGAATCTGCTGCAGCTGCGCGTTCAGCCGGTCGCGCTCCGACAGCAGGCCGTCGAGATCCGCCTGGCCGAGAATGCTGCGCAACGTCGTCTGCGCGAGCTGCGAGGTGGCGTAGGTGTAGTTTTCCACTTCGACAATGGCGCGGCGCGGATCGATGACGCGGTAATAGACCACCGCATTGACTTTCACCGACACGTTGTCGCGCGTGATGATGTCCTGCGGCGGCACGTCGTGCACGGCGGTGCGCAGGCTCACCTTGACGATGGTGTCGATCGGCCGGAACACGAAGATCAATCCCGGCCCCTTGGCCGCCGAGAGCAGCTTGCCGAGACGGAACACCACCGCACGCTCGTACTCCTTGAGCACGTGGATGCAACTGAACAGGTAGACGAACAGGATCACGGGTACGACCAGCATTGGTGAGAAGTCGAAAATCATGTCGTCTCTCCCTCTTCAGCGGCGGGCTCCAGCGGTTCCACGCCGAGCGTCAGCCCCTCGATACCGACCACACGCACCGGCGCGCCGCGGGCAATCGGCCGCCCGCTCGTGGCGCGCCAGATCTCCCCGTGCACGCCGACCTGGCCGGCGTCGCGCGGCACGATGTCGGTCAGCGCGCGTCCCTGCTCGCCGATCAGGGCCGTGGCGCCGGTCGCCGGCGCGAGCTGCTGCGCCCGCATGGCCAGCCGCCCCAGCCCCAGCACAATGACGGCGATCGCCAGCGCCGTCGCGCCGATCAGGCCATAGTTCACGCGCACGCCGGGGATCTCGGTCGTCACCATCACCGAGCCGGCAACGAGCGCGATGATGCCGCCGACACCCAGCACGCCGAAGCTGGGCACCATCACTTCCATCACGAGCAGGCCCACGCCAAGTGCGAGCAGCAGGACGCCGGTGACGTTGATCGGCAGGATCTGGAACGCGAAGAAGGCCAGCAGCAGGCAAATGCCGCCAACGACGCCCGGCGCAATCGCGCCGGGGTTCCAGAGTTCGACCACCAGGCCGAGCATGCCCAGCGACAGCAGCAGGTAGGCGATTTGCGGATGGGCGATCGCGCTGAGCAGCTGTTGGCGCCGCGTCATCGACACGCGCTCGATGGCGAGGTTGCGGGTGTGCAGCGTGATCGCGCGGCCGTCGAAGCGCGTCACGCGACGCCCGTCAAGCGCCGCGAGCAGCGCGGGAAGGTCGGCGGCGACCACGTCAATCAGCGGCGGCGTGGCGGCCAGGGCTTCCTGCTCCGTGAAGGCGCGGCTGTTGAGCACGGCTTCGGCGGCCAGTTCGACATTGCGGTGGCGCGCCGCGGCAAGGGTCCGCGCATATGCCGCCGTGTCGGACGCGGCCTTGTCGCTCATGGTCGTGTCGCCGCCCTCGCCGCGCTCGTCCTGCCCCGACGCGCTCACCGGGTGGGCGGCACCGATGTGGGTGCCGGGCGCCATGGCCGCCACATCCGCCGCCAGCGTGAGGATGAAGCCGGCTGAGGCGGCACGGGATCCCGAAGGGGCGACGAACACCACCACCGGCGTGCGTGACGCAATCATGCGCGAGACCATCGTGCGCGTGGACTCGAGCAGGCCCCCGGGCGTGCGCAGAATCAGCACGGCCACCGCGGCGCCGGAGGTGTCGGCGCGGCTCATGAAATCCTCGAAGAACTCAGCCGAGATCGGGTGAATGATGCCGTCGTATTCCGCCACCAGGACCGTGCCGGCGGCCGGCGCCTGCGCGGACACGCGCGAGGCCAAGGCCATCGTGATGACGATGCCCGATAGCGCCAAGCCGATCGCGAGTGTTGTGCTTCGCACCGTTCAGCTCATCAAAGGGTGAATATACCGAATGCGTCCTCTTTCGGCATGATTCCACGGACGGCACCAGCAACGATAGCCGGAAGGGTGCCCAGCTCAGCTGTTCGGCTTCTCAGGCTTCGGCTTCAACTCGAGCTTCGGGTAGTACGGCGTCTCGAGCTTCTGGAACTTGTCCAGCCAGCGCGGGCCAGCCTCGCCGGGGGTCAAACTCCAGTCCTGCCGGTGGTAGTTCCAGTCGTCCGGATTCAAGGTCTGCGCGCGCTCGAAGTATTTCTTCGCGAGCGGCTCGTTCTTCGCGTGAACGAACCAAACCGCCAGCGCGAAGTTCGCTTCCGCATCCATTTCATTCCGCGAGCGCGGCTTCACGCGTTCGGCAAACGCCGCATCCGACAACGCATAGACACTGCGATCGCCACTGGCGACCCAGTCACGAATGGCGGCCACATACTCCGCCCCTTCGGTGACAAGCGCCTTGCCGCCAAACGTGCTGGTGCGGCTGGTCGTCCATGCCGGCTCTCCCGGTCGCACCACCGTGCCGCGTTCGTCGATCCACACGCCGGTCGGCACGTTCGTGAATTGGAACGCGGAGCTGACCGCGTGGGCGGGATCGATGAGCGTGGTGTAGGTCGCCTTGGCGGCGTCGTACCACTTGCCGGCGGCGGCCTCGCCGCCCGTGTCTTGCGCGGCGGCGATGATCTCGAAGTTGCTGCCCTTCAGCTCGTCGTAGAGTGTCTGCCAGCCTGGCAGATCAAGTCGGCACCCTCACCAGGAAGCCCAGGTGACCACCAGCACCTTCTTGCCGCGGAACCGCGACAGTCTGACCGGCCGGCCCTTGCGGTCCGGGACCGAGAACTCCGGCGCGACGCGCGATTCGAGGAACGCGCCCCGCACCACGGGAATTTCGCCGAAGCTCCACACGCGCGCGGCCGGATCGGCAACCACGCGCTGGCCAATGCGTTCGGCGAACGCGGTGAGGTTGAACTGCGCGCCGCGCATCATCGGGGGTGGAATCGGGATGCAGATTTCCTCGCGGCACGCGCCCTGCGGTTTCAGCTCGAAGCCGTTGATGCTCGGGAGATCCGCCTTCTGAATCCAGAGCGCATCGGCGTCGGCCGTGATGCGAGACAACCCGATCGCGCGGCCGTCGTAGAGCACCGTCGCGCGTGGGCCGGTTTGTGCGGCAGCCATGCCCGGCAGCATCACGGCACCAGCTCCCATCGATTTGAGGAAGTCACGTCGTTTCAAATCCAGCCTCGCGCGGATGCTAACACTTCTTACAGAAGATCAGAAGGTGGCAAGGGTTAGAAGACTTTCATTCTTCTGTGAAAGTCAGGGTATGGCGACGACGAGCAAAGTGGCGTCATCCTGGAAACCAGACGAGGCGAAACGCGTGATCTCGTCCATCATCGCGGCGTGCAGCGCGGTGGCGCCAAGGTGCCGGTGACGCACCAGCAGTTCCTTGAGACGTTCCTCGCCGAATTCCCGCTCGGCGGCATCGCGGGCCTCGGTAATGCCATCGGTATAGAGCACCAGGCGGTCCCCGCTGCCGAGCGGCAACTGGGCTCCCTGGTAGTCGGCGTCGGCAAACACGCCCAGCACCGTACCGGATGACGGCAGCATGTCGACCTGTCCGTTCGCTCGCGCCAGCAGCGGCGGGTTGTGCCCGGCGTTCGCATACGCGAGCGTGCCGCGGCCCGCATCGAGCCGCAGGTAGACCATCGTCACGAATCGGCGGCGATCATCTGTCCGCACAACAACCGGTTGACGCTCGCGCACAGTGCCTGTGGTGATGAGGCGTCGTGCGCGAACGCCTTGACCGCGGCTTGCAGGCTCGACATCAGCAACGCCGCCGGCAGGCCCTTGCCCGCGACATCGGCAATCGAGACGCCGATCGCATCGGGACCGAAGGTAAACACGTCGTCGCAGTCGCCGCCGAGCGTGCCGGCAGGCTGCCATGCACCAGCAAGCTCGAATCGGGGTGTGCTCGGCAGTGACGCCGGCATCAGGGCCCGCTGAATCAGCAGCGCGTCGCGCTGTTCGCGTCCGTGAAGCTCGCTCTGTTCGCGCGCGCCTTTGCCGGCGGCAATCTCCCGCTCGAGAATCTGCACCAGCTTGCGATTGTCCCAGGGCTTCTCGACGAAGCTCTTGGCGCCGGCACGCATCGCCCGGACGGCGAGATCGATGTCGCCCCAGGCCGTCATCACCACGATCGGAAGCCCGGGCCGCTCGTCGCGAATCTGCGTGAGCAGCTGCAAGTCCTCGTCACCCGACGTGGTGCCGCGCTGGTAGTTGAGGTCCATCAGCACGGCATCGAATTCGGCGGCGCGCAACTGGTCGACCAGCGCCGACGGCGTCGTCACGGATGTCAATTTGAAGTTCTGAGGCGCCAACAGCAGCCGCAGCGCCTCCAACACGTCAGGTTGATCGTCGGCAACGAGAAGACGCATGCCAGTGTGCGGGTGATGTTATCCCGTGGCGAGCGCCGCGGATCGGGATATCGGCCTGGCCACGCCCTTGGTAAGCAGCCAGACGGCGAAGGTCATCTCGAATATCAGGACCGGCAGCCAGACGAACCATGTGACCGGTGACGACCAGTTCGTTGTGATCCCCAGGACCGCCTGCCCCAAAAGCAGGATGACCAGCATGGTCGACGTCACGGTGCCAAGCCACGCCAGCGCCACGGGAATCATCTGCCCCCGCAGGAGCAGCCAGCAAAAGATCGTGCTGCCGACGGCAAAGTAGATTTCACCGCGTCCGGGCACGGCTTCAATCACGCGGCACATCATCGCCAGCAGCGCCAGGTCGGCATCCACCTCGCGCGTGATGGCATACAGCGTCCACCCGAGCACGAGCGCCGAGAAGGACTCGAAAATGTTGAAGAACCCCCTGGACTCCGCGGGCACCAACATCGAGGAGATGCCGGCAAAGACGTAGAAGATGTACGCGAATCCGGCCAGCCGCGCGTGACTCGTCAGGGTCATGCCGGATCTATACGTAGAACGTCTACGGGTTGTTCGCGAGGAAGGCCGGTAGCGCGGCCTGGAACTCCTTGGGCGAGGTGAGGTTGAGCAGATGCCCGCCCCCAGGCACGCGGACGATGCGCGCGCCGGGGATGCGCGCGGCGAGCAGCTCCGCCGGCTCGCGCTGAAATTCATCGCGTTCGCCGATCAGCACGAGGGTCGGCGCCCGGACCGACTCGAGCCGGGGCATCGCCGGCTGCGGCGGACCCTTCATCAACTGGCGCGGAATGGTCCACATGCGGTCGTTCTCGGTGACCATCTGGCGCACGAGCGGCTGCGCCGCCGGCGGTACCGCGAACACGGATGTCGCCAGCAGCACCTCCGACACCTTCTTGTAGTCGGCCGCCTTCAGCGCGGCGACGAGATCGGCGGTGAACGGCAGCGGCGCCTTCGGCACGTAGCCGCTGGGCGCGGGACCGGAGAGCACGATGCGCTCGACGCGATCGGGAATCTCGAGCGCCGCATCGAGCGCGATCGTCGATCCCGCCGACAGGCCAATCAACGTCGCCTTCGCAATCTTGAGCTCGTCGAGCAGGGCGATCAGATCGTCGAGGTGTGAGAAGGGAGCGGTCACGGTATCGGATTGACCATGGGCGCGCAGGTCGTAGCGAACCACCGTGTGCGTCTTCGCGAGCCACGCGGTTTCGTACGCCCACATGCGGCGATCGAGATTGGAGCCAGAGAGAAGAACCACAATGGGGCCGCTGCCCTGCACGTCGTAGGCAATGCCGCCGGCGGTCTTCCCGGCCTGCCGCCGGCCCTGAGCGAGCACGAGTCCACTCGTGGACTCGTGCGAGTCGAAGGGCGCGCACACGAAGGTTGCAACGATCGAGAGCGCTGCAACCCGTCGTGACATTACGCGAGCGCCTTTCCAAACAGCACGAGCAGGCGGCTCCACGCGCGCTCGGCCTGCTTCTCGTTGTAGACGGCGGAATCCGGCGGGCACCAGCCGTGCGCCGCGCCGGCGTAGACCTCGATCTCGGCGGGCAGGTTGGCCTTCGCGAACGTCTCCTTCAGGACGTTCTTCGCGTCCGGCTCGCGCTGATCGTCGTTCTCGGCCACCGCGAACAGGAAGCTGGCCTTCATCGTCGGCACGAGCAGGTGCGGGCTGTCGGGATTCTTGGTCACCAACCCGCCGCCGTGGAAGGAGGCGCCGGCGCCGACGCGGTCGGGCACCGCGGCGGCGGTGCGCATCACGATCGGACCGCCCATGCAGTAGCCGGTGGTGCCGATCTTCCGCTTCTTCTCGACCTGCGGCTGCGCATCGAGCCAGGCGATGAACGCCTTGGCATCGGTGACGTGCGTGGTCGCATTCAGGCCCTGCGCGAGCGGCATCACCATCTTGCGCACTTCAGGATCGGCAAAGCTGGCGCCGGCGGGCACGACCGGCGACGCTTTCATGCGATAGAACGGGTTCACGGTGAGCACCGTGTAGCCGGACTCGGCGAGCCGCTTGCCCATCTGCCGGAACGCGGGACGCAACCCGAGGATGTCGGGCCACACGAGCACGGCGGCGTGCGCGCCATTGGCTGGATGAACGAAGTGGCAATCCGCGGTGCCATCCGGCGTCTTGATCGTCACGTCGCGTTCGTTGACCGACTGCGCATTGGCGGCGCGCGGCAGCAAGGCCATCATGCCGGCGCCAATCGACAACGCGCCGAACTGGCGCCGCGACACCGCGCCGCGTGCCGTGTATGCCTTCAAATCATCTTCGTAATGGTCCTGATCGCACATGGGCAGCCTCTTGAATCTGGTGATCTATTGATCTGGTGATCTGTTGATCTGCGTTCCCGCGCCGAGCTTAAGCAAGTCGGCCGCGTTACGCCAGTAAATTTTCTCGCGGTCGGCGTCCGGGATCGGCAGGCGATCGAGAATGGCGATCGTTTCGCGGATATACATCGGCCCGCGCTCGGGATCGAACGGCGCATCCGACGCGAACAGCACGTGATTCGCTCCGAAGAAATTCAGGCCGCACACCGTGGCGTCGTAGGCGCCGAACACCGCGGTGTCGGCGTAGAACATCCGGAAGTAATCGATCGGCCGTTTCTTCAGCCGCTTCAGCAGGGCGCCGTAGTCCTCGTCCGACGTGCGGCTCCCCAACTGATCCCAGCCCGGGCCGACGCGCCCTTCGAAGTACGGCGCCATCGCGCCGAGGTGATGCGTGATGATCTTCAATTCCGGGTGACGATCGAAGATCCCGGAGAACACCAGGCGCGACATCGCCACGCTCGTTTCGTACGGCCACCCGAACGTCCACCAGATCTCATAGAGCGACTTGGACTCGGCGGCGTAGTCACTCACATCCGCGCCGCGAAACGGGTGCAGCCACACCGGCAGGTCGAAGGCTGCCATGCGCTCGACGAGCGCCAGGTATTCGGGCCGGTCGAGCGGCTTACCGTTGATGTTCGAGAACACCTGGATGCCGCGCGCGCCGAGGTCGCCGACCGCGCGCTCGGTCTCGCGCATCGCCGCATCCGCGTCGCCGAGTGGAAGCTGGGCCACAAACGCCGGAAAACGATCGGGATATTTCGCAACCAGCGCCGCCATGCCGTCGTTGGCGGCCCGCGCCAGGTCGACGCTGTCCTGCCCCGACGAAAACACTTCGATCGGGGGCGTGGCGATCGACAGCACTTGCTGATAATCCGCGAATCGATCCATGACGCGAAACCGTTCGTCGAGGTCGACGAGCATCGGGATGCTCCGCATCCGCTTGCCGATGTCCTTGAACGTTGGCGCGACGGCCATCACCAGGTCGAAATACGGCTTGGGATAAATGTGATTGAAGATGTCGAGTTTGCGCACGGCCTGCCTAGGGTATCGCGGCCGCTCCTGTTTCGTCGTCCTGCTCGCGGTCGGCGCGATCGCGTGCGTCGTGCCGGCGCGCCGCGCCACCGGTCCCAACGGCCGGCGCCCTTCGAATCGAATAGTGCCTGCACGGTATTTTTTTGGGTGCATCATGGGGCCGTGGTCTTCGCCTTCGGGCGAAGTGCCGATAAGGACCCTATGACCCTCACCCTGGCGCCGGACGTCAAGGAAGTGCCGGGACCGACGTCCTGGCTTCCCGGCGGCAACTTCCTCGCCTTCCGCAGGAATCCGCTGACCTTCTTTACGAAGACGGCGCGCACCTACGGTGACGTGGCGCGGTTTTCATTCGGCTCGCAGCCCGCCTACCTGGTGAGCCATCCGGACTTCATCGAGGACATCCTCGTCACCTCCGCGAAGAAGTTCATGAAGGGCATTGCGCTGCAGCGCGCCAAGAAGCTGCTGGGCGAAGGGCTCCTCACCTCCGAAGGACCAATGCACTTGCGGCAGCGGCGGACGATCCAGCCGCTGTTCCATCGCCAGCAGGTGCAGCGCTTCGCCGAGGCCATGGTGCGCCACGCGCTGCGCTGGCGTGCGACGCTGGCCGATGGCGCGACGATTGACGTCACGGGAGAAATGGGTGGACTTACGCTGTCGATCGTCGGCGAGACGCTGTTCTCCACCAACGTGCAACGCGATGCGGATGACGTGCGCGAGGCGCTGAGCGACGCCGTGCAGAGTTTCGCCTACGCCCTGCTGCCGGGCATCGAGCTGTTCGAGCGGCTGCCGATCGGACCCTTCGTGAAGGTCCGCAAGGCGCGCGCGCGGCTGGACAAGATCATCCACCGCGTGATCGCCGAACGGCGGGCGGAGCGGTCCGTCTTCGCGCACGGCGCTTCGGCGGATCAAGCCGACCTCATCTCGATGCTGCTGGCCGCCCGCGATCCCGAGAATCCGTCGGCGCCGGGGATGAGCGATCAGCGGATCCGCGACGAGGCGATGACGATCTTTCTCGCCGGCTACGAGACCACGGCCAACGCCATGTCGTGGACCTGGCACCTGCTCGGCCTCTCCCCGCATGTCGAAGAGAAACTGCACGAAGAAATCCGGCGCGTGATTGGCGATCGGCCGCCGGCGGTGGAAGACGTGCCCAAACTCGAATACACCCGCTCGGTGATTGCCGAATCGATGCGCGTCTATCCCCCGGCATGGACCATGGGCCGCCGGGCCATCGAGCCGCATCACATCGGCGGTTACGAGATCGAGAAGGACGCGCTCGTGCTCACGAGCCAGTGGGTCGTGCATCACGATCCGCGGTGGTGGCCGGATCCGCTGGCGTTTCGGCCGGAGCGCTGGCTGCCCGAGGCGAGGCGGCCGCGGTTCGCCTACTTCCCGTTCGGCGGCGGCTCGCGCCTCTGCATCGGCGAATCGTTCGCGTGGACGGAAGCGATTCTGCTGCTGGCGACCATCGCGCAGCGCTGGACCTTTACGCCCGTCACGCCGCCGACGCCCGAGCCGCGCATCACGCTCCGGCCGCGCGGGCTGACCATGAAAGCCGTATCGAGGGCTTAGTCGGAGAGCAGGTCGTCGATCAGCCGGAGCATCCGCTGGTGCCACGGCCCAAGCGGCGCGTCTCGGTCCTGTTTGAGAATCTCGAGTCTCGAATCCAGGTCGCGGGCGGTCCCCTCGAGTGGATCTCGCCGTGACCCATTGAAGAAGCCATCGAGCTCCACGCACTGATGACACACGCCTTGCTGCGTCACCAACGCGCACGTGGCTGCGTACTTGGCTTCGAGTGTGCGCCGCGCCAATTGCAACCAGTTCTTGATCTGGATCGACGAGACCTCCAGCACACCGGCCGTTTCCGCCACGGTCAAGCCGTAGACCTCCTTCAGCAACAGTGCCGCGGAATGGTGCGGTGGCAGGTTTCGCAACGTGCAGGCCATGCACACCACCAGGTGCTCGCGGGCGATCGCCTTCAGTTCCGGTGAGCCTTGGAGAGCCCGTGAGGCCCCCAGGAAATCAGGGCGGGACGCGGCCCGGTCTCGCGCGTCAACCAGCGCCGTCTCACGCCACGAGCTATGACGCCGCAGATGGTCGATGGCGAGATTGCTGACGACCTTGAACAACCACAGGCGGACGTCGGCGTCCTGAGCCAGTGGCGACGACCGCGTGATCAGCCGGAGCGCCGCCTCCTGGACGATCTCCTCGGCAACTTCGTGGCGCACTACCAGCCGTGTCGCGTACGCCAAAAGCTCAGGCCGGCAGCGTTCATATTCATCCACGTGCGGATCGGCAGCGAGCACGGACGCCAGTTTATCGCGACAGGCGCGCGGGCGCCGGTCGGTCAAGCAGCTGGCGGCCGATGACGCGGACGAGCGCGTCGGGCCGCTCGAGCGGGATGAAATGTCCACAGTGCCGAATCACCTCGAACGTCGCGCCATTGATCGCGTCGGCAAGACGCTCGCCGACCGACACCGCAAAAAACGGGTCGCGATCGCCCCACACGACACGAGTCGGGCAGCTGATTCGCGGTAAGGCCCGCTCGATCGGCGCATAACGATCCTCGAGATGGCGGAGGCTGTCGAGAAAGATTCGCCGTGTCCAGCGTCGGCCGCGACGTGCCGGCAACTCGCGGCGGAATGCTTGCCACGACAGTTCCGGTTTCGCGGCGACGGCGGTGAACCACATGCTCGCGAGTCCGGGCCAGCTGCACATCGCGAGGAAGAGGGCGTCGCCGAGCACCGGCACCTTCGCCAGCTTTAACGGACCTGGAATGGGCGTGTCGGTGAAGGCGTTGGCCGCCACGAGGGTCAGGCTCGCCACGCGGGTGGGCTGTTGCTCGGCGAACGCCACCGACACCGGCCCGCCAAAGTCGAAGCCCACCACGTGGACGCGCTCAACGCCAACGTGATCGAGCAGCAGGCCCACCGCGCCGGCTTGCGCGAATGCATGGAAATCACCTGGGGGGTCGGACGAGTCGCCAAAACCCGGCAAGTCGGGGACTACCACCGGGCCGAACGCTGTTAAACCTGGAACCACGCGCCGCCATGTCCCGCGGCCGCCGGGGATGCCGTGCAGGAGCACAATGGGCGAGCCAGAGCGCCGATGCACCGAGGCCGTCATCGAGACGCCGGGCTCGATCTCACAGCGAACAACCGCGCCTTCCGTCATCACCCAATACAACGTTTGGGCGAGACAAATGGATACGGCGCGGGTGTCACAGAATTATCAGGATGCCGGCCGGCCGACCCGAACCATTCGCGATCAACTCCGCGGTTGATAAATCAGGCCAATGACGGCGCCAACCACCAGCCACTCACCGAGCGAGGCGAGCATCATGCGCGAGGCGTGATCCTCGGTCATGTTGATGGTGGCGAAGTTCACGACCACTCCCGATCCGATCGCGAAGACCGCGAGCAGCAGGCCGAACCATACGCCGCCGCCGAGCCCGCGAAAACTGCTGACGGCAAACAGCATCGCCGCGGCGGTGATCGCCAGCAGGATGCCCGCGGCGCCGAGCGGCATGTTGGCCAGCTGCGCTTCGGCACTGCGATAGATCCCCGGCTGCGCGAGGAATGAGCCCGTCAGCAGGTTCCCATAGACGACGAATCCATAGACGAAGTCGGCGATCGTGGCGGCCACGGCGGCAAGGGCGAGTCGGGTGTAGTTCATGAGGCAGAACTATACGCCGCTAAGCCGGGGTCTGACCCCAACTTAGCGATTCGCTAATATTCGAGGTCTGACCCCAAATTAGCGAGTTGCAATTTTTGGACTGATCCTAGAATGCTCGTGAATGAGAATCCGCGGCGTGATGCTGGCCCGATCGGTACGGGCCGCGGTCGTCATTTGGTCGCTGCTGTTGTTCGGTTGCGAACGTGGCCCGGTGCCGGCCGATCCGCGCACATTCGGTGAGCTCGACCCCGCGGTCTCAAGTCTTCTCGATGAACTCACCGCAGCCGTGAATGCCGATCGGTCCGATGCCGCGCGTTGGGGACACCTGGCGATGGGACTCGAGGCCAACGGCCTGCTCGTCCAGGCTGCCGAGAATTACGACGTGGCCGTCCGCCTGGACGGCAGCGAGCCTCGCTGGCGCTACCTGCTGGCACTGCTCAAGGCGCGGCGCGGAGAAATCGACTCGGCGCTCGCCGACCTCGAACACGTCGTTCAACTGGCGCCCGACTACGTACCGGCCCGATGGAAACAGGGCCTGTGGTGGCTGGACCGCGGCGACACTTCCAAGGCGCAAGCCGCGTTCCAGGTCGCCGTGCAAACCGCGCCGCGCGACCCGGCCGGACACATCGGCCTTGGGCTGGTGCACCTGTCAAAACGTGAGGACGCGAAGGCTGCCGCCGCGCTGGAAACAGTGCTCGCCGCAAGTCCGGGCGATCGCTATGCGCTGCAATTGTTGGGCACGGCATACCGCCGTCTTGGCCGCGAACAGGATGCGCTCTTTGCCCTCACCGTCGGTTCGACGGGACAACCGGTGTGGGCAGATCCGTGGTCCGACGAGGTTGGCCAGTACCGGCGTGGCTTTGCCGCGATGTTGAAGGAAGCCACGCAGCTCGGGCTCGAAAGAAAATTCGACGAGGCGATCGCGCGGCTCGATCAACTGGTCACGCTTCGCCCGGACGATCAGGCCCTTCGCGTGTACCTTGGCGGCATGTACGCCGCGGCGGGCCGCGTCACCGAAGCGGCGGCAATCCTCGATCCCGTGCTCGCCGCGGATCCTGCGCACTTTGATGCCACGATGCACCTGGCGAGCGGCTACCTGTTCACCGGCAACCTCGATCGGGCGGCGGCGTACGCGACGCAGGCGCTGGCGTTGCGCCCGTCGAACGCCGATGCCGCGAAGCTGCAGGGCATGGTCCACTGGCAGCAGGGACGGACGCGCGAGGCCGAGACCCTCTTCATTGCCGCCGCCAGCGCCGACCCGCGTGATCCCATGCCGCACTTGTGGATGGGCATGATCCTGGGGCAGCAGATGCGCTATGTCGAGGCGCGGCGGCACTTCGAAACCGCGCTCTCGAAAAACCCGTTGCTCGGCGATGCCTTGATCGGCGTCGCCGACACATTCGCGGCCACCGGCGCCTTCGGCCAGGCCGAGGTCGCGCTCAAGCGTGCCGAGCAGGCCGAGCCCAACAACCCCAGGCTGGCGGCCGCGCGTGATCGCATCAACGCCGCCAAGGCGTCTCGATGAGGACCGGCGCCGCGATCCTCTTGCTCAGCGCGCTCGCGTGCGCGCCGTCCCCGAACGGCGGCGCGCCCGGCACCTCGACGCCGGTGACAGCTCCGGCCTGGTTTGAAGAAATCGCCGCCGCGCGTGGCCTCACTTTCGTCCACCGGTCCGGACACGAGACGCGTCACCTATTGCCCGAGATCATGGGTGGGGGCGCGGCACTCTTCGACCTGGATGGCGATCACGACCTCGACATCCTGCTCGTGCAGAGCGGCCGTATGGCCGCGCCGCCCGGCACGCCGGCAGGCCATCGGCTGTATCGCAACCGAGGCGAGGGCACCTTCGATGACGTCACCGATGTCAGTGGCGTGGCCGCAGTGCCAGGTTACGGGATGGGAGCGGCGACCGGCGACTACGACAATGACGGCGACGTCGATGTCTACATCACCAATCTCGGCGCCAACGTGCTGCTGCAGAACGACGGCACAGGCCGCTTCACCGATGTCACGCGCACGGCGGGCGTTGCCGGGTCCGGTTGGAGCACCAGCGCCACCTTCGCCGACGTCGATGCCGACGGCGATCTCGATCTCTTCGTCACGCGTTATCTCGACTACCGGATCGAGATCGAGCGCGAGTGCTACAGCCTGACCGGCGTGGCCGACTACTGCAGCCCGAAGAATTACGACGCGCCGACCAGCGACCTGCTGTTTCGCAACAACGGCAACGGCACTTTCACCGACATCTCGCGGGCCGCGGGACTGCACGCGGCCGTCGGCAACGGGCTGGGTGTGATCGCCGACGACGTCAACGGCGACGGGCGGCTCGATCTGTTCGTCGCCAACGACGGCACCCCCAATCATCTGTGGCTGAACCAGGGCGGCGCGCGGTTCGCCGAATCGGCGTTGATGTCAGGGGTCGCGATCGATCAGGATGGCGCGCCCAAGGCCGGCATGGGCGTCCACGCGGCCGATCTGGACGACGACGGCGACAATGAGCTGATCGTGATGAACCTGGATACCGAATCCGACTCGTTCTTTCGCAACGAAGGCCGGTTCTTCGTCGACGACACCACCAACGTGGGCCTGCGCGTGGTCAGCCGCCGCTTCACGCGCTTCGGCGTGGCGCTGCTCGACTTTGATAACGACGGGCGGATCGACTTGTACGAAGCCAACGGGCGCGTCGGGCTCCAGGCCGAGACGTTCGCGGCGGATCCGTATGCCGAGCCGAACCTGCTCTTCCGCGGCGTGAGCGGCCGCTTCGAGGAAGTGCAGCCGCGCGGTGGCACCGCGCAGCCGCTGGTGGCCACCAGCCGCGCCGCGGCATTCGGCGATCTCGATCACGACGGCGGCATCGACATCGTCGTCTCAAACCGTGACGCCGCGCCGTATCTCCTGCGGAATGTCGCGCCCAGCCGGGGCCACTGGCTGCTGTTGCGCGTCCTGGAGCGCAACCGACGCGATGCGCTTGGCGCGGTGCTGTCGATCGCACTTGGCACGAAGACGCTGAGACGCGATGTCCGCACGGGCTACAGCTATCTCGCGGCCAACGACCCGCGCGTTCACATCGGCCTGGGCGATCTCCGGAGAGTCGACAGCATCACCGTCCGTTGGCTCGACGGCACCCGTGAGCAGTTTGGCCCCTTCGAGGCGGACAGGATCGCGGAAATTCGCCGCGGCAGCGGCAGGCCTCAGTAGCGTTTAGGACTCCAACCCGAAGAAACTCTCCACCGGCGGAACGTCGCGCGGCAGGTCGAGGCGGGCCGGCGCCGCGCCACGAGTGATCGCCCCTCGACTCCGCTCGGGGCGACCCTGAGCTTGTCGAAGGGTCGGCCGCATCGCGCTATAGAACTTGATGCACGCGTCGACAATACGCCGTTCGGCGTCAAGGTTGGGTTCCAGGGTGTCAACACCCCGTTCCTGGGTCGTGCCAAGCGCGATCCCGTCGCGCCGTGGCATGGCGCGGCACGAGTAGTTCACCTCCGATTGCGGAATCAGCACCGTCAGCTGTCCCTTGACGGGGACCATCGTGTCGTCGGCGAACAGCGTGCGCGCACCCAATCCGGTGCAGTTCACGATCACACTGTCGTCGAGCGCCGCCAGATCGCGCGGCGTGTCGAACGCGCGAATGACGACACGCCCTCTGAAAAGCAGAAAATCCCGCAGGAGCGCGTCGAGATAAATCGACGGCTCGATGCGCATCCGCCGGTGCCAGATCGCATACCGCGACGGAAACGGGTGCTCGCCGGGACCGAGCACGATGCGACCGACGCTCTCGTCGACGCCGGGCGGAACCAATCCACCCATGTCGGAGCCACGGAAGTTCGTACCGGCGCCTCCAGCGTTCGAGTTCGTATCGCGCCCGCCAGGCGCCGCGGTATCTGTCGTGTTGAAGCCGTCGATCCACGAGATGCCGTAGTCGCGGCCGGCAAGTAATTGCAACTGCCGATACGACACTTCGACCGCATGCCGGAACTGCGCCGCAAATGCCGGACTCGCCTCCGTCGAGATCAGGCCCGAAGTCGGCGTGAATGCTGCCAGCGCCATGTTCGACGTCGTGTGGGGCGGCACGGCCTTCGTGTAAATCGTGACATCGAATCCGTGGCGCTGGAGCTGCCGCGCCGCAGTCAGCCCGACGGTACCGCAACCAATCACGGCGGCTCGACGATCCGGATGCTCCAACGCGAGCTCGGCGGCCAGGAGGCCGGTGCCCCAGCCCAACGAGTGGCCGGCGCCGCCGTGGCCGTAATTGTGGATGACCGTCTTGTCATCCAGCTTTGCGACACTGACGTTGAAACCAGTGGGCCGATGCGGCCGCAGGCCAACCGTCGTTCGAATGATCCGATCCCAGGATGCCAGGACTGGTGGCAGCGCAAGTCGAATCGCAGGTCGCGCGACTTGGGCAGTCGCTCGACCCACACTCCGGCAACCAGCCAGGCCGAGCCCAAGCAAGGCCGCGCCGCCCGATTTGAGGACGCTCCGCCTGTCCACGGATCCAACCTTCACGGCACGACTATGGTAGCGCGAACGCGACCGCCCAGACCTCTTCAATATCCCGACGCGTAGCGGGTGTTGAAGTGCGGGTGCAGCTGCGCCCTGGCGGCTGTGTGTTTTCCTGGCAGCGGCTCGATGGTGTCGCCATCGAGCGTGTAGAGATCCATGTCCTTGCACCAGCCGCGCAGTTCGAGCACGAGCCGGCGGGTCCAGCCCTCAGACACCGGCGACGCCGGCGCTTCGAAGTCGAGGACCACGGCCTCTCCGGGACCGAAGATCGCAACGGCACTATCCTCGTCGGCGACGAGCGGATCGATCCGGCCGAATTCGGTGTACCACCCGCGCTGGTGCCGCGTGTCGTCGAGCGGCAGGCGCGCGCCAGCGTCGTAATGCGGCGCCCGTTGGGGGCCGGTGGTCCTCCGCGCGAAGCCGTCGGATGCCAGCCGCGCAGCGCGGAGCGGCAGCACTTTGCGTCGCACATCAGGCAACGACTCCGCGTACACCACCGCGATGCGATCCCAGTAAACCTCCTGTGTCGTACGGAGCCGCAGGGCCGTCGATCCTGCCGGCAGCGGCGGCAGCGGCAGCGCCATCTGGCGCGGCATGCCGGCGGGATAGCCGAATTGCGGCGCCACCTCGTGCCAGCGGCCCTCGCGATCGCGCGCCTCGAGCGTGGGCGCCTCATACACGGCGCCCGCCTGCCACGCCGCAAAGACCGTTTGCGCATAGGGGTACTCCACCCAGCCGTCAACGAGCAGCACGGGCCGGCCGGGGCCGCGATCGATCGGACGATCGAACGTCAGCGTGACCGAGTACGGGCGCGCGAGGCCGATGAAATTCGGATCGACGTGCGCGGGCCCGACCGCCGCACGGTCGGCCACGCTGAGAGTTGCGGTCACGTTATCACCGCGACCGTCGACGGCGTGGGCGGCGAGGCGTTGGTCGCGATAGAACAGGGGCGTGCCGGTCGGCATGGGGCCGGCGATCGCCTTGCGCTCGTCGAGCGCCATGCGCCATCCGGGAGGCACGTCATAGGCGACCAGCGACGCGCGATCGAGATACGTCACTTCCTCCATCGGCTCTGCAAGCTTGAGCCGATACGCGCCGTCCGCTGGTGCAGCAGCGCCGGTGGGTAGCAGCACGTTCTCTTGCGGAAACGGCGCCGAGTAGACGCCAGGACGCTCGAAGAATCCGATGCCGCCGGTGCCAAGCACGTCGGTGACGAACCGGAACCGAGTGCCGTCCCAGGCAAACAGCACCGGACAACTTGATAGCTGGCGCTGCGTTTCGGCAATGCGGTGCAGCCGGCCCGCGTCGAGTGCGAGCTCGGTTTGAAAGACGCCGTCCGGCCAGGTAATCGCCACGAAGTCGGCGCGCGGCGCCCCGCCCAACCCGATCGACATGGGCTGAAGACTCTGGCCTGGACCGGATTCGAGACGCGTGGTTTCGAATGACGTCCATCTCGACGCGGTACGAACTGCCACGCGCGCGCCGAGACCCGAGACGTTCGAACGGCGCTGATCGCTCGTCGGGTCGCGGCCGGAGAAACGGACGCCAAGATAGGCGTGGCGTCCGGGCCCCGGACTCCAAATCATCGGAACGCCATCGTCCCGCACGCCGACAACGGATGGCCCTGCCGCGACGTCGAGGTGCGCAACGGCCCAACCGCCAGGCGCGGCCGTGCCGCCCGCGGCGACCGGCGCCACGACGCGGTCGGCGGCGGTCGTGTCGACAATCACCCAGCCATCCGCCGATCCGGCGACGAGCTCCCAAGCGCCGTCGCCGTTGGTATCGGCGATCGCCAGCCGAGACGCCGCGGCGGAGCCGCGCGGCACCAGCGGTTCCGGACGCCACGTGCCGGTGGCATCGCGGGCCCACCGCTCGATGCCGCGGGTGCCGGCCGTGTAGAGCTCCATGTCGCCGTCGGCGTCGAAGTCGCCGGCCACGAGCGCGGATGCGGGAGCGGCGGCGAGGATCGCCGCCTGCGCGTCTCGCCGGTATTCCCACACGCGTCCATTGAGAAAGACATCATGTGGCGGCGAGGCCTTGAGCACGATCACATCGGTGTCGCGGTCGTGATCGAGATCGGCCACGGCGATGCCAACCGATGGTCTGCCGTCGCCAGCGATTCCGGCAGCCGCGCCAATTGCCCGGAAGCGTCCCCCACCGTCGTTGCTCAGGAGCTCGTTGGGACCGGCGGCGTTGACGAGCCAGATGTCCAGGTCGCCGTCGTGATCGGCGTCGAGCACGGCGCCGTCAACAATGTCGGTGCGGGCGAGACGCACGCCGCTCGCGGCGGTGGCGTCGACCCAGCGTCCCGCCGGAGACTGCTTCCAGATCTGCGTGCCTCCCGCGGGACGGCACAACACCACATCGAGCAGCCCGTCATCATCGAGGTCGCCCCACAGGGCGGCACGCACATCGCCGACGCGCGCCAGCGGGTGCGCGCGATCGAGCGTGTAGCGCTGGCCGCGTCTCATGACCACCGCGTTGGGATCGGGGCCATCGATCGCTCCGGCGAGAAACACATCGAGCGTGTCATCGCCGTCGAGATCCGCCACCGTGATCGATCGGGCAGGCCCGCCGCGACGCCAGGGAATCCCGCGGTCGTCGACCAGCGGCGCCGGCGCGCTGAAGCGGGCGCCTGACGGCGCCGCCTGCGGACGATCACCGGCAACGTCCACCGTGATCGCCTCCGACAGCGGGCCCATCCGCGTGTACTTGAATTCCGCCACCACGGCCTGCGGGTGGCGTTCGAGCGCCTGGAATCGAGCGAGCATCGCCGCCGCTTCCTCCTCGCGGTTCAGCCGCCGCAACGCGAGGAACGCGCCATAGTGCGCGCTGCGGAGCAGCGGCTGTTGGGCTGCGGCGCGGCGGTGCCACTCGAGCCCCTCGGCCGGTGCGGCGGCCAGGTGGAGTTGCCCGACGAAGTAAGCGGCGAATCCATCTGGGGAATCGCCGGCGGCCACGGCGGTCAGCAGCGGAAGAGCTTCCGCGTCACGTCCTTCGTGGACCAGCAGCAGGCCAAGCAGGTAGCGCGCGCGGCGCTCGAGGGCCGGCACGTCGAGCAGCTCGCGCAACAACGCCTCGGCCCTCGCCGCGTCACCCTCTCGCTGGCGGTTCATCAGCGCGATGGCGAGGTTCAACCGGCCTTCCGGCCACACCGGCTCATCGGCCTGAATCGACGAGAACGCGTCAACGGCGGCGTTGAAGTCGAACTGCCCCATCAACCCGACCGCGCGATTGTTCCGCTCGACGAGTTCCGGCGAGATCGTCGTGCCTGGCGCCGCGCGGCACGACGCCAGCGGCGCGCTCACGGCCAGCAGCAGCAGTGCCAACGCCATCGATCGGGACGTGCTCATCGGGTGGCAGCATCGCATACTTTGTGCGACACTGCGCCGAACCAGAAGCATCCATGTCGCTCAAGACGTTCTGCGGCTATGCCGCCGCGATTCTGCTGGCCAACACCGCGTATATCGCGGCCGCGGCCTCGCCCACCGTGTTCTACATGGGCAACGTGCTCGCGCATGTCGTGCTCGGCGCGGCGGTGTGGGTGGCGGCGCTCAGCCTGCTCGCACGCGATGGCGAACTTCGCCGCAACCGATCGGTCCAACTCGCGTTGGTCGCGCTTACCGTCGCCGCCGGCTTTGCGATCGAGCTCGTGCGGCGAGGGAACCTCCTCGAGGTGCGATGGGTGCTCATCGCGCACATCGTGGCCGGAGCGATTGCCGTGGTTGCGCTGGTGCCGTTCGCCTGGCGCCTTGCGACGCGGGGCACGGCCGGCGAGCGGCGGTTCGGCGTGGCGTATCAAGTATCCGCTGCGCTGTTGGTGGTGCTGCCCGCCGCCGCGGCCGCGTGGCTCGCGACCCATCCGAACCCCGCGGATCGCATCGTCAATCCACCGGCCGCGCCGCTGTCGATGCACGAGGAGGGCGGCGGCGATCGCTCACCGTTCTTCCCTTCGTCGGCGCAAACCGACGTCGGCGGCACGATCCCCTCGGACTTCTTCATGGACTCCGAACGCTGTGCCGAATGTCACAAGGACATCTACGACCAGTGGCAGGGATCGGCGCACCATTTCGCGTCGTTCAACAACCAGTTCTACCGGAAGTCGATCGAATACATGCAGTCGGTTGTGGGCACCACGCCGAGCAAGTGGTGCGCGGGGTGTCACGATCACGCCGTGTTCTTCAACGGGCGATTCGAGCGCCCGATCGCCGAGCAGATCGACACGCCCGAGGCGCAGGCGGGTTTGGCGTGCACGTCGTGCCATGCCATCGCGCGCGTCGACAGCTCGATGGGCAACGGTGGGTTCACGATCGCGTATCCCCCGTTGCATCACCTCGCCTCGAGCCGGCAACCGGTGATCCGCGCCGTCGATCGGCTGCTCACGTATCTCGATCCCGAGCCACACCGCCGCACGTTCATGAAACCGTTCATGCGCCTCGACTCGGCCGAGTTCTGCGCGACCTGCCACAAGGTCCACCTCGATGTCCCCGTCAACGACTACCGCTGGATGCGGGGATTCAACGACTACGACGCCTGGCAGGCCAGCGGTGTGTCAGGCCAGGGCGCGCGATCGTTCTACTACCCCGATCAGCCGTCGACGTGCGTGGACTGCCACATGCCCCGCGTGCCCTCGCGCGACGCCGGCCGTCACGCTGATGGCACGGTGCACTCGCACCGGTTTCCAGCGGCGAACACGGCGGTGCCCTTCGTCAATCACGACGCCGAGCAATTGAAGGCGACCACCGACTTCCTCACCTCGGGGTTCGTGTCGGTCGACATCTTCGCGGCCTCGCCGATTGACGAACGAGCGGAGCGGACGCCGATGGTGCGGCGGTCCGGTGTTGTCATCGAGGCGATGTCGAGCTTCGCGGTCGGCGAAGAAGCGGAGCAGAACGCGCCGGTCGTGATCCGTGAAGTCGGTGAAGTGGCGGCGCCGCTCGACCGCGCCGCGCCCATCCTGACACCGGGATCGACGGTGCGCCTCGACGTGGTGGTTCGCACGCGGAAGATCGGTCATTTCTTTCCGGGCGGGACCGTGGATGCGTTCGACGTGTGGCTGGAGGTCGTCGGCCGCGACGCGGACGGCCGAACGATCTTCTGGAGTGGCCGGGTGGCCGACGATGGCCGCGGGCCGGTCGAGCCGGGCGCGCATTTCTATCGCTCGTATCAATTGGATGCCCATGGCAACCCGATCGACAAGCGCAACGCGTGGCAAATGAGAAGCCTGCTCTACGTCCGGCTGATTCCGCCCGGCGCCGCGGACGTGGCGCATTACCGCGTCAAGATTCCCACGGACGCCAGGGGACCGATCACCTTCACGGCGCGTCTGCAGTACCGCAAATTCGCGCACGCCTATACGCAATTCGCGTATGCCGGCCAGCCGCGTCCTGGACAAGCCGAGAGCGCGGTCAGTAAGAGCTTCGACGATCGGGTGTTCTCGTTCGACCCCGCCAACATTCCGGCCAACGTCTCCGGACGCATCACGGATCGCATTCCGGATCTGCCGATCATCACCCTGGCCACCGCCACGACCTCGCTGCAAGTCGGCGACGGGTCCTCACCAACCGTGTGGCGGCCGGTCGTGGATCAGGCGAGCCGCGAGCGCTGGAACGACTGGGGCATCGGGTTGCTGCTGCAAGGCGACTTGAAAGGGGCGGAGTACGCCTTCACACAGGTGACGAAGGCGGAACCGGGTTATGCCGACGGCTGGCTCAACGTGGCGCGCACGCTCATCCAGGAAGGCGAGACCGAGGCGGCCAAGCCGTTCATCCGCGAGGCGCTGGCCCGTGACAGCACGCTCGGGCGCATTCATTATTTCAAGGCCCTGACCGAGAAGGCCGACGGCGATTACGCGGCGGCGATCGCCTCGCTCGAGCGCGTCGTGCGGCAGTACCCGCGCGATCGCGTTGTGCTCAACCAGCTGGCGCGCATCCTGTTCCTCGATCGGCGCCACGCCGAAGCCCTGGCCGTCCTCGAACGCGTGGCGCAAGTCGATCCCGAAGATCTGCAGATGCACTATACGGCGATGCTCGCCGCCCGCGGTCTGGGTGACGAAGCGCGTGCCGCGCGGGCGGAGACATTGTTTCTGCGCTTCAAGGCCGACGAGTCCGCGCAGGCCATCACGGCGCGGCCCCGGCTGCTGAAGCCCGAGGACAACAACGAGCGCCAGCCGATTCACGAGCACGAGAGTGTGGCGTTGAGGAGTCGTCGTTGAGGCGATCGATCGCAGGATTGGCCCTTGCGGCTTTCGTTCCCGCCGCGGCACTTGGCACCGCCCAAGCCCCAAGCCCCAAGCCCCAAGCCCCGATATTCACCGACGTCACCGCCGCTGCCGGCATTCGATTCGTGCACAACAGCGGACGCGCCGGCCGCAAGTGGCTGCCCGAAACCATGGGATCGGGCGTGGTGTTCTTCGATGCTGATGGCGACGGCTGGTCGGACCTGCTCTTCATCAACGGCCGTGACTGGCCCGCCTTCGCTCTTGGTGCGAGCTACGGCGCGGCAGGCTCCGCCGCCGCTCGCGACGCGAGCTCCGGCGCGGGCGCGCGGCGATCCCGGTCGGCGCTGTATCGCAACAACAAAGGCGCCGGCTTCACCGATGTCACGGGGGGCAGCGGGCTCGACGTGGTCACCTACGGCATCGGCGCCGCCGCCGGTGATTACGACAACGACGGCCGCAGCGACCTCTACGTGACGTCACTCGACGGCGATCGCCTGTACCACAACGAAGGCGGCGGGAAGTTCCGCGACGTGTCGAAAGCGGCAGGCATATCCAACGCCAGCTTCGGCACGAGCGCCGCCTGGGTGGACTACGACAAGGACGGCCGCCTCGATCTCTTCGTCGCCAACTACGTCCAATGGACGCCGCAGACCGATCTGCGCTGCACGCTCGACGGCGCCACCAAATCGTATTGCACGCCCGAGTCGTACCCGGGCACGTCATCGAAGCTGTATCGCAATCTCGGCGGCGGCCGGTTCGACGACGTGAGCGGCAAGGCGGGCGTGGCCGATCCCACGAGCAAGTCGCTCGGGATCGCGATCATCGATTTCGACAGCGACGGCTGGCCGGACCTGTTCGTGGCCAACGACACGCAGCCGAACAAGCTGTACCGCAACAACCGGAACGGCACGTTCACCGACGTCGGGCTGCGGTCCGGCGTGGCCTACAGCGAGGAAGGTATCGCGCGCGGTGCGATGGGTGTTGACGCCGCCGACTACGATCGATCCGGACGGCCGCACCTGCTCGTCGGCAACTTCTCGAACCAGATGCTCGGGCTCTACCATAACGAAGGCAACGGGTTGTTCGTCGACGAAGCGCCGCGATCGACGGTGGGCCGCGCGTCGTTGCTCTCACTCGCCTTCGGCGTGTTCTTCTTCGACTACGACCTCGACGGCTGGATCGACATCTTCGCCGCCAACGGCCACATCGAAGAGGAGATCGGCCGCGTGCAGCCGAAGGTCCAGTACCGCCAGCCGCCGCTGCTCTTCCGCAATCTCGGCTCCCGGCGGTTCGAAGATGCGAGCGGCGCGGTGGGTAAGGATTTCGTCCGGCCGATCGTCGCACGCGGCGCCGCTTACGCCGACTACGATCGCGACGGCGACCTCGACGTGGCGGTGACCACCAATCACGGGCCCGCGTACCTGTTCCGGAACGACGGCGGCAATCGCAACAACTGGCTCGCGGTCCAGACGCGCGGCGTGAAGTCCAACCGGGACGGTATTGGCGCGATCGTCCGCGTGGAGAGTGCCGGCGGGCGCCAGTGGCAAATGGTCCGCAGCGGCTCGAGCTATGCGTCGCAAAGCGAGTTGACCCTGACTTTCGGTCTCGGCGCCGATGCCGCGGCCTCGACGATCGAAGTCGAGTGGCCCAGCGGCGCGCGCGATCGGGTGACCAATGTCCGCGCGCGGCAGCTCGTGACGATTGAGGAAGGACGGGGGCTGAAGCAATGATCAAAATGGCGCGCGCGCGGCATAGAGCTGGCATTCGCCCCGGTCGCGCCGTGGTTCTTCTTTTGCTTAGCGCTAAGTATGATTGATGCCATGAACGCGACTGAGATGGCCAGGGCATTGGGCCGCAAAGGCGGGCGCGCGCGAGGCCAGCGGTTGTCCGTGGCGGAGAAGAAAAGAATTGCCTCCCTGGGAGGCAAGGCCCGGCTGCAGTCGCTCCAGGCAGCCCGCCGCATCGGCGACAATTTCCGATATGCCGCCGTGATTGACGGGCTTCGAGGGCAACCGGCCGCGGTCAGGCGCCTGAGCGCTTTCGCGGGCCCGCTGCCAGGGATTTATCCCGCGGGATCGTGAAGTGCCCGACACGTGAGGAAGATATGACGACCCTGTCGCGTCGTTCGTTGTTACAGGCTGCGGGCGGCCTGGCGGGTGTTCCCCTCGGCGCGCATGCGCTTGGGGGCGCCGGCCAGACGGCGCCGGTGGCACCCGTGATCACGCTCACCTGCGCGGACTACGTCCGCTTCATGCCCATCGCCACCGGCGATGTCAGGCCCGACGGCATGACGCTGCGCTGGATCAGAGGCGATCGGAACGAGATGCTCCGCCGCGCCACGCAGGATCCCGCGGTGGACGGCGGCGAGAGCTCGCTCGCCCAGCACGTGATGCGGATCGCGGCCGGGGATCGATCACTGGTCGCGATCCCCGTCTTCCCGCTGCGCAACTTCACGGCGCGCGATATCTACGTCGCGAAGGAATCGACGCTGACACCACAGACTCTTAACGGCCGGCGGCTGGGCATCTACAACTGGGCCGCAAGCGGCGCAGTCTGGTACCGGCACCTGGTGCGCTACTTCGAACAGGATCCCGCGAAGATCTCCTGGGTGGTCGGCGCCGCCGATTCAACCGCCGGCGTCAATATCGTCGGCACGTTGCCGTCACATGTGACGCTCGCACCCAAAGGGCGGTCGCTGACCGACCTCCTCGTGGCGAAAGAAATCGAAGCGATCTTCACGCCGCTTCCACCGGCGAAATACGACGTCACCGATGGACTTCTCGCGCGCCTCATCCCCGACTATCGGCGTGTCGAGCAGAAGTACTTCAAAGAGACGCGCTGCTACCCGCCGCAGCACGCAGTAATCGTCCGCCGCGCCGTGTGGGAACGGGACCCGTCGATCGGCCGGCGCCTCGTTGATGCCTTCCAACGCGCAGACGAGGTCTACCACGCCAGCCAGCGGCTCTACCCTTACGGATCGCCGTGGCTGATCGAGGAGATCGAGCAAACCGAGCGCGAGATGGGCGCGCGTTACCACGCGCACGGCCTCGAGGCCAACCGGCTCGCGCTGGACGTTTTTTGCGAGGGCGCCTCGCGCGACGGCTTGACCGCTCGCCGCGTGACGGTGGACGAGATGTTCGCCGAGTTCCTGGCGGCGTAAACGCGACGCGCTGTAGCTCGCGCCATTCGCGAATTTCCTTACCCCGCTATGAGCGAGGCTCGGATCGGCCCCAGAGGCGCCAGAGCTCGAGCTCGGCGGCCTCGAATGGCTCGATGCGCGCCGTGACATCGCCTGCATGCGTCACCAGCAGCAGCCAGCGCCCCTGTTCCAACCGGTATGCTTCGAGGGTTTCAGCGATTGGATTGAGGAGCCAGAGGTGCGCGACCGATTCGCGCGCGTAGATGGCGAGCTTCTTGCCACGGTCGATCCGCTCGGTGGAAGGGGACAATGTTTCGCACACCCAGTCCGGCGCGAGCCTGAAAAACGCTTCGGCCGGCATCTCCGGTAGCCGCGTGCGGCGCCAGCCAGCAAGGTCCGGCACCAGCACATCGTCGCCAAGGTGCAGCTCGGGCTCCGCGAGGATCCACCAGCCGCCCGGGCCGCCCCTGCCGCGATCGAAAGGCCCGCCGAGATCGGTTCCCAGACCGGAGCTCGCGACGGCGTGTCGTGGAGCAGGCCGCGGACTCGTGTGCAGCTCGCCATCCAGGATTTCCGCCACCAGATGATCGGGCACGGCGCAGAGATCTTCATAGGTGGCGGGACGCCGAGCGGGCGCCGGGCGGTTCATAGGGTCAGTGTATCGGAATCTTCTACCGCCGTGAGTAAAGGTGACTTGAGAATATCCCCATGATTCCGATTCGGTACTCCGCGGCGGCGTGTCAGACCGATTTACCCAACCCGATCAACCGGGCGGCGATGGGATCGAACACCGATCGCATGGTCGCGATGATCGACGCGGCCGTCGCGGGCGCGGCGCCGTTCCTGCCGGTCCGATTGATCGTGTTCCCCGAGTTCGCCCACTCGGCGCCGGTGTTTACCACGCCGCGGGAACTGCTCGACGCGCTCGCCGTGCCGGTGCCCAACGAGCACACCGAGCGGCTGGTGAGGGCGGCGCGCGAATACGACGTCTTCATCCAGAGCGGGACGATGCTGGAAGCCGATGCGCGGTGGCCGGGCGTGGTCTTCAACACCACCTGCCTGATCGGTCCGGGCGGCGTGCTGTCGAAGTACCGCAAAGTCAATCCGTGGATCCCGTACGAAGTGCACGCGAGCCCTCACGACCTCGCCGGATATGACGAGCCGCTCTTCCCGGTAGTCGACTCCCCAATCGGACGTCTCGGTTGCGCCATCTGCTACGACTGGTTGTTTCCGGAAGTGACCCGCCAGCTGGCCGCGAACGGCGCGGAAGTCCTGATTCGCGTGTCGGCCTATATGGACCCGTGGGGCGCCACCGAACCGATGGATTGGTGGACGATCGTCAACCGCTGCCGCGCGCTCGAGAACACCGCGTTTGTTGTCGCCGCCAACCAGGGCGCTTCGCTCCGTCACTATCCGCCGTACTCGTGGCCCGGCGGCAGCCAGGTCGTGGACTTCGATGGACGGATGCTCGCCACCGCATCACCTGGACCGGGCGAGCGAATCGTCGTCGCGCCGATCGACATCACTGCGCTGAGGCATGAGCGCGAGATCCGCAGCGGCCATCACATGCTGGCCCACCTTCGAACCGAGGCCTACCCTGTCTACCAGACGCCTCGATATCCGCCCGAGCGTGCGACGCCGCTCGAGCTGTCGTACGCGCGCAACCTCGCGCTGATCGCGGACGCCAAACGGCGCAGCCAAAACCAGCTACAGCCATTCGTCACGCCCGCGGTGAAGTGAGTTATGGAGGGGTAAAGCGCGGGGAGGGTCGGCCGACCCTCCCCGCCAAGAACACTGCTACCAGTCGAGCTTCGCGCCGAAGCGCATGATCGTCGGCCCGATGACCGACACCGGGAAACGATACGTGGAGCCGCTGCCCCAGTTGATGTTCTGCGCCGCAGAGGAGTTGGTCAGGTTGTAGACGTCGAAGAACACGCCCACGCGCCGGCCGGCGGCCACGTTGAAGAACTTCTCGGTGCGGATGTCGAAGATGACGATATTATCCTGCCGCTGCGAGTCGATCGGCTCGGCAAGAATACGCTGGCTGCCGTAGTTGATGCCGTTGTTCGCCGCGGTGGCGAGGAAGGTGCGGCCGAACGCCTGGCCCTGTTGCACGCGCAGCGCCGGTGTGATCCGGATCCGATACGGCGCGTCGTAGCTGCCGTTGATCTTCACGCTATAGACGGAGAAGTTGTAACGGCCGTCGTCGGTGTTGATCAGATCGTTCGGATTCACCGGCATCGTCCCGCCGCGAAGGTTATTACCGAAATACCCGTTGGACTGGGCCTTGTGCAAGCGCCTCGCGACTGAGCCCTGCAACGACCAGCGGCCAGACTGGCGTTTCGTCGCCGAGAACTCGACAGTGTGGAACTGTGCGGTACCGGGCAGGTTGGTGGTGAGGTTGCCGA
>CAZEMI010000080.1:0-2430 GCA_964513235.1 uncultured Acidobacterium sp.
CCGGTGGCCAGATCTCGATCGGCGCCCCGCGGCAGCCGCGCGATCACCGAATAGAAGAACGGTCCTTTGCGCGGCGGCGGCGTGAACTGTTGGATGAGAAACAGGTCGTAACGCCGCTCGAGCGGACCCGCGGCCGGCGGCGTCACGCCGATGAGCATGTAGTCCGACCCATCAAGCCGCACCGGCTTGCCAATGGCGTCTGCCCTCCCGCCAAGACGCTGCTGCCAGAAGGTGTGGCCCGCAATCGCCACCGGCGGGGTGCCGGCCTTCCCGTCCTGTTCGTTGAAGTCGCGGCCGACCATCGGCCGAATGCCCAGCACCGTGAAGAACCCCCACGACACCACGCGCGTCTGCAATAGTTCGGCCGTGTCGCCGTTGGCGAAGCTGACCGAGCGATCGGTATAGGTCGCATGCTTTTCGAACCGTCGTTGCTGTTCGGTGAATGCCAGGTAGTCCGCCACCGAAAAGCGGAACTTGAAGGGCGGCGCATCGGTGTAGATGCGCACGAGGTTTTCCGGCTCGGCATACGGCAGCGGCCGCAGCAGGGCGGCGCTGACGGCACTGAAGATCGCCGCGGTGGCCCCAAGACCGAGGCCGACGGTGACGATGATCGTCAACGCGAGCAGCGGCACGCGCATCAGGCTGCGAACACCAATGCGAAGATCTCCGAGGAAGGTCTCGACCATGGCGGTTAGACGATGAGGACCACGAACGGTTGGGGTCAGGCTGTATCTATTGATTTGGTGAGCTGGTGATCTGTTGATCTAAGGGTGCCAGGGTAGGATCGGTGGCATGTCCGTATTCAGCAACCGGTCCAGCGATCCCCCTCAGGAACGGGCCAAATATTCGGCGGCCGTGCTCGCGCTGGTGGGCGGGCGGGAGCCGTTAAGCGTTCTTCGGGAAACGCCGGGGGCCGCGGCGCGGGCCATCGAGGGACTGAGCGCCGCACGACTGCGCCAGCCGGAGGCGCCCGGCAAGTGGTCAATCGCCCAGGTGCTGCAGCACCTCGCGGATTCAGACCTGGTGTGGGGATGGCGAATGCGGCTGATCCTCGCGCAGGATCGCCCGGTCCTGACCGGATACGACCAGGATCTGTGGGCCGATCGGCTGCATTACGCGGACGCGGATCCGGCGCACGCGCTCGAAACACTGCACGTGCTTCGCCGCTGCAACCTCGCGCTCATCGAGCGGGCCACGCCGGACGATCTCGCGCGCGTCGGCGTGCATGCCGAGCGCGGCGAAGAGAGCGCAGGGTATTTGATCGGCCTGTACGCGGGGCACGACCTGCTGCATCTTCGCCAGATCGAACGGATTCGCGAAGCAGTCGGGCGGGACTAAAGTCCCGCCCCTACGTACGGCTATTGCTTCGAGGCGGACGTCGTCGTCGGACGGGTCTTCACGTAACTGTCGATCCACTTCAGCTCGTTGAGCATGCGGTGGACGTTGTTCCAGTGTCCGCTGATGCCGTGCGGCTGGCCGCGATAGGCGATCATCTTCGCCGGCACGCCCTGGCGCCGCAGCGCGAAGTACATCTGCTCTGATTCTTCGTACGGCACGCGCTGATCCATCTCGCCCTGCAGGAACAGCGTCGGCGTGCGCACGCGCCCCGCCTGCATCAACGGCGATTGCGCGACCATCCGCTTGATCCCTTCCTCTTGCCACGGCGCGCCGAAAAACTCCGTCTCCTTCGTGCGATAGATGTCGGCGGTGCCGTAATCGCTGAACCAGTTGGAGATGCCGGCGCCCGACGCGGCCGCCGCGAACCGATCCGGATACTGCGTGATCAGCCAGTTGGTCATGAACCCGCCATACGAATGCCCCATCGTCGCCACCTTCGCGCGATCGATCGGATAGTTGGCGATCGCGTAATCGATGCCCGCGATCACATCCTGGCCGTCCCTGGTGCCCCACGCGCCCCACGTGGCCCACTTGAACGCGTCGCCGTAACCGGTCGAGCTGCGGAAATTGGTGTCGAGCACGAAATAGCCGTTCGCCGCGAAGTACTGCTGCTTGAAATTGAAGCCGTAGCCCACCGCGGAATGCGGTCCGCCGTGATTGAACACGACGAGTGGATAGGGTCCAGTTGCCTTGTTGAACCCGTACGGAAGCGTCAGGAAGCCTTCGATCACCGTGCCGTCCGCGCTCTTCCAGGTGATGCGTTCGGTCTTCGTGATGCCGATCTCGGATCGGAGATCGGCGTGCAGATCGTTGAGGCGCCGCTCGTCCGAGCCATCGATGCGCGCGGTCCACACGTCGGACGGGCTGTCATAGGTGCCCGAGGTGTAGGCCATTCGCGTCATCGCCTTGTCGAACGTGACATCCCCAAGCCGGCGGTCGCCGGTGGTCACCTGTTCGACGGGCGCGCCGGCCCGAGCCGCCACGCGGAACACGTGCGTCGTGCCGCCCTTCTGCGCGGTGAAATACACCTGC
>CAZEMI010000081.1:0-22168 GCA_964513235.1 uncultured Acidobacterium sp.
GCATCCTACCACCTGTCAGGTGCGCATGCGGAATACTCCGAGCGAGGAACTGCTCCGTCGAGTCTACGCTGAATTCTCAGAGATGCCCGGTTTGCGCTTGACCCGGCAGCAGGCGCGACGTCTCTGGGGCCTTGACGATGACATGTGCGCACGCGTTCTGGACTTGCTGGTAGAGGCCAGGTTTCTTTGCCTGACCGGCCCCAACACGTACGGACGGTTGACGGACGGACCGGCGGCATTTCCACGGCTTCTCACGGCGAAGGCGCACCTGAACCGCAGCTCCCCGCCTGCGACGAAGGCGGTTGGATGATCACAGAACGGCATCTTCCCAAGCGAAGTCTCACCACGTAAGACCCCGCCCGCCTAGGTTCCGAGATCGGACCAGCCCAGAGCGCTCGGCCATACGTGAACCCAGAGATCGTCGGCGACCATCAGCAGAGGTAGGGCCGAAGAGGACGCCGGCGGCCGTGCCGCGATTGCACGGCTGATAGAGAACACGGCACGCCGGGTTGAGGTGGGACAGCTCCCTGATGTAGGGCTTATGCGTGCGGTCGACGACGACAGTGGTTCGTGTCGCTGGAACCAGTGGGACGAGACGGTCGAGCGTCGCCTCGAGCAGCGTCCCGCCGTGCGCGAATCCCCAGAACTCTTTCGGAACGCCGCTGGTGACCTTCGCCAGGCGCAGTCCAGATCCCCCGGCAAGGACGGTTGCTCACAGGGTTGACGTCATCGGATCCATCTCACTCACCTCTAACGAATCTCTTCGTTCGGGGAGCCCGCTGATCTCGCGCTCCGCCTGCAGCCAATCGTCGAGGTCGTGGCCGTATTCGGGGCTACTCAATGTGACCGCGACATCGTGCTCCACTGACGAGCCATGGAACTAACCCTACGCAAGACTGCCGCCCGACCCGATTGCCTTTCCTCATGCTGAGATTAGAAACTGCGCCGAGATCGATGCGGGGGCTAGGATTGTGCCAAGCTCTGGCGTTTCGGCGGCGGCATGTCAGCCACCGTCTGCCGAGCCTTCGCGATCGTTATAAGATCAACTCCTCGCTCGGCATCATCGAAGGCGCGGGTGGCCTCGCCCAGGTGCACTGTCTTGCCGCTGTCGCGGCATGGCGCTCCTTCAACCGGTTGATGTCGAGGACGCGAAAGTAAGGGTGGCTCATGGCTGTAAGCACTCAGACCGCCGAACGCGACGCCCGGGAGTGGCGCGGTGTTGGCGCCTTCCTCTGCGGCGTGGCGACGGGCGCGGCTCTGGCCATCCTGTTTGCGCCCGCGCGTGGCCGGGAGACGCGGGACCGGTTGCTGGCGAAGGCTCGTGAAGGGGGCGTTCGCATCGCGAAGTATGCCGACCTTGGAAAGCTGGAGGGAGAGCTCGAAGCGTGGGCGGCAACAATCGATGCGCTGAAGGCCAGGGTCAATCAGACCACGGGCGACGTTCGGGATGAATACGAGCAACGAATCGCCAATCTCCAAGCGCGACTCGAGGCCGCACGCCACGCGCTCGAGCAGCTGCGTACTGGCGGGGAAGCTGCAGGGCAGGAGCTCCGGTCGGGCGCAGACCGCGCGTGGAGTGAGTTGCGTACGGCAGTCGAGCGCGCGGTGTCCGAACTCCGGTGACAGCGGGCGGGCACGTGTGGCGCCGCATGGAGACCCCCGCACACCATGACTAAAGGGAAAGCATAGGAGGGCGACGCTCCTACACGCCAGTGGGGCGGCCGGCCCGCGGTTTCCGCCTCACCGGGCGATCGATCGCCGTCCGGACGGCCCCTGGGTGCGATGCTGTGCACGCGGATGCGCTTCGGGGTGGGTTCCTGCGCCAGGGTCTCCATTCAGCTCGGGCGAATACATTCCATTATCAAAGGGGAACTACAGCCGTACCCGCCCGCCGCGCCCGGTAGCACCCTCAGGGCACTCCGCGTACAGCCGCAGTAGTGCGACTCGAAAGCCACCACTTCATCGTCGTCGTGACGAGATCCGCTGCGTCCTGCTGGACGAAGTGGCCCGCTTCGGGGGCGGTTACGAGCGTCAGGTCTTTCGCCACCCAGTTCCATGTGCCGGAGAGTCCGTCTGAGTGCAGCGCGGTGTCGCGCAGGCCGTGAAACATCAGCACCGGGGCCTGGACCTTTGGCATCTCGGGAGCTGGCGGCGCATCGGCACCCGACTGACGCGGATAGTTGCGCTTGTAATAGTTCAGCATCGCTTCGAAGTCCGAGTGCGTGAAGGCTTCGACGTAGTGCTTGCGTGCGGCCGGATCACGCACCCAGCCGGCGAGGTTTTCTGCCGTCATCGGCCGGCCGAAGAACACGGTTGGGTCGTCCGGCGTCTTTTCCTGGAAGTTGCGGGCGTACTCGCTGTTCTTGATCTGTTCGGCGTTGATTCGCAGTTCGCGCAACAGGCCATGCGGGTGCGGGAGGTTGAGAATCACCAGGTTCTCGGTCATCTGCGGCAGGTTCATCGCGAACTGCCAGGCCACGATGCCGCCCCAGTCGTGACCAACGATCGTGGCGCGATCGCGGCCAAGGTGGCGGATCACCGCGGCGACGTCGCCGACGAGGAAACGCATGTCGTAGTTCTCGACGCCTTTCGGCTTGTCGCTCTGGTTATAGCCGCGTTGATCGATCGCCACCACCTGGAAGGTCTGCGCGAGCGCGTCCATCTGGTGCCGCCACGAGTACCAGAAGTCCGGAAAGCCGTGGATCATGACCACGAGCGGTCCCTTGCCGAGCGATGCGTAGTGAATCTTCACGCCACCCTCCGACACCGCGGTGCCGTGGGTCACGCGGTCGAAGACGTCGCCCTGACTTGCCGAGAATCCGCCTCCCGCGACAGCAGTTGACAGCACCAGGCCGAAAGCGGCGATACACACAACGGTTGACGAAGTCGGCATCGCTAAACTCCTTAGGGTTTCCAATGGGCATGATAGCGTAGGGCTCCAGATTCGCTGATTCAGCTGCGGGGTGGGCTCATTGCCCCACGGCTTCGTCGAGGACGGCCGTCCACTCCACCGTGGCCGTCGACTCGATTACGAGGTACGACACGCGTGGTTCGTCCTCGACGTAGGCCGTCCCGGCGCCGGAGCCTTTGTGCTCCACGAGCGTCTGCAGCGGACGTCCGCTGATGGCGCTGTGCAGCCGGACGTGAATCGTTCCCGCGCCGGCGGTGTTCCATTGAAGCCGCAGTGTGCCGGTCGAGACGTCGAAAGATTCTGTCTGAAAGTTGCCGTGGCCCGACCATCGGCCCAGCGTATGCCACGCCTGGGTCGCGGGCGTCCGGGCAGGAGGTGGGTGAGGAGTCTCACAGCCTGCCGGCGCGCAGAACAGCGCGGCAAGAAGAAGGGCTCGAGCAGTCGCGCCTATGTGGTGGCGGCCCCTTGTACACCCCGAACCGCGCGGCGCACGAGGTTCCGCATCAACGGAATCTTGTAGGCGTTGTGGCGCAGGGCCACGGCCCCCTCGATAGCCAGCTCGCCAGCCATGGCCGCAGTCTCGTCGTTCAACGGTCGGCCGGCGAGCGCCTGCTCGACAGCCCGCAGGCGGAGAGGCCGCGCCGCCACCGCGCCGACAACGATGCGGGCCTCGGCAATCCGTCCTCCGTCCGCCTTGATCGCCGAGGCGATGTTCACGAGCGGAAAGTCCCATACCTGCCGGTCGCGCACCTTCTCGAAGTAGAAGCGCGCGCCGGCCCACGTCGCCGGAATGCGGATTGCCGTAAGCAGGTCGCCCGGCTCGAGCACCGTCATGCGGGTGATGTCGAGGTCCGGTCCCATGAAATAGTCGGCAGCCTCAACCATGCGCTCGCCGCTCTTGCGGCGGACGATCATCTGCGCGTCGAGCGCGATGAGCGCCGGAGCGGTGTCTGACGGGCTCACCGCCACGCACCGGTCCGCGTGCAGGATGGCGTGCTCGCGGTTGATGGCCGTCGGCGTGTCGGCATAGCAGATGTTGCCGCCGGCCCGGTAGCATGGCCACCCGCGCCGATAGTACCAGCACCGTGCATCCTGCGAGACATTGCCGCCAAGCGTGGCCTGATGGCGGATCTGCGGCGCGGCCACCAGCCCGGCGGCCTCGGCCAGCACGCCGAACCGCTCGCGGATTAGCGCATGCTCGGCCACGTCGGTCAGCGTGGTCATGGCGCCGATCTCCAGGCCGCCGCCGGTGTCGCGAATGCCCCGCAGTTCGCGAACCTGACTCAGCTCGACGAGCGCGCCGATCCGCTTCGTGCGGTCCTTGAGCCAGTCGAATGAGTCCATGCCGCCGGCCATCACCCAGGCGTCCTGACCTTTCGCGTCCAGCAGGTCCAGCGCTTCATCGACGCTGGCGGGCTGGAACAACTGCAGCGGCGGAATCACGTCGTGAACGATCGCCATGGCGTTCTCCTGGATCCCTTAAATGTGCGCGGTGAGCGGCTCTTGCATCGGCCGGCCGTGTTCGAGCGCCATCAGAATGCTGTCCAGATTCACCGGCGCGCGGCGATACACATCGTCGCCGAGCGCATCCGAGAGGGCGTTGAGGACGGCACACGCGCCGGCGGCCACCGGCGGCTCGCCGATGCCGCGCGCGCCGACGGGAGTTTCCGGATCGGGAATGTTCACCGCTTCCCACTTCATGTTCCGCGGCACGTCGAGAATCGTCGGCGGCCGGCTCTGGTAGAAGCGGGTGGCGAGCGCGAGACCGTAGTTCTGGTCGTACACGGTCTTCTGCGCGAGCGCGTGGCCCATGCCGAGGACCGACCGCCCGAGCACCTGCCCGCCGAACGCTCGCGGATGAACGATCGTGCCGGCGTCGGCGACGGCCGTGTAATCCAGAACCTGGTACTGGCCCGTTTCGGTATCCACTTCGACTTCGGCGAAGCCGGCCACGAACGAGAAGCTGCCGCCGTCGCGGGGATAGGTATCGCGGGCCACGCCCATGAGGCCCTGCCCGGCCAGCGCCGCGGCCGATCTGGCCGTGACCTTGTTGATGTTGCCGGGCAGCTCGTGACCGTCGTACTTTCCGCCCAGCGTGATGGCCCGCCGCGCAACCTCTGCCAGCGTCATGCTGCGGCCGCCGCCCGACACGCGCTCGCCCGACACGCGGTACGACTCCGGACTGCCGCCGAGGGTGCGGGCCGCGATTTCCTTCGCCTTGGCGATGGCGTCCGATGCCGCCGCGTGGGCCGCGCGCGTCATCGCATGCGTCGTCTGGCTGCCTCCCGAGACACAGGTCCAGGGGAGATGGCGCGAAGTGTCGCCCCAGCTGATTTCGACCCTGTCCCACGGCACGCCCATCATCTCCGCCGCCACGCGGTGGACGTCGCTGAAGGATTCCGTGCCGAGGTTGCCGACACCCGATTGAATGTACATCCGGCCGTCGGGTTTGATCACGAACAGGCCATCGAAGCCGGTCGATCCGCCCACGAATGTGCTGACGGCGACGCCGACGCCGCGAACCTTCGAGCCGTCGCGCCGTCCCGACCGCGCACGCCGCGCCTCCCAACCGAACAGATCCTTGCCACGATCGAGCGCTTCCCTGAGGAACGCGCTCGTGCAATACGCGCGCTGGCCTTTCGCGTCGGCGGGTCCGAGCGGAGCCTTGCCCGCCGGCGCGTTGATCCGCCGGATGGCTACTTGATCGATCCCGAGCTTGCGCGCCGCCTTCGAGATGACCGGCTCGACGATCATGATGCCCTGTAGGCCGCCGGGCTGACTCTGCGCGCGGCGCGGCGGCGTGTTGGTCAGCACCGTCACGGCGCGCGAACGCATGGCCACCGGTTGATAGAGCAGCGACACGAAGCGGCCCGCGCCGGCGGCGTCGCCCTGGGCTTCGTAGGCGCTGTTCTCACCGATGGTGAACATATCGAGAGCGACCAGGCGCCCGTCAGAAGCAAACCCCGCCTTCACGCGTCCGTGCACCGCGGGTCGGAGGCCGCCGATGTACTGCTCTTCTTCGCGCGTGATGCGCATCAGCACCGGCGCGTTGGCCTTCTTCGAGAGGAGCGCCGGGATCATGCAGGACACAGCGCCCGTAGCTTTGCTGCCGAAGCCGCCGCCCGTGTACTCGGTAATCAGGACGACGTCGGCCGGGTCGAGGCGCATCCATCGCGCGATCGACGCCACGGTCTGCACGGCGCTCTGCGTGCCGGTGTGCATGTAGAGCTTGCCGTTGCGCCAGTACGCCAGCGCGGTGCGCGTCTCGAGGGTGTGGTGCTGATTGTTCGCCACTGAAAACGTCTCATCGAGGACCAGCGCCGCGCTCTTGAACCCGGCCTCGAGGTCGCCGTACGACCACTCGACCTGCGGCTTGCCCATCGGCATCCGGCCCTGGTCGTACTCGGCAAAATCTTCCGCCGTCCACTTGAGCTCCTGGACGTCGAGCGGCCCCGGCGGCGATCCGGGCTCGGCCGGCCGGCGTCCCCAGACGTTGCCTTCGAGACGGGGGTTGGCGCCGCCGGGCCGCAGGCTTTCGAGCGGATCGACCACGAAGGGGAGCGGCTCGAAGTCCACCTCGATGGCTTCGATGGCGGCGGCGGCGGTGTCTTCATCGACCGCGGCCACGGCAAGAACGGGCTCGCCCGCGTAGACCGGCTCGTCGGTAAGGGCGCGCTCGCCCTTGGGATTGGCGCGAATCGTTTCGCCGAGGTCCGTGACGATATCGGCGGGAGCGGACAGCTCGCCGGCCCTGAGAATGGCGCGCACGCCGGGCATCGCCTCGGCGGCGCTCGTGTCCACGCTGCGCACGCGCGCATGTGGCATCGGGCTCAGCAGGAGCTTGGCGAACAGCATCCCGTCGACGCGGAAGTCTTCCGCATATCGGGAGCGTCCGGTCACTTTCGCCAGGAGGTCGGGCGTCGTGTAGTTCTGACCGACGAGTTTCGTGTTGTCAGCCACGAGTCACCTCCCTCGAGAGCGCCGCGCCGCGTTCCAGCGCCGTGAGGATCTTGTCGTAGTCCTGGCACCGGCACAGGTTGCCCGAGACGCCATGCGCCAGCTGCTCGCGGGTCGGGTTCGGGTGCTTCTTGAGGTAACCCACCACGGACATGATGAAACCCGACATGCAGAACGCGCATTGGAAGCCCTGCTCGTCGACCACGCCCTGCTGCACGGGATGCAGCGTGCCGTCGGCAGCGGCGAGGCCTTCGATCGTCACGATGTTCCGGGACCGCACCGCGTGGGTGAACACGGAACATGCATAGCGTGGCACGTCGTCAACGAGCACGGTGCATGCCCCGCACTCGGCACGGTCGCACCCCAGTTTCGTGCCGGTGAGCCCAAGCTTGTAGCGAAGCGTCGTGGCCAGAGTTTCCTGCGGCGCGACGTCGACACGGCGGCTCTGGCCGTTGACGTTGATCGTCAGCAGCCGATCCACGCCTCCGGCCCTGATAGGCTGACCGGAAACCAGCGGACTGTTGCGGAAAAGGTAGGCGGCGGCTGAGGCTGTTACGCCGCCGGCGATCACGCCTTTGATGAAGTTACGGCGAGAGACACCGGGCGTGCTTCGAGCTTCGTCGTGAGTCATATCGAGTACCTCGCCAGCTCGGCAACGACCTGACGGCTACGATCCGTCGATCGCGCAGACTATACCGCAGGATCACGTTGAGTCGTAAGCACTCCAAGGCGGTGGTCTGGCGCGCGTCGATGACGCAAACTCATGCAGGTGCGGCCATTCCGTGAAAATCCACGCAATGTGTCGCAGAATATATGTCGTCTCCCCCGGAGACGCTCATGACCAATCCAAGATGGTGGGTCGCTGCTCTAGTGCTCGTCTGCGCTGTTGCCACACCGGTCGTCGCGCAGGAGCGGCCTGTCGCTGGACGAATCAAGGTATCGACAGGGTCCGCGTTCATCGTGCGTGACGGCGCGCAGATTCCCGCGCAGCTCGGGCAGATCGTCTTCGAGGCGGACGGGCTGCGAACGGGCGGCGACGGGAAAATCGGCGTCACGCTGAACGACGACACCCGGCTCTCCCTCGGTCCGAACAGCGAGCTCAAACTCGACCGCTTCACGTACGCGCCGGCCGACCGCGGTTTTGGTTTGGTGCTGAAGTTCGTCAGGGGCGCGGCGACCTACGTTTCGGGTCGGATTGGGAAGCTCGCGCCCGACTCGGTCCGACTCGAAACGCCGGCGGCGATCATCGGTGTGCGAGGGACGACGCTGGCAATCAGCGTTTTACCGGAGTGAGAGGCGCCCGACCATTCGGCGTCTGGCTGGCAATCGCCGCCGTCGCGATTGCTACCGCCTGCGGCCCGAAGCGAATCTCTCTGCCCGTCCGTCCGGGGCAATCGTTAACCGTGTTGCTGCCCGACTCGGACACCCGTACGACGGGTGACGCAAGCGTCTCAAACCCATTCGGGTCCGTCGAGCTCGCCGAAGAACGTGATGCGGCGCTGGCGACTGCGAATGCCAGGCCCGTTCTCGGCACAGTGAGCGCGGCCGAGGTGAACCACATTTTTGGCGACGCGTTGTCGGCGCTGCCGCCTGCACCGCGAAACTTCACGGTGTTTTTCAGATTCGAGTCGGATGAGTTGACCGATCAATCGAAAGCGCTCATCCCCGAAATTCTGGCGGCGGTGAAAGCGCATGCGGTCCAGGACGTCGTCGTCATCGGGCACACCGACACCATGGGAACCCAGCAGGCGAACTTCGCGCTCGGGTTGAAGCGGGCGATGACGGTTCGAAATCTCCTCGTCGAGGCCGGCCTCGATGGTTCGACCATCGACGTCACGTCGGTCGGCGAGCTCGATCTGCTGGTCAAGACGCCCGATGAAACCCCTGAGGCCCGCAATCGGCGCGTCGACATCGCCGTGAGGTAGTCGCACCGCTTTGGCGAGATCCCCGAAGGCCCGGCCGACGCGTCGTCGTCTCGTGTTTCTGTGCGGCGTCACGGCGGTGATCGTCACCGGCGTGTTCGCGGTCTTTCCCCCGACGCTTCTCGAGCGGCCGGACAACGCGGCCTACGACATCCTGCTTCGATCCGCTCGCCCGAGGCCGCCCGGCGGCCGCGTCGTCATCGTCGACGTGGATGAACGGAGCCTGTCGACGATCGGCCAATGGCCCTGGCGACGCGACCTCATTGGTGGCCTGATCGCTCGTCTGAGGGAGATGGGCGCCGCGACCATCGCGCTCGACATTGTCTTCGCCGAACCCGATCGCTACGGCGATCCCGGCGGTTCCGACCAACGTCCGAACGCCAGCGCTCGACCCACCTCCGACGAAGCGCTGGCCGCGACGCTTCGCGAGGGTCGCGTCGTGCTCGGCCACGCGATGAGATTCGACAACGCCCCACCTGCGGGAAGCGCGTGCGTGCTGCATCCGGTCGAGCCCGTGCTTCTTCATGTGGGAGAAGAAACCGGCACTGCGCCGTACTTTCACGCAACCGGCGTCGTGTGCAACCTCCCGATGCTGGCGCAAGCGGCAGGCGCGTCAGGTTTCATGAACGCTGCGCCCGATGGCGATGGCATTCTCAGACGCGCGCCTCTCCTCATCGAGCTTGACGGCCGCGTCTACCCATCGCTCGCACTCGCGGCGACGATGGCGGCAACCGGTTCGCGCGACCTGGTGCTGCGGATCTCGAACGTCAATACCGCGTCGTTGATCGTCGACCACCGAGTCGTGCCGCTCGACAGCAGGGCCAATGCATGGCTGCGCTATCGGGGGAAGAAGCAAACGTTCCCGTACGTATCGGCCGCGGACGTCCTGAGCGGTGGCGTCCCGGCGGGAACGCTGCACGACAAGATTGTGTTCGTCGGCACGACGGCGCTGGGAACCCGAGAGGTCGTGGCGACGCCGCTCGACACCTTGTTTGCCGGCGTCGAGGTCCAGGCGACCGTTGCGGACAATCTGCTGCAGCAGGACTTCATCAGCAGATCTCAACTCGGGACGGCTCTTGAAGGAATGGTCGTGCTCGTTCTGGGCATTGCGGTCACGTGGCTCGTGGCGAGTACGGGCACTCTGTCCGGAGTGCTCGGCAGCGGCATCAGCATCGCTTCGCTTTGGTATTCCGCCGTGTGGATGCTCTCGACGACCGGCGTATTCGTGTCGCCGCTGATGCCCACGATCGGCGTGATTGCCGCGCTGGCCATCATGACCCTCGTGAAGTTCACCGTCGAGCGCGGACGGGCAGACACGGCCGGGCGCGAAAGGACCAATGCTCAGCGCTTGATGGTGCAGACGCTCCTGTCGCTGACCGAGACTCGGGATGCCGAGACCGGCCGTCACTCGCGTCGAACGCAGCGGTACGTCCGGCTGCTCGCCGAGCAGCTTTCCACCCATCCCGAATTCCAGGACTACCTGACACCCGAACGGATCGATCTGGTGTCGAGCCTCGCGCCGCTGCACGACATCGGCAAGGTTGGCGTTCCCGATCACATCCTGAACAAGCCCGGCGTGCTGACGCCCGATGAGCTCGCGGAGATGCAAAAGCATCCGGAGTACGGATATGAGGTGATCTTAAAGGCGGAAGGCCGGGTCGGGGTGCGCGACGATGCAATTCTGGCGGTGGCCAAAGACATCGTTTACACGCATCATGAACGTTGGGACGGAACCGGCTACCCGCGACGGCTGCGCGGCACGGAGATTCCCGTGGAGGGCCGGGTGATGGCCGTCGTGGATGTGTACGACGCCACCACCACCAGGACCTTGTATCGCCCGCCGATGTCTCATGACGAGGCCGTCAAATTTATCGTCGAGCGTAGAGCCACGCACTTCGATCCAGCTGTGGTACAGGCCTTCGTCAACGTCGCGCCCCGCTTCAAGATCGTGAGCGCCGAAAGCGGCGACTGAATCGGCAGGCTGGGGTAGAATCCCACCGATTTCCAGCGGGAGGCGGTGGTCGAATCGCCGCCTGGTTCAGAGGGAGGTTCGGATGCGGAAGCTGCTACGGCACCTCAACGCGCTGCTGATCGCGATGTGCACGGTGGCGATCGTCGTCGCGCAGACCACGAGCAATCCGATTTCCGCTCCGATTACCAAACGCGGATTGCAGGTCGAGATCAAGGACGTCCTCCGGCTTCCGGATACGCGCCAGATGCGTCCCGTCGATCAGGACGTGACGCCTTCGGGGTGGGCGCGGATCAGCTTTGTGCGCGACCTGCCCGACGGCCGCCGGTTCGTCAATGATTCGCGCGGCCTGCTCTACGTCATCGATTCGAACAACCGGCCGCAGGTGTACACGAACACCGCGGTCGTGTTTCCGAACGCGGTTTACAACCGCCTGGAGAGCGGATTCGTGGGATTCGCTTTTCATCCAGAGTTCGCGCGAAACGGTTTGATCTACACCGTTCACGGCGAGCGCGGTCCGGGCAATCCGCGAACACCCGACTTCATCCCGCCGGGATTCACTGAAAAACATGTGACCTATCACAACATCATCACCGAATGGCACGCCGCCAACCCGGCGGCGAACACGTTTGCCGGCACGCGGCGCGAGCTGCTTCGCGAGGCTCACGTCGTTGCGAATCTCACGCATCCGATGGGCACCGCGGAGTTCAATCCCTTCGCGAAGCCCGGCGGCGCCGACTACGGGCTGCTGTACACCAGCGGCAGCGATCACGGATTCAGCAACGGAGGTGGGCCAAACGCGAATACGGCGAGCCAGACCCAGCGTCTGGATTCGATCATGACGGCCATCCTGCGGTTCGATCCGCGCCCGCCGAGAGTGACTGGCGGGACCAAGGGCCTCGGGGACTACACCGTTCCAATCGCCAACAAGTTCGCCTCTGACGGTGATCCAAAAACGCTCGGCGAGATCTATGCCTACGGGTTTCGCAACGCCCACCGCCTGTCGTGGGACACGGACGGGACGATGTTCGCCTCCGACATCGGCATGAACCACATCGAAGAGATCAATATCGTCCGCAATGGCGAGAACTATGGCTGGATGAGACGGGAAGGGTATTGGGAGAACGGACGTTGGCGCGGCGGCCTGCTCAGTGATTTATTTGTCCTCCCCCAGGAGGTGCTGAGCGGGCGCGAGAAGGATGGTCTCACCTACCCCGTTGCGATCTACGACCACGACGAGGGGCGCGCGGTGACCGGCGGGTTCGCCTATCGCGGCCTCATCGCGGCGCTCCGAGGCAAGTTCGTGTTCGGGGACATCCAGAATGGGCGGCTCTTCGCGGCCGACGTCGCCGCGCTGAAGAAAGCCGACGACGGCCTTCCTCAGACCGTGGCGCCGATCGAAGAAATCCAACTCTATGTGCGGGACGCGAACGGCAATCGCATGGGCGTGTCGATGCGAGACCTCGTCGATCGAACGATGGGGGCGAGCATTTCTCGTGCCGATCTGCACATCAGCCAGACCGGCGACGGCGAGCTGCTGCTGACCTCGCGGCAGGATGGCATGATCCGCATGCTGGTTGCGGATTCGACCGGCGCGCCGACAGCGCTCGGGCGACGCTGACCCGGACATTCGCAGCAACGGCAAACGGCGGGGCCACCTCACCGACGCCGTCGACAGTTAGTCGGCTCCAAGCTTCAGGGCGTTTGTCTTTGCTTTTTGAACCCGTATCGGGGCACCTTATCGCGTCATGCGGCTCGCTTCTGGCGCAGCACTCGGTCCCTACATTATTGAGTCGCCTCTTGGAGCAGGCGGTATGGGCGAGGTGTATCGCGCCAGGGATACGCGGCTCGACCGAACGGTTGCCATCAAGATTCTGTCCGCACAGGTCACGGCCGACGCGCACTTGCAACGTTTTGAACGCGAGGCTCGAGCCATCGCCGCGCAGCTGTCGGTGAAAGAGAAGGAGACGGTCAACGTCCCCGTGTGGGCTGGCGTGGGGGCGATTGTGATTGGCGGTGCCCTTCTGCTGATCGGTGGAAAGAAGAGCTAGTCGCGGCTGCCTCGGCGTGCCCTATGCACCGCATTATTCTGAGCCGCTTCACAAATTTAATGGGCCAGCGCATGGCCGTTCCGATACGATGCGCGAATCGCTCTAGCTGCGGCGTGGTAGTCCCTCCGGCCCCCCCAACCGGAGGCACCAGGAGCGTGACCACTGTCCTCCTTGGGGGGTCCCAATGTCGGTTGCCATCGAGAAGAGCCGGTACCAACGGTTTCAGGAAATGTTCCGCGTCGCCGCCGGCAACAGCGCCGCGGACTACGGCGGTCTGGGTCCATTTTGGGAACTGCCGCTCGACCAACTGCTGACCGCCTCGCTCCACGGTGTTCGGCTGATCGCTCCTGAAGACGAGGGCGGACATTCCTGCTGCGCCCATCGCGCCGAGGACCCGCAAACAACCCGCGCCGACCGTTCCGGACTGATTCAGGGCCTGCGTGGCGAGCCGCCGTTCGATGGCTCGCGCTTTCCGCGCCTGCCGTGGGGCGGCCGTCCGCTCGCCGCCGGCGACATCGACGCCATCGCCGAGTGGATCAACGACGGCTGCCCGCGCTCCGATGCGCAACTGGCCGCGATCGAGGTCACCGGCCAGTTCAGCGTCGCGAAGGAAACCGTCAACGAATATCTCTTTTCGCGCGGCGAGCTCAAACAGCGCATGAACGTCGACTGCATGACCGACACGCAGCGCGACAAGCTGCGCTATGCGCTGCGCGAGCTCTACGAGTTGAACAAATGGGTGGAAGACGCGCGCAACTACAACAGCCTCGCGCTGATTCACCAGAACCACTGCCAGCACGGCTGGGAGCGCTTCCTGCCGTGGCACCGCATCTATCTGTACGAGTTCGAGCAGGCGCTGCAGGATCACTGCCCCGACGTGACGATGCCGTACTGGGATCCGACGATGGCCAGGTATCGCCCGGAGGATCCGGAAAACGGCGACATCATCCCTGAAGCCTTTCAGGCATTCCTGACCAGCGACTCGCTCGCGTTCCTCGGATCGCACGGCTTCGCCGCCGACGTGGTCGAGAAGCTCCGGCCGATGATCGGCAAGAGCTACGTGTCGCCGCGAAAGTTCTTCACTGCCGTCAAGAACGCCGTTGGCGACGACTACACGACGGGCGACCACCGCAAGCGGTTCATCGACGCGCTGCTCGCGTCGAACTCGTTGTGGTATCCGCTGCGTTATCCGGCTGAATACCAGGACCCGTCCGGTCAGGACAGCACCATCAACAAGGTCATCCACTATCACTACCCGACGGCCGACGACATCGAGCAGATTCTCAGCCTGCGGACTTTCCGCGACTTTGGCGGCGGCAGTTCGTACGACGATGCGTTCGGATTCCTCGATCAGAACCCGCACAACACGCTGCACATCTGGACCGGCGGCATGAATCCCGATGCGCCGCCGGCGCGGGCGCCGGAGGATCGCAACAAGGCCGTGAAGGTGATCGGCCGCCGCTTCCACAGCCGCGACGACATGTCCAGCCAGCCGGCGTTCGGCGACATGTTCAGCAACTTGACGGCCTCGTACGACCCGATCTTCTGGCCGCTGCACGCCAACATCGATCGGTTGTGGGGCGAATGGCAGCAGCGGCATCCCAACGCGAATCCATCCGAGCTGGACGCGGTGCTGACGCCGTGGAGCTACACGATCCGCGACACCCTCGAAATGCACCGGTTCGGCTACGAGTACGTCAAGTCGACCAACGTCATTCCGGTCGGCGCGGCGACCCCGGTCGGCCGGTTCGTGTCGCAGCCGATTGCCGTTCCCGATCCGGTGCGCCAGTCGTTCGGACGCGCCGAGGTGCGGCTCCATCGGGTGCCGCAGTTGCCGCGCTCGTGTTTCATTCGCGTGTTCCTGAATCTGCCGGATGCCAACGCCAGTACGCCGCTCGATCATCCGAACTACGCCGGGTATCTCGCCGTGTTCGGACACGGCGACTGTTACGGCGGCCCCGGCCACTGCGATGCGCCGCCGCCGCGTCCGCGCAAGTACGACCTGCGCCCCCGCAGTCACAACACGCCGCGCAATCACCGGGTGCATGTCACCAAGGCGGCGCGCAAGCTGATCGCAGGCGGCGCGACGGCGCTGCAGATCACGCTGGTGGTGATCGGCGTCGACTACCAGGAAGACAACGAGCTGCTCCGCACGGACGGAGTGTCGTTGAACTTCTTCGACTGAGCCCGAGGGGTGCAGTGTGCTGCCGACCTACAAGATTCATCCTGGAATAGGGATCGCCAGGCTGGGAGACAGTCCCGCCGAGTTCTACATCTCGCCGGAGAAGCCGGCGGCGCTGCCGATTGCCTGCGACATTGACGGCAATCCGGCGCTGTCGCCTGACGGCATGACAGAGCTCACTGTCACGAAGTTCAAGGACGCGGCAGGACGGATCAAGCGGCAGGCGGCGCGCTTTCAGATCTACATCTACGACGATGACAGTCCTGAAGGACGTCCGCTGAAGCTCGGCGATCTGGTCCAGGGCGGCGGCAACGAGGGCACGCTGGTCGACATCGAGTGGCGGGTGCATCTCGCGAACAAGAAAGCGGTGTGGTACGAGTTTCACGGATTGCGAGGGGAGCACGGCTACGGCGCGTCGCATCCGCTGCGCAACGCCGACGTGACCGATCCGAACGAGCGGCAGCAGCGGATCATCGATCCCGGGCCGCGATTCGTGAACCTGACGGACCGGCGCCACGCAGCGTTCGATCGCGATGGCGGCGGTGTCTATGCGCCGACGTTTCCGCCTCCCGGCCTGCAGCCGAACGGCATCGACACGCTGGGCGACATCCGCACCGACGCGCAGGGCCGCCTGCTCGTCCTCGGCGCGCACGGGCGATCCGGCAGCGCCAAGACCGGCCCGGGTCATCCCCGCATCGACGACTACGCCAACAACGACGGCTGGTTCGACGATAGCTCGGACGGATCGGTGATGGCGCGGCTGGTAATGTTCTCGCAGAACGTCGGCGGGCTCCGCTACGTCGACGTCGAATATCCCGCCTGGGTCATTGTCGGGTATCCGCGCTACGCACCCGAGATCCTCGACCTGGTGACGATCGACGACGTCATCTATGACCTCGCGGTCCGCCGCTTTGCGCACCGCACCGACTTGTACGGCGTGCCGGGCACTTACGACGAGCGGCCGGTCATCGATCGCATGGATCTCGGCGCGCTCCTGCACTGGAACGCGGCGGCGCTCGACTGGAATCCCGACCACCAGCCCTGGTTCTTCCGCGACGTCTGGCCCATCCTGTTCCGCCCCGACGAGTTCACGTATCTGAACAACGTTCTGCAGCAATCGAACTACCCGCACAATCAGTCGCAACGCGGCACCTTCGATCCGACCAAGCTCGGGGTACCGCCGTTGCTCAGCCCGCGCGCGCTGGCCACGGGTCAAGACGCCGTCATCGCCCGCAACCGGTCGGGCGATCTGTTCGTCGATGCGATTCACCCGAAGCTGCAGACGTTTGACGACGCGGTCGAGCAAGCGCTCAACCGCACGGTTCGACCGCCGTCGGTGCAGGAGGGCCGAAGCTCGCCGCCCAATCCCACGCCGGACACGAGTTTGTTCAGACAGGTCCGGCGCATGCGCGCCGCGGTTCGCGCGCTGGAGCCGGATGAAGTGCGCGCCGACTACGAAAGTGCGCTGCGCGCAGCCGCCACGGCATTCTCGCGCGCGGTCGAAGACAGCAACGCGGCTGAAGCGCACGAGTCGCCCACCGCATATCTGGCGCGCTGGAAAGCTGCCGCCGAGAACGACAGTGCCGGCTACGTGGCGGCCAGGCAGCAGTTGCGCCACGCCGTGGCCGACGCGTTGGAGCCGTTCATTCAGAAGATGCTCGATCGTTGGAAAGGGGCGGCGGGCAAGCTGGGGACAGGTGCGGCGTTTTTCGCCGAGGCGGGCCCTGGCGACCAGGACCACGACCTCTTGGAGCGTGTCGTGCGGGACGCGGTCAACTCGATTGCCGCGGACACGCAGACGAGTTTCCGGTCCGGCCATCTCATCGAGCTCGGCTTTGCAGGCGCGGTGAGAGACGCGACCAGCGATCCCTATCGCGAGTACCGGTTCTATCTCTACGAGCTGCTGCGGCGTCCCGGCGAGGAGAATGCCTTCCGCACCGCCGGGAAGCCGGAGAGCCGGCTGTTTCGCCTGCCGCTGATGCCGCTGCTGGCCGGCGACAATCCTACCAGCAACGAATTGCCGTCGAAGTTCCTCCGTCTCACCGACTACCAGCTCTACGTCCTGCGCCAGTGGGCGGAGGGCAAGTTCTTCAACGAGATTGACGAAGGCTGGGTGCCCGACACGGCGGTCAATCCGTTCCAGCCGTACCAGAACTGGAAGAACCAGACCGGGCGCGATCTCGATCGCGGCGTGCTGTCGAACCTGCTCGGCGGCGCGTTTTACCCGGGCGGCGAAGTGTCGTGGCCAATCCGCAACCCGTCGCTCTACCGGGAGCCGTACCGGCTGAAGGCGGATCCCGACTTCTACGAGTTCGGTCAGACCGCCGCCAACGCCAATCGCAGCCGGGTGTCGGAACAAGCCTACCTGGGCGACGCCGAGAACCCGCTGAGTCTCACCAGCAACTTCGCGCGTGGCTTGCAGCCGGGCGATCTGACGAAGTACTCACCGCTGCCCTGGCAGGCGGATTTCAATGAGTGCACGATGCAGACCATCGACATCACCTACGAGCTGTGGAACGTCGTCGATGCCCAGTCGGAGCACGACGAGTGGCTCGCGAAGGAACAAAAGCAATGGGACGCGATGTGGTGGCCGGCGCACCGGCCGCTGCAGACGTTTGAAGTCGCGTCGCTCGCCGGCGGCAGTCCGTCGTTTGTGTTTCTCAATTGGTCACGGGGTGTGCCGCAGACGCTCGCCGGCGACCTCAAGATGGTCACGGAATGGTCGCGGCTTGGCTTCGTGGTGCGCAATCCGTATCTGACGCCGGATCACATCGACGCGCCATCGCCGGAGACCAAGTACATCAGCGTCGAGCGCAATGGAGATGATCAGTGACCAACCCCTTCATCGGCACGTGGACCTACCGCAGCCTGTTGAACAATCCGGACGTCAGCCAGGACTTCGACAAGCTCGAATTCGGCCGCGCCACGATCGAGATTCAGGAGACCGATGCCAACGTGCTGACCGGCTCGATCGGCGGTCCGGGCTGGTCGCTCGCACTGCACGGCGCATTTGGTTTCGGGTCGCCGATGCAGGTGCGCTTACAGGGCAAGGGACTCGTCAGCGGTGAGCTGTGGGTCTACGACTACCTAGGCTGGCTCGTTCCGGTGTGGCCTAACAGCGACGAGTCGCTGCAGCGCGCGGCGATCGTTGGATCGGTCGTGCGCACCGTTCCACACGGATCGGCAGACGGCGGCACAGCGCCGGCCGGTGTCGTCGCATCGTTTTACGCCGTCCGGGTAGGGTAGCGTGCGCGGGAAAACGGCGTACGACGTCACGATCCTCGGCGGCGGTCCCGCCGGATGCGCGACGGCGCTCGCGTTGAAACGGCGCGATCCCGATCTGTCGGTGGCGCTGTTCGAAGCGGGCGACTACTCGAGCCGCCGCGTGGGCGAAACGCTGCCGCCGCCCGCTCAGCGGCTGCTGACCGATCTCGGTGTGTGGGACGCGTTTCTTCACACCGATCCGGTTGTCTCGTCCGGGTCGCGCGCCCTCTGGGGCAGCGCGTCGTCCTACGACCATGAGTTCGTCTACTCGCCCTACGGACGAGGCTGGCACGTCGACCGGCGCCGGTTCGACGCGATGCTGGCAAGCGAGGCAGAACGCGCGGGCGTGCACGTGGTTTGCGGCACGCGCCACCAACCAGCATCGCAGGGGCGCGAGCGGCGCCACCCGTTCATCGTCGACGCGACCGGCCGCCGCAGTGCAGTCGCACGCGCGCGCGGGGCACGTCATGTCGTTCTGGACCAGCTCGTGGCGCTGGTCGTGTTCCTGCGCGCGGATGTGTCGACATCACCGCCCGACACCTACACCGCAATCGAAGCGGGTGAGCAGGGGTGGTGGTACTCGGCGCTGCTTCCCGGGGCCGAGATTGCCGCGATCTTCATGACCGACGCGAGTCTTCTCCGCCGCATCGGATGGCGAACGATCGAGCAGTGGTCGGCGCTCATATCGAAGGCGCCGGACACGGCTAGTCGCCTCGCGGGCGCGGTGCCATTGGCCCCGCCAGCCGTGCACGCGGCCGCGTCGCAGCGGCTCGATCGGTTTGCGGGTGATGGCTGGCTCGCGGTTGGGGACGCGGCGAGCACCTTCGATCCGCTGTCATCGCAGGGCATCAGCAAGGCCTTGCGCGCGGGGATCACGTCGTCGCTCGCGATCTGCCAGCACCTGTCGGGAAATACCAGCGCGCTGACCGCCTATCAAGCGCGCATGACCAAGGAGTACGAGCACTACCTCGGCCGGCGTACGGAGTACTACGCCCTCGAGCAACGCTGGCCGCAGGCGCCGTTCTGGCGCCATCGTCGCGCGGCGATCGACCCCCAAATCCGGAGGAGCGCTGATGCCATTCACGTGGAGAATCAACATAAAACGGAATCCGAAGCAGCCGGGGCCGGCGATTTTTGAGTTCGATCAACGACCCGATATCCAGATCGGCGATCAGATCATCTGGAGCAATGACGATACGGTGCCGCATTTTCCGACACCGGTCGATCAGCCGTTCGTGTTCATGGCGAACCAGATCGCCGGCAAGTCCACGTCATCGGCGTTCGCGCCGAATGCGACCGGGACGATCAACTACGTCTGCTCGTTGCACAACGGCGAATCAGGAACGATCGTCGTCGGGTCCGCGCCGCCGGCCGACCGTCCACCGCCAACAACTCCACCGCCGTCAAAGGGAGGGGCATCATGAAGCGTTTCGCGATTGCGGGGTGTGTGTCTCTCCTGGCGGCGCTGATCTACATGGCGCCTGCGCTGACGCGCGCGACGCCGCCTGCGCAGGCGGACCAGGCCACGACCACTTGTGCGCCCGGCCAGGATCTGATCACCATGCCGGAAATCAGGAGTGAGAACGGACGCCTCCGCGCCGAGATCACGCTGGCGAGCGGCAAGCGGACGCTGTGGGGGTCGGCCGGCGATGCCCGCTGCGTGCCGCAGGACCTGCGCTACATCACCGGGCGCAACCTGTTGAAGGCCGAACCCGCGAATCCCGTGTTTGCCGGCAGCGAGGCGGTACCCGGTCCGACGCTGCGGGCACGCGTCGGCGATCTGATCCAGGTCAAGTTCCTCAACCTGATCGACACGCAGGCATTTGCCAACTCCCTCGACAGCGAGAATCGCGATCAGGGCAACACCACCGGCTGCGACGAAGTGCGATCGGGCAGCGGGTTGATCTATCCGAACCAGGGCGCCGGCGGCGACAAGATGCCGAACTGCCTGCATGGATCGAGCACGTCGAACATTCACTTCCACGGCACGCATACGACGCCCGACACGACCGGCGACAACATCCTGCTCTTCGTCCGTCCGGCGCTGCGCAGCGGCCGGAATCGCAACCTCGTGCGGCCCGATCCCGCTCTCGTGGACCGGATGTTCCCGCTGATCTGGGCCGCGTGTGAAAACAACGGCCCGCCGACCCGCTGGGAGCAGCTGCCGATGGCCTGGAGAGACAATCAGGAAGCGCTGCTGCGCGAGTACGACCGGACCGCGCCGTTCCGCGGCGTCAACGGGAATCTTCCGCCCGACATGCGGCTGTGGCCGGCCAACCAGCACCAGATCGCCGCGGGCGTGTGGCCACAGTACCAGATTGGCGCCTACCCGTATTGCTTCCGGCTCGCCGATCCCAAGACCAACACGATGGGCCAGGCGCCGGGCACGCACTGGTATCACGCGCACAAGCACGGCTCCACCGCGCTCAACGTCGCCAACGGCATGACCGGCGCGTTCGTGATCGAAGGCCAGTACGACGATGACCTGCGGCGCTTCTACGGCAGCGACTTTCGCGATCAGGTGTTGATGATTCAGCAGCTCTCGTCGACGCCGTTCCCGGTGTTGAATCCGGCCACGAAAGGACCGGACTCGGTGGGCAAGCCGCAGCTGTCGGTCAACGGCCGACTCAATCCGGTGGTGAAGATGCGTCCGGGCGAAGTGCAGTTGTGGCGCGTAATCAACGGCGCGTTCCGCAGCGCCGTGCAGTTCCAGAGGTTTGCGCCGCAAGGCCTGGAATGGCGGCAGATCGCCCAGGACGGCGTGCAGTTCAAGGTCGAGAATTACAACCGCATCGGCACGGTCAACCGTGTCTTCAACCTCGCACCCGCCAACCGCGCCGATCTCCTCGTGAGGGCGCCGACGCAGCCTGGCAAATACACGCTCACCGTGCAACCGAACGAAGGGTTGCCGCTCGATCCGACGCTGCCCAGCCCGCCATTCAAGGCCGATCCGCCGGCGACGCTGCTGACAGTGAGCGTCGAAGGAGCGCCGGTCAGCCCGGCGGAGAATTTCATCCAGGACGAAAACGACTTCCCGGCATTCCCGGCGTACCTGGCTGACATCCCGGAGAGCGACGTCAACTATCGCCGCGAAGTGGACTTCGGCGCCGCCCACAATCTCATCGACGGCAAGTCGTTCGATCCGAACGCCTACAGCCAGATCATGAAGTTGAACAGCACCGAGGAATGGACGATCACCAACCAGGCCAACGACAAGGCGCACCCGTTCCACATCCACGTGAATCCATTCCAGGTTACCGAAGTGTTCGAGCCGAACTCGCCGGCCAACAACGCCTGCATCGATCCCATGAAGCCCGACACGTGGAAGCCGTGCACGCCGCAGACGGGACCATTCGTGTGGTGGGATACGTTCGCGATCCCGACTTCATCACAGCGCGATGTGACCGCCGCATGCACGGCGCCGGGCAGCAAAACGCCTGACCTCAAGCAGTGCCCGGCCGCGCTGCAACCGCTGGTCGCGCAGCAGCTTCTCCGTTGCACCAGCACCGCCTGCACGGTCACGATCCCCGGCTATTTCAAGATGCTGAGCAGGTTCGTCGACTTCACGGGCTCGTACGTGCTGCACTGTCACATCCTGATCCACGAGGATCGCGGCATGATGCAGTTGGTCGGCGTGGTCACCGACAAGCCGCCGTACGTGCACAAGTAAATGGAACCAGGCAGGTGCGGGTGTGGCAATCACGCTGCGGGCCGCGTGCCTGGTTGATAGCGAACCGGTCGGTACTTCGGGAACCACATCGCGCGGCGCACGGTCTCTTCGAGGCCGGCCAGAATCCCCGGCGACGCGTGGCCTTCGGCGACGGCGCGCCGAATCACGGCACACGCGATGGCATGTGAGCAGTCCCGAATGCGCGTGAGCTCGGGGTAGACCGCCCCTTGATCCAGGTCCGC
>CAZEMI010000082.1:0-47864 GCA_964513235.1 uncultured Acidobacterium sp.
TGAATGACGTGGTCAAAGCGGGGAAGGCGCTCTACCTCGGCGCGTCGAGCATGTATGCCTGGCAGTTCGCGAAGATGCTGGCCACCCAGGAGAAGCACGGCTGGACGCGGTTCGTCTCGATGCAGAACCACTACAACCTGGTCTATCGGGAAGAAGAACGGGAAATGCTGCCGCTCTGCCGCGCCGAGGGCATCGGCGTGATTCCGTGGAGCCCGCTCGCTCGCGGCTTCCTGGCCGGCAACCGCAAGCGTGGATCGAAAGACGCCACCAAGCGCGAGCAGTACGACGAGTTCGGGCACGGCCTGTATTACGCCGATGCCGATTACGACATCGTCGATCGCGTGGCCCAGGTGGCGAGGGAAAAGAATGTGATGCCGATTCAGGTCGCGCTCGCGTGGGTCACCCAACAGCCGGGCATCAGCGCGCCAATCGTCGGCGCATCGAGGCTCGAGCAACTGGATCAGCTGGTCGAGGGGCTGTCAGTGACGTTGACGGACGATGACAGGCGCTTCCTGGAAGAAAAATATGTACCTCATGCGGTGCTCGGCCATTAGGTTTCAGCTGGTTGCGTTGGCACGCCCCGTCACCTATCCTTAGGGACGTGACTCAGCCGCTCATCAACATCGAGGAGCGCATCGACCGCGTCGTCGGCCACCGGACGAAGGCCCCAGACCCGTTGTCGCTGAGGTCGAGCGACAAGGCTGATGCCATCGCCTGGCGTGACGCGCTGGGCGGGATCCGCGTGCGGCGTGGCGTCTACCGGTTCCGCACCCACGAAGAGGCCGACGAATGGCTGTGGAAGACGATCAGCCGCCCGACTCCCACTTAGAATCGCGTGAACCAACGCTCGAGGACCTCCGCGACCTCTGTCGCGCCTTGAATGAGCGCGGGGCTCGGTATGTGGTCATCGGCGGGTTTGCCATTCGAGCGGCCGGCTACAACCGGCGAACGATGGACGTCGACCTCCTCGTGGCGTCGGATCCTGACAATGAGTCGAAGATCTTCGACGCTCTGGCCACCCTGCCGGACCAGGCCGTCCGAGAACTCCATCCCGGTGAGCTCGAAGAGTACACCGTGATTCGGGTGGCCGACGAGATTCTGGTTGACTTGATGCGATCGGCCGGCGGGATCGGCTACGCGGAGGCGGCGCTGGACGTGGTCGTGAAGGAGGTGGGTGGCGTGCCCATTCCGTTTGCGTCGACGCGACTGTTGTGGCGCATGAAGTCGGTGACCCACCGGGCCAAGGACGCAGGTGATCTCGTGTTTCTCCGCCACTGGTTTGCCGAGCGCGGTGAGCAGCCGCCAGGCGGCGAGGCCGGTTAGCGCGGAGACGAACGCAAACTGATGTGAAAAGAAAGAAGTGCCGCACCCCGTCCTTGGAACACTGACGGGTGCGGCAGTTGGTTCTAGACGATATCGTGTGCCATTGACGTGGCCTCCTAATAAAACAGCGCGGGTCTCCGGTAGGGAAACACCGCGGTCTGCATCGGGAAAGTGCAAGGAGGCTGCCACGATCAGCTCGACCATCGAGCGGGCTGACAGGCTCAGGGGCTATCGGCTTCGTGCCCGAGAGTGAGCGAGTTTCTTCGCGACCTCGAAGGCTTCAGCGCTCGATACCTTCACGTCGGGCTCGACACCGATGATTTCCCATCCCTTGATGGGATATGGATTGTCAGGCGGCGTCGTTTCCTGGATGCCAATGCCGAAATGATCGTCGATGCGGTGGAAGGCGCCCGAGTGCTGATGACCGGCCGTCCTTTCGCCGACGAGCGTCACCCGCTTCAGCATCTTCATGTTGTAGACGAAGTATTCCGCGGCTGACTGCGTTCGCGATGACGTGAGGACATACACCGGCTTGCCGGCGAGCGTGTTTCCGGGCATCGGTGATGCGGTGTGCGACGGCACCTGAGTGTGGGGCCGCGGATCGTAGAGGTATGTCGCACGGTCGAACAGGTATCCGGCAACGTGCAATGCGGTCTCGCCCATCCCGCCGCCGTTGTCGCGCAGATCCACGATCAACGCGTCGGTGTTGTTGACGGCCGCCATCGCACGGCTGGCCGTCTCCCGGCATGCCGATACCTCCGCGAACCCATTCAGTTTGACGTAGCCGATGTTGCGCGGGAGCGTCTCGATCGTCTGGAAGAGACAGTTCTGCTCGAGCACCCGGGTGCGATTGTGTTCACGCATCTCCGCCGTCATCGGCGGTGGCGGACCCGTAGGGAGCGGCCGCGCGCTATGGACGACATCTGCGACAAACGCGCCAGGCGGAATGCCAATCGTCCGGCTCGTCTGGTAGATGTCATCCGTAATCCGCTCTGCGAGCTCGGGGCCCGTGGCCGCCGACCGGTAGTGGCCGTTCTTCTCGTATGCCAGCAAAGCCTCGGCGAGTTGTCGGCCGATGGCGCGATCCACATAGCGCTGCGCCAGGTGGTCGGCGACCGCGGCAATGAGCGTGTGCCCGCCGCCGGCTTCCCTCGCGACGATTTGCTGTTTTGTGTCGCCCGATTCAAAGCCCGTTGGCTCGGCCCCGGAACCCTCGCCGAGCTGCGCCGGCGCGGGGGGAAATGTCCGTGGCTGAAACAGCAGCGTGAAGCTGGCCAGCATCATCATCGAGGTCAACACTCCGGCGGCGAGGGCCTCGGGTCGAATGCGATGCCCCTCGATGAGGTCGAACCGAGGCGTGCCGTCGACGCGCGCGAGCACCACCGCAGGGGGACGCCAGCTTCGGGACGTGGCGAAGAGATCGATCGCCAGGTCCATCAGCAAGCGCGCGCGCCGAAAGATGCCCCGTTCGTGGCGTGCCCGATCGCAGATCAGCTGCCGCGCGTCGTCTCCATAGGCGCGACGAAACTCGTCTGGGTAGAGCCGCAGCAGAAGGGCGCAGAGCGCGTCAAACATATTCCCCCTTCAGGATCCCGTTCGCGCGCGCGACGCGCAGCAGATCCGCGAGCCGCTCAGCCTCTTCGCGCCCGGCCCGTCGTCCTGCGGCCGTCACGCGATAGTAGCGGCGCCGTTCGCCGTTGGCAGCCTCCGCGCGTGGTGGCGAGACTTCATGAATGAACCCGGCCTCGAGCAGCGCGTGGATGGAGCTGTAGAGCGTCCCGGGTCCGAGCCGCGTGCGGCCGGCGCTCTGTTCCTCGACCCGGCGCATGATTTCGTAGCCGTGCAGATCGTCTTCGACGAGGGCCATCAGGATCTGGAAGGCGGCTGCCGGGAGAGGTCTGAACTTCTGTTTCGGCATAGTTGATTATCGTTATATCGATTATCGACTATGGCGTCAAGATGCGCCCCCCGTCGATGCCGGCTCGCCGGTCAGCGACGTCATCCACGCCGTCACGCCCTTCGACAGGCCCGATCTCGCGCGTCCGCTCGGTGACCCGAGGAGAACGCCGAGAAGATGATGCCGAGCGAGGCTGCGGCGGGGCTGAAGTCGTCTTGACGAGGTGATGCGTCCGGACCAAAAATCAGCGGATGTCGTCTCCAACCACCATCAAGGCCGCGCTCGAGCGCAACGTGAAGGTCGTCGAGGCCCGCCCGTCGGTCGGCCAGGGCACAGCGGTGACGAAGGTCACGCTCCATCCCGGACTTGCCTGCGACGTCGAGGAAGGGCCCTGGCGCTTCAGCGTTGGGATGACGGAGAAGTACGGCGGCGGGAACACCGGGCCGAATCCGGGCGTGTATGGCCGCGCCGCGTTGGGTTCATGCCTCGCTATCGGTTACGGCATGTGGGCGGCCCGGCTCGAGATTCCCGTCCGCTCACTGACAGTCGAAGTGCGGGCGCGCTACGACGTCCGCGGCGAGCTCGGGATCGACGACTCGATCCGGCCGGGCTACGCCGACATCGTGTATGTCGTGACCGTCGATACCGACGCGTCCGACGCCGACGTCCAGCGTCTGCTCGACACCGCGGACCGTCTCAGCTCCTGGCTCGACGACATCCGGAACCCGGTGCCCGTGTCGCGCGAAGTACGAATCATCCGCAGCCAGACCGTTTGACGTGGAGGCCAGACTTCAGCGGCGCGTCCAGCGCTACGGCTGGAACAAGGCGGCTGCGCACTACGAGTCCTTCTGGTCCGAGCAGCTCCAGCCCGCGCAGGATCTGATGCTCGCCCTGGCCGGGCTGCGGCCAGGGGAGCGTGTGCTCGACATTGCCTGCGGCACGGGCCTCGTGACGTTCCGCGCGGCCGACGCCGTCGGTGCGGGCGGCTTCGTCGCGGCATCAGACATCTCCGAAGACATGGTGGCGGCGGTTGCCGCGACTGCCGCGGCCCGCAGTGTCGCCGGTGACTTCCGACGGATGGACGCCGAACAGCTCGAACACCCCGACGCCGGGTTCGATGCGGTGTTGTGCGCGCTCGGGTTGATGTACGTGGCCGAGCCGCCGAACGCGGTGCGTGAGATGCGGCGCGTGCTGCGGCGCGGCGGACGCGCCGCCGCCGTGGTCTGGGGCGCCCGCAAGAACTGCGGCTGGGCCGAGATCTTCCCGATCGTCGAGAGCCGCACGGCGAGCGACGTGTGTCCGATGTTTTTCGCGCTTGGGACCGGCAGCGCACTGGCCGGCGCGTTCCGATCTGCAGGGTTTGCGGAGGTGCGCGAGGAGCGCATTTCGGTGCCGATCGTATTTCCCACCGCTGACGCGGCAATCGGCGCGGCCTTTATCGGCGGGCCGGTGGCCCTCGCGCATTCCCGGTTCGACGAGCCGGCGCGCGACAGTGCCTATGCCGAGTATCTCGCCTCGATCGAGATGCACCGCCGGGGCGAGGCCTACCACGTGCCCGGCGAGTTCGTCGCCGTCGTCGGCCGAGCGTAGGGATTAGTGCGGTCTTGTCTTGATTGGCTCTATTCGAAGCGCAGGGCGTCGATCGGATCGAGCGCGGCCGCTTTTCGCGCGGGGTAGAAGCCGAAGAAAATGCCCGTCGCGGCGGCGAACAGGAACGCGACCGCCACCGATTGCGGCGACACCTCGGTCGGCCACGTCATCCACGCCGTCACGCCCTTCGACAAGCCGAGACCCAGGGCGATGCCGATCGATCCGCCGACCAGGCTCAGCACCACCGCTTCGACGAGGAACTGCAGCAGCACGTCGCGCCCGCGCGCGCCGATGGCCATGCGCAGGCCGATCTCGCGCGTCCGCTCGGTGACCGACACCAGCATGATGTTCATGATGCCAATGCCGCCGACCAGCAGCGACACGCCGGCGATGCTGGCCAGCAGCGCCGTCATCGTTTCGGTGGCCTGCACGCGGACGCTCGCCATCTCCTCCATGGTGCGCACCATGAAGTCGTCGGCGTCGCCATTGGCGATTTGGTGGCGCTGCCGCAGCAGGGTGGCGATCCGGTCCGCGGTGGCACTGGTCTCTCCGGCCGACGTCGCCGACACGGTGACGTTCTGCACGTAGGTGATGCCGCGCAGCTTCTTCATCACCGTCGTGTAGGGTATGTAGACCACATCGTCCTGGTCCTGGCCCATGCCGGACTGGCCCTTGCTGGCCATCACGCCCGACACCGTGAACGGCTGGTTGTTGATGCGGATGATCTGGCCGACGGGATCGACATCCACTCCGAACAACTGTTCGTGCACGACCGAGCCGAGCACGGCCACTTTCGCGGCGGAGTTGACGTCGGCAGGGCCGAAGAAGGCGCCAATCCGCATCGGCCACGAGCGAATCAGCGGCAGGTCGACGTCGGTGCCCTGGATCTGCGTGCCCCAGTTCATGTTGCCGGCCACGACCTGGCCGCGCGTATTCACGCCGGCGGCGATGTATTGCACGCCGGGGACCTCCTGGATCGCCATCGCATCCTCGGGCGTCAGCGTGCTGGCCTGGCCCTGGCCCATGCGCACCCCGCCCTGCGAGAAGTTGCCGGCGCTCACCATGATCATGTTGGTGCCCGCCGACTGAATTTGCGATTCGATGGACGACTGCGCGCCGGTGCCGAGGGCGACCATGGTGATCACCGCGCCCACGCCGATGATCATGCCCAGCATGGTCAACGCCGTCCGCATCTTGTTACGGGCGAGGGCCTTGAACGCGACGCGCAGCACCATCAGGAATGACATGGCTTAGTGGAGCGTATCAACGATTTGGATGGTATCAGCTTGGTCTCTCGACCAACTGTTCCGGGCCGTTCCTACGGAACGGCCCAAGGCGGTTTCGAGCAGACTAGCCATTAGATCGCCGCCGCGGGCTCGACGAGGTTGGCGAGCTCTTCTTCGGCCGTGCGGCGGTTGGCCACCGGCTTGTTGGCCACGACCAGGCCGTCACGGAACGCCACCGTTCGCGTGCCGTACTCCGCGATGTCCGATTCGTGCGTGATCAGCAGCACCGTGATGCCACGCTCCGCATTGAGCCGCTGGAACAGTCCCATCACCTCGATGCTGGTACGTGAATCCAGGTTGCCGGTCGGCTCGTCGGCCAGCAGGATTGACGGATTGTTGATCAAGGCGCGGGCAATCGCGACGCGCTGTTGCTGCCCGCCCGAGAGCTGGTTCGGATAGTGATCGAGGCGATCGCCGAGGCCGACCGCGGCCAGCATCTCCTTGGCGCGGCGGCGCCGCTCCGCGGTTTTCAGGGTGGAGCCGCCGTAGAGCATCGGCAGTTCAACGTTGTCGAGTGCCGTCGTCCGCGACAGCAGGTTGAAGCCCTGGAACACGAAGCCGATCTTCCGGTTGCGCACGCCCGCCAGATCGTTCTTCGACATCGTCGACACGTCCTGGCCATCGAGGAGGTACTGGCCCGATGTTGGCCGATCGAGGCAGCCGATGATGTGCATGAAGGTGGACTTTCCGGAACCCGACGGACCCGTCACGGTGACGAACTCGCCGCGCGCCAGGTCGAGGTTGACGCCGCGCAGTGCCTTCACCTGGTGCTCGCCGACGATGAACGTCTTGACGAGGTTCCGTGTGGCGATCACCGGTGCCGCGGTGTTTGACACGACTGTGCTCCGCGTTACCGCCCGCCGCGACCGCCGCCGGGACGGCCAGGTATCAGGGGATTGCCTGTTCCCGTGGGCGTCTGGACAGTTCGCGTGGCCGTAAGCCCCGTCACACCAGTGACGACGTCCATATTCTCCTGCAGCTCTCCGGACAGCAGCTCCGTGTAGCTGCCGTCGCTGATCCCCAGGCGCAGATTGACCGGCTTGAGCTGTCCGTCGACGAACAGCCAGGTGCGGCCGCGCGTTTCGACCGTTGGCAACGGCGCAAACAGCGCATCGATGGTCTGTGCCTGCGGCGTCGGTGCGGTCCCGCCCTTGCGCGCGGGTGTGGCCGTGGTCATCAGCGCCTCGAACGCCGAGGTGTCGCCGCCGCGTTCCTTCATGCGCGCGAGAAATTGCCGCTGCTCGTCGGGCGACATGGTCTTGAAGCGATCGATCATGCGTCCGCCGCCGCGGCCGGCGGCCGCGGCGTCTCGCCGTAGCTCCCCAGATGGTGCGGGAGCGGAGGCGGACGGCGCCGCCGCCGGGGTCGCATTGCCAGGGCCTGCGCCATTTGCGCCACGTCCCGCGACGCCGCCGCGGCCGCCGCGACCGGCGTTGGCAAACGTGGTCATTTCGGGAGGTGGCGTCTGCTTCAGTGCCGCAAAGACCTCCTCGGTCGGCCGGAACCGCAGGGCCGCATTGGGGATGCGCATGGCATTCGTGCGCTTCGCAATCTCGACTTTCACGTTCGCGGTCATGCCGGGCTTGAGCTTGAGCTCGCGGTTCGGAACCGTGATCACCGTGCCATACGTGGTGACGTTCTGGACCACGACCGGCTGCAGCCGGACCTGCGTCACCGTGCCCTGAAAATTATCGGTAGGGTAGGCATCCACCCGGAACGTGACGTGTTGGCCGGGACGAATGCGCCCGACATCTGCCTCGTCGATGTTGGCGTTGACCTGCATTTCCGTCAGGTCGGCGGCGATGATGAACAGCGTCGGCGCCTGCATGCTGGCCGCGACCGTCTGGCCGACGTCGACGTTGCGTTGCGTCACGATGCCGTCGATCGGTGCGACGATGATGGTGTGGTCGCGATTGACTTGCGACTGATTGACCGAGGCCTCGGACTGCGTGACGGCCGCCTCTACCTGGACGACCGTGGCCTGCTGCGACGCCACCGCCGCCGTGGCGGAATCGACGGCGATCTTGGCGGCGTCGAGATCGCTCGCGGGGAGCAGCTGCTGCGAAGCCAGCTCCTGGGCACGCGCGTATTTCTGCTGGGCGTCGGTCAGCTGCACCCGCGCGCGGTCCAACTCGCTGCGCGCCTTGGTCAGGTTGGCGCGGGCCTGCAGCAGGTTCGCCTTCACCTGATTGAGCTGGGCGTCGAACAGCGACGGATCGAGCCGCGCGATGACCTGGCCCTTCCTGACGATGCTGTTGAAATCGGCGCCGAGCCACTCGATGTTGCCCGAGACCTGGCTGCCGACCTGCACGGTGGTCATCGCCTGCAGCGTGCCGGTGGCGCCGACGGTGTCGATGATGTCGCCGCGGCTGATCGGCGTGGTGTTGACCTGGATTTCCGTGCGGGTCCGCCGCGCATACAGGCCCGCGGCCCCGGCGCCGATGGCCGCCAGAATCACCAGAGCGGCGATCGTTCGCTTCATGTTGGCGTTACGCGACCGTGATGGCCGGCATTTACGGCCCTTATCTTGTCACACTCATGTCACAGTCACGAGCCGGTGCGGGCGGCGCCCGATTGCGGCCGGGCCCCGGGCCGGCGCCGGCTGCGACGACACCATCGCCGGAGATACTCGGATCTGGAAGCATTTATGGTATAAAAAATGCCATGATAACAACCATTGACGCTGCCGGCCGCATTCTCCTGCCCAAGGCGATTCGGGAGCGCGCCCAGCTGGTGCCGGGTGCCGCGATCGAGGTACGGGTGGTTGATGGGCGCGTCGAACTCGAGCCGGCCTATGCTCCGGTGTCGATTGAGAAACGGGCCGGCCTCTGGGTGGCGACGCCGCTGTCGCCGGCGCCGGTCCTGACCCAGGACCAGGTCGATGCCACGATCGACGCCGTGCGGGTCCCGTCCTCGGAGGCGAGCACCGGAGACGAGTGATGCGTGTGCTGCTCGATACCAGCTGCCTGGTGGCGGCGGTGCTGCCGCAGCACGAGCATCACGTCGCGACCGCGGCTGACCTGGCGAAACGCCGATCGGCAGGCCACGACATTGTCGTGTCAGTGCATGCGCTGGTTGAGGCGTACGCGGTGCTGACCCGGTTGCCGCCGCCCCATCGCGTGTCGCCAGCTGACGCGTTCGCCGTGCTCGATCGCAATTGGGGCAAGTCTGAATCGATTACTTTGACGAGCCTTGAGGCGTGGCGGGTGCTGCGCGAGCATGCGGCGGCCGGCTTGGCTGGCGGCCGCGTCAACGATGGCATCATCGCGCACTGCGCGCGCAAGGCCAAGGCCGGCGAGATCCTGACCTGGAACATCCGGCACTTCGACGACGCGCGCGGGGTGAAAGCGGTCAGGCCGAACGCAAACTGATCGGCCGATCTTTACCCGCTTCGTTCTCACGAGACGATCAGCCGATCGTGGCTGCCGCGAGTGTTGGATCGTACGCAAGCACGGGGCGGAGCCAGCGCTCAACCTCGGCCTGCGACATGTTCTTGCGCTGCGCATAATCCTCAACCTGGTCGAGTCCGATGCGTTGAATCGCAAAATACTTCGAGCTCGGGTGACCGAAATACAAACCGCTCACCGAGGCCGCGGGCGTCATCGCATATGACTCGGTCAGGTCCAGCCCCTGCGACCTGGCGCCGAGCAGCTCGAACAGGCGGCCCTTCTCGCTGTGATCGGGACACGCCGGGTAACCGAACGCCGGCCGGATGCCGCGATATTGCTCTTCGATCAAATCGTTGTTCGACAGCGCATCACCGAAGCCCCAGTCCTGGCGCGCCCGCGCGTGCAGGGACTCGGCAAAGGCCTCGGCAAAACGATCGGCGATCGCCTTGACGATGATGGCGGAGTAATCGTCGTGCTGGGCCTCGAACTTCTTCACGAGCTCGTCCACGCCGAGGCCGGCTGTCACTGCAAATGCCCCCACCGAGTCGGTGACGCCACTCTCGATCGGCGCCACGAAATCCGCCAGCGACCGGTTCGGCTTGTCATCAGCGATCACTTCCTGCTGCCGCAGCATCGGGAACCGCGCGGCAACCTTTTTCGCGCGGCCAGCCTCTGCCGCGGTCCACAGCACGATGTCGTCACCATCAGCGTTCGCCGGCCAGAAGCCGTAGACACCCCGCGCACGAATCAGCTTGCCGGCGACGATTTGCTTCAGCAGCTTCTGCGCATGGTCATAGAGGTCCTTGGCGGCCTTGCCGATCTTCGGGTCGTCGAAGATCTTCGGGAAGCGGCCTTTGAGTTCCCAGGCGGCGAAGAAAAACTGCCAGTCGATGAACGGCACCAGCTCATCGAGGGCGAGGTCGACCTTCCTGATCCCCGTGAACGACGGCGTCGCGGGAGCGGAGTAGTCCAACTTCAAGCGGTTGGCCCGCGCCTGCGCGATCGACAGGATCGGCCGGTCCTTGCGGCCGGCGTGCTGTTCGCGCGCCTTCGCCTGCGCGGCGCGGTTGCTGGCATCGAACGCCGGCCGTTGTTCGTGGCTCAACAGGCTGGCCACCACATCGACGACGCGTGACGCATCCGGAACGTGCACGGTCGGTTGTGAGTACTCCGGTGCGATCTTCACGGCCGTGTGCTGCGGGCTCGTGGTGGCGCCGCCGATCAGCAGCGGCAGCGTGAAGTGCCGGCGCTCCATTTCGGCCGCGACGTAGACCATCTCGTCCAGTGAGGGCGTGATCAGCCCGCTCAAGCCGACGATGTCGGCCTTGTGGTCGACCGCCGCCTGCAGGATCTTGTCGGTGGTCACCATCACGCCGAGGTCGACCACCGCGTAGTTGTTGCAGCCGAGCACCACGCCGACGATGTTCTTGCCGATGTCGTGGACGTCGCCCTTCACAGTGGCGACGACCAACTTGCCTTGTGCCCGGCGTTGGCCGCCGGCCTGTTCGAGGGCCAGCTTCTCGGCTTCCATGAACGGCTCGAGATACGCCACCGCCCGCTTCATGGCGCGGGCGCTCTTCACCACCTGCGGCAGGAACATCTTGCCGGCGCCGAACAGCTCGCCGACCACCTTCATGCCGTCCATTAACGGCCCTTCGATCACCAGCAGCGGACGGCCGTACTTCACGCGCGCTTCTTCGGCGTCCTGTTCGATGAAATCGACCATGCCGTGCACCAGCGCGTGCGACAGCCGCGACTCCACCGATCCCTCGCGCCACTTCAGATCGGTCTCGCGCTTGGAGGCGCTGCCTTTGACCTGTTCGGCGAAGGTCACCATCCGCTCGGTCGCGTCAGGACGACGGTTGAAGATGATGTCTTCGACGTGCTCGAGCAGGTCCTTCGGAATGTCCTCGTAGACAATGAGCTGGCCGGCGTTGACGATGCCCATGTCCATGCCGGCCTTGATGGCGTGGAACAGGAAGGCGGAGTGGATGGCCTCGCGCACCACGTCGTTGCCGCGGAACGAGAACGACAGGTTGCTGACGCCGCCGCTGATCTTCACGCCCGGGCACACCTCTTTGATGATCCTCGTCGCCTCGATGAAGTACTTCGCGTAGTCGTTGTGTTCCTCGAGGCCGGTCGCAATGGCGAGGATGTTGGGGTCGAAAATGATGTCGGACGGATCGACGCCCGCCTGTTCGGTGAGGAGCTGGTAGGCGCGCTGGCAGATCGCCACCTTCCGCTCGACGGTGTCGGCCTGGCCCTGTTCGTCGAAGGCCATCACGATCATCGCCGCGCCGTAGCGCCGGATGATTCGCGCCTTGTGCAGGAAGTCCGCTTCCCCTTCCTTGAGGCTGATCGAGTTGACCACCGCCTTGCCTTGCACGCACTTCAGGCCGGCCTCGATCACCGACCACTTCGAGCTGTCGACCATCACCGGCACGCGCGCAATCTCGGGCTCGGTGGCGATGTAATTGAGGAACTCGGTCATGCAGGCCTCCGAATCCAGCATGCCTTCGTCCATGTTGACGTCGATGATGTTGGCGCCGCCGCGGACCTGCTCGGCGGCCACGGTGGCGGTACCGGGCCAGTCCTTCGCCTTGACGAGTCGCTCGAACTTCTTCGAGCCCGTCACGTTGGTCCGCTCACCAATCATCTGGAAGTTACTGTCCGGCCTGATAGTGAGTGGTTCTAATCCCGACAAGCGTGTGAACTTCCCGACGACTTGCGATTTCCCGACGTCGCGAGGGCGAAGCCCGTCAACCGCCCGAGCTATTTCCCGAATGTGATCAGGTGTGGTGCCGCAGCACCCGCCGATGATGTTGACGAAGCCGCTTTCCGCGAATTCCTTGACCAGCGCGGCCGTCTCGTGCGGTTTCTCGTCGTACTCACCGAACGCATTCGGCAACCCGGCATTCGGATAACAGCTGATGTAGCCGTCGGCGGCGCGCGCGAGCTCCGCGAGGTACGGCCGCATCTCGCGCGCACCGAGCGCGCAGTTCAGGCCGACGCTGAACGGCTTGGCGTGCTCCACCGACAGGTAGAACGCATCGAGCGTCTGTCCGGAGAGCGTACGGCCGCTGCGGTCGGTCAGCGTGGCCGAGACCATCAATGGCAGGCGGACGCCTTTCTCCTCGAACACCTCGTCGATGGCGACCAGCGCCGCCTTGGCATTGAGGGTGTCGATCTGCGTTTCGACCAGCAGCAGGTGAGACCCGCCGTCGATCAGCCCTCGCGCCTGGTCCTTGAAGGCGTCGCGCATCTGGTCGAAGGTGATGGCGCGAAACGCCGGGTGGTTGACGTCCGGCGAGATCGACAGCGTCTTGGTTGTCGGTCCCAGCGAGCCCGCCACGAATCGCGGTTTGCCGGGCGTCTTCGCGGTCCATTCATCCGCGACCCGCCGCGCCAGTGTGGCGGCCTCGAGATTCAACTCGTAGGCGATCGACTCGAGCCCGTAATCGGCCTGCGACACCGCCGTCGAGCTGAACGTGCTGGTCTCGATGATGTCCGCCCCCGCCGCGAGATACTCGGCGTGGATGTCGGCGATCACGTCGGGCCGCGTCAGCACCAGCACGTCGTTGTTGCCCTTGAGATCGCGCGGATGATCCTTGAACCGCTCGCCGCGAAAATCGGCTTCGCTCAACTTGCGGCGCTGCACCATGGTGCCCATCGCGCCATCGAGCACGAGAATCCGTTCGGCGAGCAGTCGATCGAGCTGTGGTTGAATCGTGTTCATCATCACCTTTGGGCCGCTCACGCAGCCGGTCTATTCAGAGCTGCCGTGGCGGCCCATCGCGCCGTAGCGCGCGCGGTTTCGGGCGCGCGGAGGCGGACCTCGTCCCGACGGCAAGCAGCACGGCGAATGGATCGTGCGTCCGCCTGGCGCCGAGCGTCACTTTGAGGTCCCCGAAACCGGCCCTGGCCAGCAGGCCCTCGAGCTGGTCGTCGCTGAACCCGAACCACCGATCGCCGAGCTTTTCGCGCACCCACGTTTCATCGTGCGGCCGGAGATCGAGGATCAGCAGCCGGCCGCCCGGCTTGAGAATTCGCGCCGCCTCACCCAGGGCCTGCGCGGGATCGGCGGCGTGATGCAGCGCCTGCGAGAGCAGCGCCACATCCATGGTGTTGCTCTCGATCGGCAGCTTTTCGAGCTCGCCCTTCTTCCACGTGATGTTTGCGCACTTCTTGCGCGCGGCGAACGCCTTGGCGCGGGCCAGCACGCCGGGCGAGCGATCGACCGCGGTGACGTGATTGGCCCAGCGCGCCGTTTCCACCGTCAGGTAGCCTTCACCACAACCCAGGTCGGCCACCTCGAGCGGCGGCAACAGCAACCCGAGCGCGCGCGACCACGCCGCCCAGCTGCGTCCGGGCACGAGCTGACGGCCATCGCGCGTGTCCGGTCCCACATGCTCGAAATTCTCGCGGCGCAACCGCAGCACTTCCTGCAGCCGGGCATCGTCGGCCTTCAACACCGCGGACGCCGAGGCCGACTTGAACTGCGCTTCGAGCAGGGGCCACAGCGGACCCTGCGAGTGATCGCGCAGGGAGGGCGCCAGCCGATAGAAGCTATAGGCGCCGTCGCGTTCTTCGACCACGAGATCGGCGTCCTTCAGCAGGCCGAGATGGCGCGACACGCCCGATTGCGCGAGGCCAAGAATGCCGGTCAGTTCCTTGACGTTGAAGCGATCCTTCTCGAGTACGCGCAGCAGGCGCAGCCGGGCCTCATCGCCCAGGAGCCGATAGAGCGCGGCCGCCTCTTTCATATCTACTAATGTAGATTAGTTGATTGATTATTTCAACCTCCGAACCCAACCGAACCCAGCCCTTGGAACCCCTGGAACCCCTGGCCCGCCTTCGCTCTTAACTGCGCAGGCGAGCTACGGCGAGGTCGCGCCGTAGCGGCCTTCGGCCGCGAAGGCGGAAACCGTTAGAAAGTGCGATAATGCGACCCTTGTAGCTGCGACGCCCGCCGTAGTGACGGGCCACGACCGGACACACTAACCAGGAAGGCACCGGTTGGCGCGCTGCCAACGCCGCCGGGGTCTGAAACACCGCATGGGTATCCTCGACAAGCTCCGCCCCCAGTCCAAGTCCACGCATCCCGACCCCAACATCCGCATCGAGGCGATCCACGAGCTGGATCCCGCCGACCTCGAGTCGCTCAACGCGTTCGCGAAGGATGACGCCGACGCGCGTGTCCGCCGCGTTGCGGTGGCGCGCATCGGCGATGCGTCGGTGCTGGCCGACATCGTGCGCAACGAGTCGGAAGGCAGCGTGCGCGATCATGCGCTCGGCCAGCTGGTGGAACAGGCCGGCAAGCACGACGCGGCCGCGGCCATGACCGCGGTGGCGGCCTTGGCCTCGCTGGGCCGCGAGCGCGAGCTGGCGATCGTGGCCAAGGCGGCGGGTCCCGAAGAGGTGCGGCGCGCCGCGATTGCGGCGATTCGCGAGGAGCGATCCCTGGGCAGCGTGGCGCGGCATGGCGCCGAAGCCAGTGCCCGGCTGATTGCCATCGAGCGGTTGACCGATCGCGCGGAGATCGAGGGCGTGGCGCTGCGCGGCGAGCACGCCGATGCGGCGGTGGCCGCGATCGACAAGTTGGCGGATGCGTCGGTGGACACGCTGACGGCCATTGCCGAGAAAGCGCGCACCAAGGCGGCGCAGAAGAAGGCGCGCACGCAACTGAAAGCCGCGGCGCCGGCCGCCGTCGCTGAAGAGACCGGACCGGCCTTCAAGGAAGCCGATCAGCAAAAAGCGCGCGACCTCGTGGCGCAGATGAGCGGCCTCTCGTCGGTGAGCGACTTCACCCAGCTGCGCGAAGCGTACGCGGCGGCGCGCGTGGCGTGGGTGGAGCTACTGGCCGATGCCGACATTCAGTCGAATATCGAAGCCGATTTCGAATCGGCGTCCACGGTGGTCCGCGATCGGCTCGCGGCCGACGAGGCCGCCCGCGCCGACGCGGAACGCCAGCGCCGCGCCGTCGAACAGGAGCAGGCGGATCGTGCCGCGGTGTGTGCGCGCGTGGAAGCGCTGGGCGGGGAAGACCTGGAGGATCGGCTGGCCGAGGCGCGCGCCACGTGGGAAGGCATGGCGCCGATGCCCGAGGCCTGGGCGGCGGAGCTCGATCGCCGTTTCAACGAGGCGTGCCGCGCGGCGCAGAAGCGCCACGAGCGGCGGCAGCTGGCGAAGCAGTCCGCCGAACGGTTGCCGGCGCTGGTGCCGGAGATCGAGGCGATCGCCGAAAACCCGAATTACCACGACGTGCGCAGCCAGTGGTACGCGCTGCGCAAGCAGTGGCAGGCCATCGCCCGCGACATCGACATCGATGCCGACCTCAGGGGCCGGTTCGATGCGGCGTCAGAGAAGCTCGAAGCGAAGGAGCAGACCTTCCGCGACGCGAAGGGCCAGCAGCAAGTGGACAACCTGCAGCGGCTGCAGGCGGTCGTGCAGAAGTTCGAGACCCGCGCCGCCGCGGAGAGTCTCACGCTCAAGCAGACCGATCAGCTGCTGAAAGAAGTGAAGCTGGCGGTGGGCACGATGGGGCCGCTGCCGAACAAGCAGGATCGCGAGGACCTGATGGTGCGCCTCCAGGCGGTGCGCACCTCGTTGACGCCACGCATCCAGGAGTTGCGCGAAGCCGAAGAGTGGAAGCGGTGGGCCAACGTGCAGGTGCAGGAAGAGCTCTGCACCAAGATGGAAGCGCTCGTGCCGCTGGCCGACACCGATCCGGAAAAAACGTCGAACGAGATGCGCACGCTGCAGGAACGGTGGAAGCCCGTGGCCGCCGCGCCGCGATCCCAGGCCGAAACGTTGTGGACGCGGTTCAAGACCGCGCAGGAGCAGGTCTACGAGAAGTGCAAGGACTTCTTCGCGCAACAGGCGTCCGAGCGGGTCGAGAACCTGAAGAAGAAGGAAGCGCTGTGCGCGCGCGCCGAATCCATGGCCGATGCCACGGATTGGGTGAAGACCGCGGAAGCGATGAAGGGTCTCCAGGCCGAATGGAAGGCGGTTGGACCCGTGACCCGCGGCAACGAAAAGGCCGTGTGGGAGCGCTTCCGCGCCGCCTGCGATCGCTTCTTCACGCGCCGCCAGGAAGATCTCAAGCAGCGCAAGCAGGACTGGACCGAGAACCTCAAGCGCAAAGAGGCGCTCGTCGCCGAAGCCAAGCAGCTGTCGGAATCCACGGAATGGGAGCAGGCGGCGTCGCGCATCAAGCGGCTGCAGGCCGAGTGGAAGACGATTGGCCCGGTCAAAAAGAGCAAGTCCGACGCGATCTGGAACGAGTTCCGCGCCGCGTGCGATCTCTTCTTCGAGCGCTTCAAGAACCGCGACCAGGTGGCGCTGCAGGGCAAGATGGCCGATCGCGAGTCGGCCGTCGCCGAGCTCGAAGCGCTGCTGCCGCAGGCGGATGCCGCCGACGTACCGCAGCCCGACGATCTCTATGCCAAGGTGCAGGCCGCGCGCGCGCGGTGGGTGCAGGGCCCCGAGCTGCCGCGGCACACGCTGGCACCGCTCGCCGAACGTGTCAACGCCGCCTTGTTTGCGCTCGTCACGCGGTGGCCGAGCGCGTTCAAGGGCACCGACATCGATCCCGAGCTGACCAAGGGCAAGATTGAGAAGCTCATCGCCAAGGTCGAAAAGCTCCTGCCGACCGAGAGCGCCGAGCCCGCGAAGAACCTGTCGCCCGCCGAACTGCTCGCGCGGCAGTGGCGCGAGGCGCTAGCCGCCAACACCATGGGCGCCGGCGCCGCCCGCCAGGCCGAGGACGCCCGCCAGCGCGCCGCCGAGCAGGAGGTGCGCAGCGCGCAGGCGGCGTGGGCGCGCATCGGTCCGCTCGCGCCCGAGGAGCGCAAGCCGCTGCAGGATCGCTTCGATCGCGCCGTCCGCAAGTTCCTCGAGATGCGGCGGCGGTCAGCAGCGCGGACGTAATGCTATCGGAGCTCGTCCTTCGAGTTCGACACGCGATCTATCGAACGTTCGCCGAGGGCGGCGTGCCGCGCTCGGCGGCGCTCTCGGCGCAGCTGAATATTCCCCTCGACGAGATCAAGGCGGCCTACCAGCGGTTGGACGAAGCTCACGCGATCGTCCTCGATCAACGAACCAAGGAAGTGTGGATGGCGCTGCCGTTCTCGTCGGTGCCCACGCCGCATCGCGTGACCAGCGGCGAGCGATCCTGGTACGCCAACTGCGCCTGGGACGCGTTCGGCATCCCGGCGCTCATCAAGGGCGAGATGCGGATCGACAGTGCGTGCGGCGACTGCGACGCGCCGATCGTGTATCGCGTCGAACGCGGCCGGATCCTCGACGCTCACGGCGTGGCCCATTTCGCGGTGCCCGCGGCGCGCTGGTGGGACAACATCGGTTACACGTGAAAGACCATCCAGTTCTTCAGGTCCGAAGAACACGTCCACATGTGGTCGGCCCAGGGAGAAACGCCGGTGGGCACAATCGTGCCGGCGGTCAACTTGTGGTTGCTCGCGCAACACTGGTACGACGGCCGCCTCGCGCTGGAGTGGAAACCACGGCCGCAAGAAGCGTCCCAGCAACTGCTCACCGACGCCGGCCTGGAAGGCAAATTCTGGTCACTGGCAGGCTAAGCGTGATGCATGTCCTCAAGAATTCTTGCACTGCTTGTCCTTAGTCTCGCTCTCATCACCCCACAGGCCTTTGCGCAGTCGTTTGAAGGCAGCGTGCATCTCGCCGCGTCGCAATGGAGCGAGTTCGAGGGCACCGATCTCGGCGTCGGCGGCCGGATCACGTGGCAGCCCACCTCGCTGATTGGCGTCGACGCCGATCTGACGTGGTATCCGTCGGACTTTCCGTCCGGACGGTTTGCGTTCAGCGGTTCCCGCCTCGAGGGCCTGTTCGGCGTCACGCTCGGCCCGCAGGTGAATCGCATCCGCCCGTTCGCGAAAGCGGCCGCGGGATTCCTGCGCTCGTCCGCAGCGCCGGAACCGTTTCCGTGCATCGCGATTTTCCCGCCACCGCTGTCGTGCTTGATGGCAACGGGACATGCGATGCCGGCCTACGAGATTGGTGGCGGAGTGGAAATCTCGACGACGCGCACGACGTTCCTGCGCGTCGATGTCGCGGATCGGATCGTCGAGTACCCGGGACCGTCGTTCGGTCCGAACCTCGAGTTGCGCGACGACGCGTTCCTCGGTCACGCGGTGCGATTCACGCTCGGCGGCGGTTTCCGCTTCTGACCCCATATCCCGGCTTATAGCCCCCGGCTTATAGCCCCCGGCTTTAGCCGGGGGTCAGCATGCATCCAAAACAAAAGGCCGGACCCATTTCTGGATCCGGCCTGATCGATGTCCAGCCACGCACCCCCGCCTAAAAAGGCGGGGGCTATATGGTTTGTGTAGCTACGGCAGCGCCATCGCCGTGTAGCCGCCATTCACCGGCAACACGATGTACTGCTTGCCATTGTGCATGTAGGTCATCAGGCCATACGCACCAAGGCGCGGCGTGGCGACGGCGCCGACCCGCTTGCCGGTCCGCTTGTCGATCGCGAACAGCTTCGGCGCGTTGTCGGCCGTCTGCCCGGCCGAGAACAGCAGCGTGGACGATGCGGCCAGGGCCGCGGTGCCGCGGCGGCCCCAGTTCGTGTCGAGGTTCTTCACGTCCTTGAGCAACGGGTTGGCGCGGAACGCTTCCTGCTGCGTGGTCGGTGAATCACCGTGCGGGGTCATCCAGAGATGTTCGCCGGTGTTCATGTTGATTGCCGTGATGCGGCCGACGGGTCCCTTGAAGATGTCGGGAATCCCGGCGAGCGGATCGTTCGGCTGCGCAGGACGCGCGGGCGGCTTCTCGCCGCGCGACGTGACCCACGCGGCCAGCGTCTTGCCGGTCATCTTGTCGTTGTCGCGCTCGCTCGCAGGTGAGAGCAGCGTGGGCGAGCAGCCACTGGTCGAAGCGACGAAGATAACGCCGGCCGCCGGGTCGGCAGCAGGGGGACCGGTGATGTTTGCGCCGCCTCCGCCGCCGGGGCAGATGTTCGCCGGACCCTGGCCTTCCTTGTTGCCGCGATGGGTCGGTGCCGCGAAGAGCGGCGCGAGCAGGTCGCGCTCCTTCGCGCGCGCGAGGGCAAGCTTGCGGATCTCCGGCGTGTAGTCGATCAGGTGCGCCTCAGTGCGGCCCTGCAAATCGTACGGCGCCGGCTTGGTGACGTGCGGCTGCGTCTTGGCGAGCCGTTCCTCAGGTACTAGCGACGGCGGCGCCGGGCGTTCGACCATCGGCCAGATCGGCTCGCCGGTCTGCCGGTTATACGAATACACCCACGCCTGCTTCGTAATCTGGAACAAACCGGGGATGCGTCCCTTGCCCGCGACGTTCACGTCCATCAGGATCGGCGCCGTCGGCGTGTCGTAATTCCAGATGTCGTGATGCACGAGCTGCTGGTGCCAGACGCGTTTGCCGGTCTTGACGTCGAGCGCAATCACGCTTGTGCTGAACAGGTTGTGGCCCGGGCGGAAGCCGCCGAAGTAGTCGATGGTGGCGCCGTTGGTCGGGATGTAAACGAGCCCGCGCGCCGGGTCCGCCGACATCGGCGCCCACGACGAGACGTCGCCGGTCCACTTCCACGCATCGTTCTCCCACGTGTCGTGGCCGAATTCACCCGGCCGCGGAATCACGTGGAACTTCCAGAGGAACTTGCCGGTGCGCACGTCGTAGCCGAGGATGTCGCCCGGCACGTTCTCGATGCGCGTCTGGTTGTAGCCCTGTTCGGCGGAGTTGCCGATCACGAGCACGTCGTTGACGACGATCGGCGGAGACGAGGTGGTGATATAGCCGAGCGAGAGCGGCAGGCCGTTGGCCGGATCGTAAGGCAACTTCGCGTCGTTCCAGGGCTGCCAGTCGGCGATCAGATCCTTCAGCATGTCGATCGATCCGGTCTTCGGGAAGCCGCGGACCGGCACCGACGTGCCCCAGCCCTCGAGCGGCTGGCCGGTCTTGGCGTCCAGCGCGTGCAGGAAGAACCCGGGCGTCGTCACCAGAATCACGCCGCGGCCGCCGATCCGCGTATACGCCACACCCTTACCGTGATTCGAGCGCATGGAATAGGCGTGGCGCGGTGTTTCCGGTTCCTGGAAGGTCCAGATCGTCTTGCCGGTGACGGGATCGAGCGCCACCACCGTGCGGCGCGGCCCCGAGGTGGTGTAGAGCAGGTTGTCCACGTAGATGGGCAACCCGCGCGCGTTGATGTCGCCGAGCTCGACGCCCGGCGGCACTTCACCGCGCCATTCCCACGCGACCTTCAGGGTGTTGAAGTTGTTCGCGTTGATTTGATCGAACGGCGCATACCGTGTCGAGGAGTCGCCTCCCGTAATAGAAGGCCATTCGCCTTTTTGCTGCGCGACGAGACCGACTATGCCGAAAGTGAGGACGAGTGCCGACGCGCCGAGGAGGACGCGACGGATCAAGCTTCGAGAAAGAGTGGCCATGGCGGCACAAGGATCTAGCTGTCAGGCCATAATTGTCAACGACTTATGATCGGGTCTTTCGCTATTCCTTTGGGCTTCACCGCGGCGCTGCTGGCCCTCACGGCGCTGCCCCGCGTGCAGGCGTCGCCAATCCTGACCTGGTCGTTCTGGGGGGCCGGCGCCGTCCTGCTGATTGGGCTGATTTGGCTGGCATTTACCCGTAGACGCGGCCGCGGGCCACGGCTGATCAAGGTTCCCCCGAGGCCCCAGCACTACGTGCAGGCCATGTGCCACGGTGCCGTTTATCTCTACTGGGGCTATTACTGGCCGCCCGTTTACGACTTCATGCCCCTGCTGCTGGGGCAGCTCCTGTTCGCGTACGCGTTCGACATCCTCCTGTTTTGGTCGCGGGGAGAGGACTATCCGATCGGCTTTGGTCCACTGCCCATCGTCTTCAGCACCAACCTGTTTCTCTGGTTCAAGGACGACTGGTTCTACTGGCAGTTCGTGTTGATTGCCGTCGGCTTCCTCGGCAAGGCGTTCGTGAAGTGGCACCGCGACGGGAAGCGCGTGCACATCTTCAACCCGTCGGCCTTCACGCTGGCGATCTTCTCCATCGTGTTGCTCGCGACGGGGACCACGCACTTCACCTGGGGCCAGGAGATTGCGACGACGTTCAGCCTCGGCCCGCGTATTTATACGGTGCTGTTCGCGATCGGGCTCGTGGTGATGTATTTCTTCGCCATCACTCCGGTCACGGCCGCGGCGGCCGTGACGCTGGTGGGCTCGAGCGTGCTCCATACCGCGATCACCGGCGTGCCGTATTTCGTCGACTCCGATATTCCGTCGGCGGTGTTCCTTGGGATGCACCTGCTCGTCACCGATCCGTCCACCTCGCCGCGCACGCCGTTTGGCCGCGTCATCTTCGGCGTGTCGTACGGCCTCGGCGTGTTCGGATTGTTTTCGCTCCTCGGCGCGCTGGGGATGCCGACCTTCTACGACAAGCTGTTGTGCGTGCCGCTCCTGAACCTCGCCGTGCCCGCGATCGATCGCTGGGTGACGTCGCTTGGACGCCGCGAGTGGTTGCATCGACTCGCGCTCGATGGCCCGCTCGGTCGCGGCAACCTCGCCCACATGGCGGTGTGGGCGGCATTCTTCGTGGTGATGATGAACACCGGATCCGCCGACGGGATGCATCGCGGCGACTCGCTGCCGTTCTGGGAGCAGGCGTGCGCCGCGAACCGGCCGCAGGCGTGCGAGCGATTGGTCCGCATCGAGGCGAACTACTGCGGCGACAACGCCGGCTGGGCGTGCAATGAGCTGGGCCGCCATCATCTCGAGGGTCGCATCGTGGAGAAGGATCCGGAGCGCGCGATCGCCTACTTCTCGCGCGCGTGCGAAGGCCGGTTCCAGGCCGGCTGCCTGAACCTGCTGGATGCCTCGACGATCAGTCGCACCAATCCGCGTCCGCTCGATCTGCGGTTGCTGTTGCGCGAAGGGGGTCCGAACCTCCTGGAGATGTCCGAGCCGGAGTTGTATCAGCGGGCCTGCAAGCACGGCTGGTCATTCGCGTGCCAGAGGGCGGCGAATTGAGAGGGGCTTGGGGCTTGGGACTTGGGACTTGGGACTTGGGACTTGGGACTTGGGTAATTTCGATCTTGGTTTTGTTGCCGCTTCTTCAGGCCCAAGCCCCAAGCCCCAAGCCCCAAGTCCCCGATTTCGTGGAAATCCCTGCGGGCCCCTTGACGATGGGCGCCGATCGCGCGCGCGATCCGCTGGCCTACGACAACGAGCGCTGGTCGCCGGCGCAGGCCGAAGGCACCGTCGAGGTGCCGGCGTTTTTCATCGGGCGCCACGAAGTGACGGTGGCCGAATTCACGAAGTTCGCGCAGGCCGGCACGTGGACGATTGATTCGCGCGCCACCGCCGGACCGCCGGACCATCCCGTGAGGTTTGTCTCCTGGACCGACGCACTCGCGTACTGCCGGTGGCTCGAAGCCACCCTCAAGAGCTCGGCCGCGACGCCGGCGCGCCTGGCGCAAGCGTTGCGCGACGGCTGGCGCGTGACGCTGCCCACGGAAGCGGAATGGGAAAAAGCCGCGCGGGGATCGGATCGACGGCGTTACCCGTGGGGCGATGAGCCGCGGCGCGAGTACGCCAACTTCGGTGCGGCCGGCACGGCCCCAGTCGGGACATTCGCCTGCCCCGACTGCGCGCACGGTTTGGCAGACATGGCCGGCAACGTGTGGGAGTGGACGAGGAGTCCGCTGCAGCCCTATCCCTACGATGCGTCCGACGATCGCTCGAATCTCGACGCCGACGCTCTCTGGGTGATGCGCGGCGGTGGCTTTGCTGACAATCCACAACTCATCCGCACCACCACGCGCGGGGCCGCCGAGCCTGGGGCCCGACGTCCATTCATTGGGTTTCGAGTCGTCGTTTCTCCGAAGTAGAATCACAGCGCCATGAAGACACGTGTTTTCGTACTCGCCCTGTCTCTTGCTGCCTGCAACCAGACCGCCACCACGCCCGACAGCCCGGAGGTGGCGGCGTGGAAGCAACGCGCCGAAGGCGTCACGATCATTCGCGACGACTGGGGCGTGCCGCACATTTACGGCAAGACCGACGCCGACGTCGTGTTCGGCCTGATGTATGCGCAGGCGGAAGACGACTTCAACCGGGTCGAGACCAACTTCATCAACTCGCAGGGCCGCCTCGCCGAAGCGGAAGGGGAGAGCCAGATCTATCGCGATCTCCGCATGAAGCTCTTCATCGATCCCGCGGACATGCAGGCGCAATACGACGAGAGCCCGCCGTGGCTGAAGGCGCTGATGGACGCGTGGGCCGGCGGGTTGAATTTCTACCTGGCGACGCATCCCGACGTGACGCCGCGGGTGATCACGAAGTTCGAGCCGTGGATGGCGTTGAGCTTCAGCGAAGGCTCGATCGGCGGCGACATCGAGCGGGTCAACTTGCGCGAGCTCGAAGCGTTTTACGGTGACGCGAAACCGGTCACGACCACGGCGCGGTTCGGTCCGCCTTCGCCCTCGGACAGCACCGCGGGCTTCGGCGGATCGCACGGTGTTGAACCGGTCGTGGAACCAACAGGATCCAACGGCATTGCGATCGCGGGCATGAACACGGCTTCAGGCAAGGCGCAACTGCTGATCAACCCGCACACCTCGTTCTTCTTCCGCGAAGAAGCGCACATGGTGAGCGAGGAGGGCCTCAACGCCTACGGCGCGCTGACGTGGGGCCAGTTCTTCATCTACCAGGGCTTCAACGACAAAGCTGGGTGGATGCACACCTCGAGCAGCGTCGACAACATCGACGAGTATCTCGAAACGATCACGAAGAAAGACGACGGCAGCTACACCTATCGCGTCGGCAAGGAGGAGCGGCCGCTGGTCGCGAAGAAGATCGTCGTGCCGTACCAGGCCGCGAGCGGGACGTCGCAGAAGGAGTTCACCACCTATCGCACCCATCGCGGCCCGATCGTGCGGCAGGCCACCGAAAAAGGTGATACCAAGTGGGTGAGCGTGCGGCTGATGGAAGAGCCGATGAAGGCGCTGGTCCAGTCGTTCTCGCGCACCAAGGCGCGCAACCTCGCCGAGTACAAGAAGGTGATGGAAGCGCACACCAATTCGTCCAACAACACGCTCTACGCCGACGCCGACGGCAACATTGCCTACCTCCACTCCAACTTCATTCCCAGGCGCGATCCGAAATTCGACTGGACCAGGCCGGTGGACGGCACCAATCCCGCCACCGAGTGGAACGGCGTGCTGTCGTTCGACGAGACGCCGAACGTGGTCAACCCGCCGAATGGCTGGGTCTACAACACCAACAACTATCCGTTCTCGGCGGCCGGCGCCCAGCACAGCCCGCGGCAGAAGGATTTTCCGGCCTATGTCGATTCGGGCAGCGAGAACCCGCGCGGCATTCACGCCATCAGGGTGCTCGAGGGCCAGAAGGGCTTCACGGTCGATTCGCTGATCGGCGCCGCCTACGACAGCCTCCTGCCCGAGTTCGAGGCGCAGATTCCGCTGCTGGTGAAGGCCTACGACGCCGCGCCGGCGTCGCACGCGTTGAAGGGCAAGCTCGCCGAGCCGATTGCGCTCCTCAAGGGCTGGGACTACCGCTGGTCGGCGACGTCGGTGCCAACCGCGGTGGCGATTGTCTACGGTGAGGATCTGTGGCAGCGCGTCACGCCCGAGGCCCGCAAGGCCGGCGTCTCGACCTACGCGTACATGCGGTCGCGCGCCACGGCCGAGCAGCGGCTGGTGTCGCTGGCCGCCGGCGTCGACAAGCTGCAGGCCGACTTCGGCCAGTGGCAGACGCCGTGGGGTGACATCAACCGCTTCCAGCGCAACGACGCGGCGATCGTCCAGACGTTCGACGACAGCAAGCCGAGCACGCCGGTGATGTTCACCTCGGCGCGGTGGGGCTCGCTCGCCTCATTCGGCGCCCGCGCCTATCCCGGCACCAAGCAGTGGTACGGCACCAGTGGCAACAGCTTCGTGGCGGTGATCGAGTTCGGCGATCAGGTGACGGCGAGGGCGGTGACCGCGGGCGGGCTCAGCAGCAACCCGGCGTCGAAACACTTCAACGATCAGGCGGAGCGCTACGCCACCGGCAACCTGCGCGACGTGTATTTCTATCGCGAGCAGCTGAAGGGCCACACCGAACGCGAATACAAGCCCGGTCAGTGATCACGGACGTCAACCACGGAGAGACACGGTGCACACGGAGACTCATTTTGGAAAATGCCAGTGCTGCTTAGCGGCGATCGCATTACCAGGATGTTCTCCGCGTGCTTGGTGATCTCCGTGGTTAGCGTACGTGATCAGCTCCACTGACGTCTTGCGATTTTCGAGGGCCACTGCTGCCGACGCGGCGGCCATCGCCGACGTGCGCGCCGCCGCTGCCGAGCAGCTGACCCGCGATTTTGGCCACGGCCATTGGTCATCGATCACCAACGAGGCGGCCGTGTTACGCGATCTCAAGGCCTCCACTGTGCTCGTCGCCCGTGATCGCGGCAAGATCATCGCGACCTTGACGCTGCAGACGAAGAAGCCGTGGGCGATCGACGTCTCGTATTTTACGGCCTGCAAGAAGCCGCTGCACTTGACCAACATGGCCGTGCATCCCCGGCGGCAACGCCGCGGCATCGGGCGCGCGCTGATGGCGGAGGCGTTGCGCGTGGCGCGCGAACTGAACGCCCACGCGATTCGCCTGGATGCCTACGATGCGGACGCCGGGGCGGGCGAGTTCTACCGGCGGTGCGGCTACCGGCAGGCCGGCAAGAAGACCTATCGTGGTGTGCGGTTGGTGTACTTTGAGTGCATGATCGGAGTCGAGTCGTGATTCATCCGCAGCCCACCGTTCTCGAGCGGGACGGCATCCGTCTCGAGCCGCTGTCGTACGATCACCGCGACGGACTTGCGGATGCGGCCGCCGACGGCGAGTTGTGGCAGTTGTGGTACACCTCGGTGCCCGATCCTCCGTCGACGCAGACCTACATTGCCGACGCGCTGAAAGGGCAGGACGCCGGCCACATGCTGCCCTGGGCCGTCCGCGATCTCGCCAGCAACACCATCCTCGGCAGCACGCGCTATCACGACATCGTCCCGGCGATCGATCGCGTGGAGATCGGCTACACGTGGTACGCGATGCGCTGCCAGCGGACCCGCGTCAACACCACGTGCAAGCTGTTGCTGCTCGAATACGCGTTCGACACATTGGGCTGCGCGGTGGTGGGACTTCGCACCGACGACTTCAACTTCCGCTCGCAGCGCGCCATCGAGGCGTTAGGCGCGAAGAAGGACGGCGTGTTGCGGCATCACCAGGCGCGGCGCGATGGCACCGTCCGCGATTCAGTGCTGTATTCGATCGTGAAGAGCGAGTGGACAGATATCAGGCGTCATCTGGAGCTGCGCCTGAAACGATATGGATCCCGCGGCTAAAGCCGCGGGAATCAATCCGCGTTCGGGTCTTCGAGGTAGGTATAGCCCATCAAGGCTTCTTCATAGAAACGCAACAGGCGCCCGGCCTGCGGATCTTCCATCCGGCCCGCGTTGACGGCGCCTTCGACGTCGCGACGGAGCTTGCCCATCAGCGCTTCCGGATCGAACTCGACGTACTTGAGCACTTCGCGGACCGTGTCGCCCTTGATAATGTGCTCGACCCGCGCACCCTCGGTGTGATCGATGCCGTTCTCGCCGAGCGAGATGTGCACGGCGTGCGTGTCGCCGAACAGGTTGTGCAGGTCGCCGAGAATCTCCTGGTAGGCGCCGACCAGGAAGACGCCCAGGTAATACGGCTCGCCGTTGAAGCGGTGGAGCATGATCGTCTTCTTGACGTCACGACGATCGATGAACTGATCCATCTTGCCGTCCGAGTCGCAGGTGATGTCGCTCAGCACCGCGTGATTGACCGGCCGCTCGTTGAGGCGGTGGATCGGCATCACCGGGAACAGCTGCTTGATCGCCCAGCTGTCGGGGATCGACTGGAACAGCGAGAAGTTGCAGAAATAGGTGTCCGAGAGCATCTCCTCGAGCGCCTGCAGTTCTTCCGGCACTTCCGACATGCTCTGACAGAGCTTGTAGATTTTCTCGCAGATGGCGAAGTAGAGATTTTCCGCGTGCGAGCGCTGTTCGAGCGACAGGTAGCCGCCGCTGAACAGGTTCATCGCCATGTCGAGCGCCTGCTGCGCGTCGTGGTAGGTCTCGAGCGCATTACGCTGCGTGACGCCGTGATAGGCCTCGATCAGGTCGACCAGCGGCTGCTCGAATTCTTCCTTCACCTGGGTCGGGATCTTCTCCTCGCCGAAGCCGAGCGTGCCCAGCACGTTGAAGATCAACATGCTGTGATACGCGGAGATCGCCCGCCCGCTCTCCGACACGATGGTCGGATGCTTGACGCCGACCTCGTCGCACACCGTCTGGATGTGATAGACGACGTCGTTGGCGTACTCCTGGAGCGTGTAATTCATGGACGACTCGAAGTTGGTCTGCGAGCCGTCGTAATCCACGCCGAGGCCGCCGCCAACGTCCATGAACTCGAGCCCGGCGCCCTGCTTGGCGAGCTCGCAGTAGACGCGCGCCGCCTCGTTGAGCGCGCCCTTGATGATCCGGATGTGCGTGATCTGGCTGCCGAGGTGGAAGTGGAGCAGCTTGAGGCAGTCTTCCATGCCCCGCTTCTTCAGGTCCTCGAACCCGCGCAGGATTTCGGTAACGGTCAGGCCGAACTTCGACCGGAAGCCGCCCGAGGATTGCCAGCGGCCTGAACCGCGCGCCGCCAGCTTGACGCGCATGCCGATCTGCGGCCGCACGCCCACCTTTTCGGCGTATTCGAGCACCAGCTCGAGCTCGGTGTATTTTTCGACCACCGGGATGATCTTGCGGCCCATCTTCTGGGCCAGCATCGCCATCTCGATGAATTCAAAGTCCTTGAAGCCGTTGCAGATGATCGGCGTGTCGTTGGTGGCCATGGCCGACACGGCCAGCAACTCCGGCTTGCTGCCGGCCTCGAGGCCGAACCCGTACTGCGCGCCGAAGTTCAGCACTTCCTCGACGACCTGCCGCTGCTGGTTCACCTTGATCGGATAGACGCAGACATACTTCCCTTGGTACTGGTTCTGCGTGATCGCCTGCTGGAACGCGCCGTGGATCTCGCCCAGGCGGTGCTTCAGGATGTCGCTGAACCGGATCAGGATCGGCACGGCGAGGCCGCGCAGCTGCAGCCGATCGACCAGCCGCTTCAGATCGACGCCGCGATTCGGATCCTTGGTGGGATGGACATGGAGATGGCCGTGCTCGCTCACCGAGAAGTAGCCCCGTCCCCAGCGGAGCACATCGTACAACTCCGCTGCGTCGGTCGAAGACCAGGGGGTCTTGCCGGGACTCGTGCCGATGGTGGTCAGGCGTCCGCCTGCGAGTGTGCTCATCTACGGAAGAACAGAATACACGTCTCTGATTCATTTTTTTCGGCAGCACGAAGAAAAAATGTAGCCTTGGCAGGTGTCCGACCGGATTCCCGCCACCAAGGTGCTGCTGCTGCCGAAAGACACCACCGCGCTCGGCACCATCTTCGGCGGCGTGATCCTGTCGCACATCGACCTGGCGTCGGCGGTTGAAGCGCGCAAGACCGCGCCCCACCGCTTCGTCACCAAGGCGATGAACGCCGTGGAATTTCACGCGCCGGTGTTCGGCCACCGATTAGCACCGATTAGACACTGATGACCCGATGATTGCCGTTTACGCGCCGGGATCGGTGTCCAACGTCGCCTGCGGGTTCGATGTCCTAGGGTTTGCCCTTGATGAACCCGGCGACATCGTGATGGCGGCGCCGCAGGATGACGCCGGTGTGACGATTGCCGCCATTCACGGTGATGGCGGCCGCCTCCCGCTCGATCCCCGGAAAAACACGGCGTCGGCGGCGGTCCTCGCGCTGCTGCAGCGGCTGCAGACCACGCGCGGGGTGGCCCTGACCATTCATAAAGGCTTGCCGCTGGCGAGCGGGATCGGCAGCAGCGGCGCCAGCGCCGTCGCGGCGGTGGTGGCCACCAATGAGCTGCTGGGCCGGCCGGCGCCGCTCGACCTGCTGCTCGAGTGCGCGATGGCGGGCGAACAGGCCGGCTGTGGTGCGATTCACCCGGACAACGTATCGCCGTCGTTGTATGGCGGGTTCATCCTGGCGCGGAGCGCTCAACCGCCAGATATCGTGCGGTTGCCGGTGCCGGAGGGTCTCGCGTGCGCGGTTCTGCACCCGCATTTCGAAATTGAAACCGGCGTTGCACGGAAACTTCTTGGCGATCAGGTTGCCCTGCGCGATGCCACGCGGCAATGGGCGAACGTCGGCGGTCTTGTGGCGGCGCTCTACACCAACGATCTCGGGCTGCTGTCCCGTTCGCTCGTCGATACCATCGCCGAGCCGAAGCGGCTGTCACTGGTCCCGGGATTTTCCGCCGTGAAAGCCGCCGCGCTCGAAGCCGGCGCGCTCGGCTGCAGCCTGTCCGGCTCGGGCCCCTCGATTTTCGCGCTCGCCGCCTCGCTCAACCTTGCGCAGTCCGCGGGCGCCGCGATGCAACGCGCCTTCGACGGTGCCAGCAACGCCGGCGCGGATCTCTGGGTTTGTCCCGTAGGACGGCAGGGCGCGCGTGTCATTGGCTAGTCCACGGATTTCGCGGCTGCCACGGATGCAGGCTCCGATTAGCGGCCTTCGGCCGCCCGCGGGGCGAGCGTTGTGATCTGCGTCAGCACGCGCGGAAAGGCGCCCGCGGTCTCGTTACGTGAAGCCGTGCTCGCGGGCATCGCGCCCGACGGCGGACTCTATGTGCCCGCGCGAATCGATCCGCTGCCGGAGTCGTGGTGGCAGGAACGCCGCGGGCAGACATTCCAGGATGTCGCGCTCGCACTCGCGGCCGAGCTCGCCGGTGATGAGTTCGATCGCGGCACGCTCTCGTCGCTGGTTCGCGACGCGCTGAATTTTCCGGTGCCGATCGTGAAGCTTGACGACCACCTCAGCGTGGTGGAGCTATTTCACGGTCCGACCTTCGCCTTCAAGGACTTCGGCGCGCGCATGCTTGCCCGGCTGATGTCCGTGAGTGAGCGGCCCGCCACCCTGAGCGAGCGGTCCGCCGCCGCAGGCGGCGGACCGCGAGTCGAAGGGCTCACCGTGCTCGTCGCCACCTCCGGCGACACCGGCGGCGCGGTTGCGCACGCCTTCCACGGCGTGTCCGGCACGCGCGTCGTCGTCTTGTATCCGGAAGGCCAGGTCAGCGACGTGCAGGAAGCCCAGTTCACCACGCTCGGCGGCAACGTCACGGCCGTCGCGGTCCGCGGCTCGTTCGACGATTGCCAGCGCCTGGCGAAGGAAGCGTTCGCCGATCGGACGCTGCAATCACGCCTGCGATTGACCTCGGCCAACTCGATCAGCCTGGGACGCCTGCTCCCGCAGATTTTCTATTATGCGTACGCCGCGCTGCAGTCTCCGGACCGCAAGCTCACGATCTCGGTGCCGAGCGGCAACTTCGGCAATCTCGTGGCCGGCGTCATGGCGTGGCGGCTCGGTGCGCCGATCGCGGCGTTCTCCGCACCCACCACGATCAACGACACCGTGCCGCGCTACCTCGCGTCGGGACGCATCGAGCCGCGGCCCTCCGTGCCGACGATCGCGAATGCGATGGACGTCGGCAGTCCGAGCAACCTCGAGCGTCTGACGTGGTTGTTTGATGGCGAGGTGGGCGCGATGCGATCGCTCATTACTTCGACCGCGCACACCGACGATGAAGTGCGCTCCGCGATCGCAGAGCTCGACAAGCGGTTTGGATATGTTGCGGATCCACACACCGCGATTGCCTATCTTGGGAAGGCAGGGATGTTCTTGAGTACTGCGCATCCCGCGAAATTCCGCGAGGTCGTCGAACCCGCGATCGGCAAGACGGTGCCGCTTCCGGCGCCGCTTGCAGCAGCGCTTGCACGAAAAAAAAGCGTGCAACGCATCGGCGCGGCCATGAATGAGCTGGCGGACTTGTTATGATCGCTTGATGTCCTCCCCCGTTCCCGCGCCTGCTACGCTCGTACCCGACCGCCGCGCCATCGACCAGAAGTACACCTGGGACCTGAACTCGATTTTCCCGAGTTGGGAGGCCTGGGAGACCGCGTTTGCCGAGCTCGACCGCGGCATCGACGCGTATAAGAAATACGAGGGCACGCTGGGGCAGGGACCGGAGCAGCTCCTGCGTGCGCTGCGCGATCGCGACGCGCTCGGTCAGCTCAGCTACAAGGTGTGGTACTACCCGTCGCTGCAGTACGACGAGGATCAGCGCAACAACACCATCAACGCGCGGCGGCAGCGTGTGCAGCTGCTGTTGGCCAAGTGGCAGCAGGCCACGTCCTGGTTCAGCCCGGAATTATTGAAGCTGCCGCTCGCGACCGTGCAAGAGTGGCTGCACCGGTCGCCGGAGCTCACCGTCTACCGTTTCGCGATCGAGGAAGTGTTCCGCTTGCAGGAACACGTGTTGAACGAACAGGGCGAAAAGCTGCTGTCGTTGTCGGATCGCGTGGGCAGCGTGCCGCGGGACGCTTACGCGGCGCTCTCGACCGCGGACGCGCGATTCCAGACGGTCACGCTCTCCACCGGCGAATCGACCCAGGTGAGCTACGGGCAGTATCGCAAGCTGCTGCTGACGCGCCGCGCCCAGTCCGATCGCCGTCTGGCCTACGAAGCGCTGTACGACAGCTACATCGCCAACATCAACACCTACGCGACGATCTACAACGGCGTGATGCACGGCGAGTGGTTCCAGGCGCGGGCCCGCGGCTACCAGACCACGCTCGATGCCGCGCTCTTCGGGAACGCCATCCCCACTAGCGTGGTCGAGAACCTCATTCGCGAAACCAAGCACGGCGTGGCGGCCTTCCGCCGCTATCACCACCTCCGCAAGCGCGTGCTCGGCGTCTCGGACTACTACCTCTACGACGCGCTCGTGCCGATCATCGATTACGACGTCAAGTACCGCTACGACGATGTGTTCGAGTGGATCGTCGAGGCGGTGGCGCCGCTCGGCTCCGACTACCAGACGCGGGTGCGGCGTGCCTTCTCGGAACGCTGGATCGACGTCTACGAAAACCAGGGCAAGCGCATCGGCGCCTACTCGGCGCCGGTCTACGGCGCGAACCCGTACATGTTGATGAACTACAACGACACGCTCGACGCGGTGTTCACGCTCGCGCACGAGCTCGGCCACTCGATGCACACCATGCTGTCGCACGAGACGCAGCCATTTATCTATTCGGACTACACGATCTTCGTCGCCGAGGTGCCGTCAACGCTGAACGAAGCCTTGCTGCTCGATTACATGCTGGCCCGCGCCAGGACCCGCGAGGAACGCATCGTCCTGCTGCAGCACGCGATCGATGGCATTGTCGGCACGTTCTACAACCAGGTGTTGTTCGCCGACTTCGAGCTCGAAGTGCACCGCCTCGTGGAGAAGGATCAGCCGATCACGTCCGAAGTGCTGAACGGCATCTATGCCAGGCTGCTCGCCGAGTATTGGGGTGACGCGCTGTCGCCCGATCCGCGCGCGCAGCACACCTGGGCGCGCATTCCGCATTTCTATCAATCGCCGTACTACGTCTATCAGTACGCGACCTGCTTTGCGTCGACGGCGAAATTGATGGAGGAGATCGGCAGCGCCGATCCATCAACCCGCAAGACCGCCGTCGATCGGTACCTGAAGCTGCTGCAGTCTGGTGGCTCAGATCATCCGATGACGCTCCTGAAGAAAGCGGGCGTCGATCTGAGCCACGCCGAACCCGTCCGCGCGGTGTCGGCGCAACTCGACGAACTGGTGGACAAACTGGAGAGGGAGCTGGATTGATCCTTGTCGATCCGCCTTCGGTCTTTCCGGGTTCACCCCGAACGGTTTCGCCGTCAGACTCAGCGATCTGCCATACTGCGCCCCCGGTCCGCGCGCCGCGGGCCGACACAGGGAGGCAGTGTGATGAACAGACAACGATCGTTCTCTCGGATGCGGATGCTTGGTGCGGCAATCCTGGCGGTCGCGTGCGCTCTGATCGGCCGCGTCGAGGCACAGCCAAGCGTTCAGGTGGTCATGAGCGGGCTCGACAATCCCCGCGGCATGGCGTTCGGGCCCGAGGGCGCGTTGTATGTCGCCGAGGCCGGCCGCGGCGGCGCTGGTCCGTGTCAGGTCATCGTCCCCCCGGATGGTCCGGCGTGCTTCGGCCTGAGCGGGGCGGTCAGCCGTCTCTGGAAGGGTGAACAGACGCGCGTCGTGTCGAGCCTGCCCTCGGCGGCGACCGCGACCGGCCAGGCCAACGGCCCGAACGACATCTCGTTGCTCGGACGGGGCGGCGCCCTGCTCGCGATCGGATCGGGCGGCCATCCTGCCCTTCGTGCCGGCTGGGGACCGGGTGGGGAGCTGTTCGGCACGCTGCTCCAGGTGTCGGCGAGCGGCCAATGGCGTCTCGTGTCGGACATAGCCGACGAGGAAGAGCTTGCCAATCCGGATGGCGGACTCGTCGACTCCAACGCGTTCGGCGTTCTCGCGCTGCCGGGCGAACACCTGGTCACCGATGCCGGTGCCAACGCGCTCGTCTCGGTCAAGGCCAACGGTGCCGCTTCGACGGTTGCCGTGTTTCCCACCCGCGCCTCCGGCCGGCCCACCGACGCCGTGCCTACCGATGTCGTCGTCGGACCGGATGGGGCTTACTACGTGAGCGAACTCTCGGGCGTGCCGTTCGCGGCGGGCGCCGCCAACATCTACCGCGTGGTTCCCGGGCAGGCCCCGGTCGTCTTTCAGGGCGGATTCAAGACCGCCATCGATCTCGACTTCGGACCAGATGGCAGCCTGTACGTGCTCGAACACGCGACGGGTCCCGTATTCTTCGGCGGGCCAGGCCAGATCGTCCGTGTCGCACCCGACGGAACCCGCAGCGTGGTCTATGGAGGGCTCAACCGGCCGACGTCGCTCCTGGTGGTCAATGGCGGCGTGTACGTGACCAACAACGGGATCTCGGTCGGGACTGGGCAGGTCCTGTTCATTCAGCAGTAGCCGATCACTTTGGACACCCGGACGACTCGCCGGTGATCGATTACGATGGCGTCGTATGAAGAGATGCGTGGCGGTCGTACTGCTCTGCGTGGTCGGTGTGTCGCCCCTTCTCGCCGCCAGCCGATCGTTCCTCTCGAACGGCGTCAAGATTCAGTATCTCGACGAAGGAACGGGCGAGACGCTCGTCCTGCTGCACGGCTCCGGCGGCGGCTACGACGACTTCGCGTATGCGGGCGTGATTCGGGCGTTGAGGAAGGACTACCGGATCCTCGCGCCCGATGCGCGGGCGCACGGACGAAGCGGGCATCCGCGTGGGGTCGAACATTACGGCATGGAGATGATCGAAGACGTCGTCCGCCTCCTGGATCAAGCCGGCGTCGACCAGGCGCACGTCCTCGGGTTCTCGATGGGGGCGCGCATCGCCGCGAAACTGATGGTCACCCGTCCTGAGCGGCTGCGAAGCGTCATCCTCGCCGGCGGCGGCGCGCGCCGCGACACGCCTGAAGATCGCCGGAATCTCGAGGCGCTGGCCCGGCGGTGGGAAACCGGCGACATCCTGTTGCGAGCCTGGCCGGAGGACGCCCCGCCGGCGACCATGGCAGAAGCGCGCAGGCTCTCCGATGAAGCGCTCAAAGGGCGCCACCGCTTCGCCATTGCGGCGCTGACGCGTGGTCGTGTCGCGTGGTACGTGTCGCCGGACGAACTCCGCGCGAGTCAGGTCCCAGCGATCGGGATCGCCGGCACGCGCGACGGCGCGCTGGCGGAGGTCAGACGGACGGCGGAGGCGAAGCCGGGGATGAAGGTCGTCGAGATCGAAGGCGCGGGGCACGTCGAGACGTTGTCGCGAAAAGAGTTCGTCGCGGCGATTCGTGCGTTTCTCGCGGCGCAGCGTTGATCGAGGGTCGTTTGGTGGTCATTCAATCCGCAACGCAGTCACCGGATCGACCCGCATCGCCTTGGTTGCCGGTACCAGGGCGGCAAGCGTCGCGATCACCATCAGCACGACCGGCACGCTGATGAACGTCGTCGGGTCGAACGACTCGATGCCATAGAGCTGGCTGTCGAGCAGCGGCGCGAGCGGTAATGCTGCCGCGAAACCGATCGCGACGCCGATTGCCGCAAGCTTGGCCGCCTGCCCGACGATCATCCTCAGCAGCTCCGACGGCTGCGCGCCGAGGGCGAGACGGACGCCGACCTCACGGGTGCGCTCGCTGACAATCAGCGACATCACGCCGTAGACGCCAATCGCCGCGAGGCCGAGCGCGAGTACGCCGAACGCCCCGACGATCAACAGCACGAAGCGCCGCGTCGCCACCGACTCCGATCGCAGCGACGACATGGTGCGGATGTTGTAAATCGGCAGGTCCTTGTCGATGGTGCGCGCTTCGACCCGCACGGTTTCCGCGAGCGCCGCCGGATCGCCGCTGGTCCGCAGCACGATGAACGGGTTCACCGGCGGCCCCTGCTGATACGTGATGTACATCTCCGGCTGCAGTTCTTCTTCGAGACCGCCGTGCTTGACATCGCCGATCACGCCGATGATCGTCGTCCAGGCGCCGGAGGGATTCGGGCCGCTGCGGACGCGCTGGCCGATCGGATCCTGGTTGGGGAACAGCCGGCGCGCCATGGTTTCGTTGATCACCGCCACCGATGGCGCGGTCGGACCATCTTCAGGATCGAAATCGCGTCCACGAATGATGGGGATGCCCATAGTGCCGAACAGGTTGTGCATCGCGCGGCGGAACTGTACTTCCGGCAACTCGGCGACCGGAACAGGCCGGCCGTCGATCTGCACCGAGGTCGTCACCGAGGTGCTGCCGAGTGGCACCCGCGTGGTCCCGCCGGCGGAGACGACGCCAGGCAGCGCTTCGAGACGGGCAAAGAAATCGCGATAGAAGGCGAGACGATCGGCGGCGGACGCCAGCCGCTGCGGAATATTCATCTGCCACGTCAAGAGGTGCTCGGTGTCGAAGCCGGGATGGACGTTCGTGACGGACACGAAACTTCGGAGCAGCAGGACGGATCCCGTGGTAATGGCCACGGCGAGCGCGACTTCGGCGATGACCAATCCGGCGCGCGCGCGGCGGCGTAGCGAGCCGCCGACGCTGCCGCGGCTGGCATCCTGCAGGCTCGCCTGCGGGTTCACGCTGGCGGAACTGAGGGCCGGCAGCACGCCCACCAGCAGACCGGTGACCATCGTCGTCACCGCGGCCGCGAGCAGGACGCGCCAATCCACGCCGACTTCGTCCATGCGCGGCAGATTCGCGGGGGCGAGCGCGACCAGCGCCTGGACGGTCCACCACATCACCAGCAGCCCAACCACGCCGCCGCCGGTGGCGAACAGGGCGCTCTCGGTGAGCAACTGGCGGGCGATGCGCGACCGTCCCGCACCAAGGGCGGCGCGCGTGGCGAGCTCTTTTTCGCGCGCGATGCTGCGCGCCAGCAGCAGGTTGGCGACGTTGACCGACGCCATGATCAGCACGAAGCCGATGCCCGCGAGCAGGATCATCAGCGCCGGCCGGATGCTCCCGACCGATTGATCGATCGATCGCACCACCGTGGCGCTCCAGCCTGTGTTGGTCGTCGGGTGGGCCTGCGCGAGCTGGTCGGCGATCGTCCTCATGTCGGCCTCCGCCTGCGCGGCGGAGACGCCGGGCTTGAGGCGGCCAATCGCGCCCCACCAATGCACGTTGCGAACGATTTGACCCGACTGGGTGAGCATGCGCATGTTGACGGCCATCGGCCCCGAGAACGCGATTGGCAGCCACATGTCGATGCCGGTCACGCGCGTGAAGCCGCTCGGGCCGAGCATGCCGGGGTAGGGGAACACGAAATCCGGCGGCATCACGCCGATCACCTGGAAGGTGTTGTTGTTCAGCGTCAGCGTCTTGCCGACGATGTTCGGATCGGCGCCGAAACGACGGCGCCAGTAGCCATCACTGAGGACGGTCACGCCGTTGTCTTCGCCGAGCGTGAACGCGTGCCCGATTGCGGCGGAGCGGCCCAGCATGTTGAACATGTTGGAGGTGACCAACAGCGAATTCGCGACCTCGGTGCCGCTGTCGGTCTGCAACTGCGACGGCGTGACGAACGAGAAGTAGCCCTCGAGCCCGTCGAGCGTGGTGTTCATGCGCTGGAAATCGAGGAAGTTCGCGGGCGACAGGGTATTCTGCGGCCGGTTCTCGCTGGTGTTGTTGCTCCACACGTTCACGAGCCGATCGTCATCACGATACGGAAGTGATTGCAGCAGCACGCCGTTGACGACGGCGAAAATCGCGGTGGTGGCGCCGATGCCGAGGGCGAGGGCGAGCACGGTCAGTGCGCTGAACACCGGCGTCTTGATCGCGAGCCGAACGGTATGGCGAAGATCAGAGCGCAGGGTTTCCCAGAACATGAAATGGCTCCCGGATGATTCGTACAGGTGTGGCGTGAAGTTTGGGAAGTAGGCCCACCGCTTCACAGCGGAGCCGCGTTCCTTGAAACCATTTGAGACGTGCAAGGCGAGCGAGCCCACCAGACCCCGACTCGATCGACGAAGGTCGTCGCGCATTTCGTCACCAAATCGACGGCGAAACCCACGAGGGTAGGCGAGTATTGCAATCGAGAAGAGGAGGTCCCTCACGCCCGTACGCCTTTCAACAGCCGGCGGGTGCGGGCCGCCGCCAGTTGTCCCTCCAGCCGTCCTACCTCAGCGCGCGCCACCGCGATCCCGCGAGTCGTCAGCCGGTAGTAGCGTCGCCGTTCGTCGTCGCTTGACGGATCCGGCGATTCATCCAACTCTGAGATAAGGTCGCTTTCCAGCAAGCGCGCCAGCGCGCGGTATAGGGTGCCGGCGTGCAGCGATACCGCCCCGCCGGATCGGGACTCCACTTCCTGCAGGATCGAGTAGCCGTGCCGCTCGCCATCGGCCAGCGCCAGCAGGATCTCGAACGCCACGGGCGTCAGCGGCAGGAAGGATTCGGGCCTGAATTTGTCCATATGTGCCGAGCGACTATACTCTCAACGCACATAGACGGTCAACCATCGGAAAAGGTTGCAGCAGCTCTTTTGACGTCTAACTCTGAACTGTCGACTGTCAACGGTCTACGGTCAATTGTCATCTTCCGGCGCGCCACCGCCGCCGGCCTTGGCCACGTCTTCCTGCCTGATCTTCTCGACGTTGAACTTCTTCGCAGAGGCCGTCATCTTGTCGATCACCTCGTCGAAGTCGAACTCGGTCGATTTCGAAAACCGGATCGGATTGACGCGCGCCACGACGAAGGGCTTCAGATAGGGGCTGGTCAGGCCCTTGGCCTTCAACGCCTCCACGACTTTCGACACGGCGTCATCCAGCGCCAGCACCTTCCCGCCGCGGCGTTCGCGTTCTTTCAGGGCCTTTGCCATCGACTCGTCGAGAAAGCTGTCGATGCGCCGGAGCACGGACGTGTAGGCGCCGCCGCTTAAGCTCTTGCGATTCTCGTACGCCGCGCCGAGCGTGAGGAACTGCGCCTGCTCGAATTCGAAGGCGAAGTCGGTCTCCATGACTTCACGGCGCCCGGCCAGCGCGCGGGCCATGCGAATGGTCTCGAGTGACTTTTCTTTGACGTTGTGCGCCTTCTCGGTATTGAGCGCGAGGATCTTGAAGGCGACTTCCGGCTCCGGCACGAGCAGCCCGATGATGCTCTTCGCGCCCAGCTTCTTCATCGCCTGCAGGCGGTGGTTGCCGTTCGGCGTCCAATAACCATCGTCCTGGCGAATGAGGACCAGCGGATCGAGGAAGCGGCCGACCTTTTCGATCACCGTCATCAGTTTCTTGACGTGCGTCTCGGACGGATCGCGTTGATAGGGCGTGGGCTCCACCTTGTCGATCGGCAGGGCGACGAGCAGCACCGGCGTGGCGCCGAATGGATCCCGATACATCCCCAGGACGGCGCCGGCGTCGCCCTTGATGGCCGAGGTGAGATCGAGGAGTTCCTTTGCATCGATGGTGGCGGTCTCGACGGCAGTGAGTCCCAATGACCCGGCTGCCGCCTTCTTTCTTCTGGGCGCCCGCTTTTTCGCCTTTGCCATCCGGCAAGGATAACAGCCCTGCCGCGCCGTAGCCGCGCCGAAGCTCGAAGAGCGGAGGCGGGGTGAAGGCGGGCGGATGCAACCAAGTCCACTGGTTGGCCCATCCAATGGGCATGTCGAAACGAACCTTGGCGACCGTCGCCATTGGGTTGGCGCTGGTCGGGCCGGCGCAGGCCCAGCGATCCTCCCGCTACGACGTGATGGACGAATCCACCGTGACACGTACTCTGGCCTTCGCCGCCGGTGGCGGCCGGACGCTGGACGTGCGGAACATCAACGGATTCATCCATGTCGAAGGGACCGATGACTCAGCGGTGCAGATGAGCATCCGCAAGGTCATTCGCGCCGAGACGCGCGACGACCTGGCCGAGGCCCAGCGCGACGTGCGGCTGGAGTTCGCCGAGGGTGCGCCGCGCGTCGGCGCCACGGTCATCGATCGGCGCGGCCAGGTCTGCGGCGAGGAATGGAACGACCGCGGACCTCGATGGGATCGCGTGCGCTACCACGTGCGGTTCGACTTCACGATTCGCGTACCGCGCGACGCCGCGGTGCGGCTCTGCACCATCAACGGCGGCGACGTGATCGTCAACGGCGCTCGCGGCGACTTCGAGGTCGACAACGTCAACGGGCCGGTTGAAATGAACCAGGTTGCCGGCTCCGGCCACGCGCACACCGTGAACGGTGGAATCAAGGTCGCGTTCACCGCGAATCCGAAAGCGCGGTCGTCGTTCAAGACCGTGAATGGCACCGTCGATATTGCGTTTCTCGACGGGCTCGCCGCCGACTTTGCGATGAAGACGTTCAACGGCGGCCTGTTCACCGACTTCGATGCGCAGCCGCTGGCCAGCCCGGTCACCGCGCGCGGTGAGCGGCGGAATGGCAGGTTTGTCTATCGCGCCAACGAGTTCACGCGCGTGCGCGTCGGCAACGGTGGACCGGAGATCGCGTTTGAAACGCTGCATGGCAATGTTCGCGCTCGTCGAGCGGGAGGAACAGCACGATGACGATCCAGCACCTCGCCCCGGCATCCGCCGTTCTCATCGGCATGTTGTCGGCGGCCTGCACGTCCACGGCCCTGGCCACGTCGATGCCGGCGGCCGTCGGCCAGCAACCGTCCGCGGACCAGGTCACCGTTCCGCTCAGCGAGCCGTCGCGTCCCGGCCTGATCGACGTGTCGTTGGTGCAAGGCAGCATCACGGTGCGAGGCAGCAACCGGAAGGACGTGCTCGTCATCGCTCATCCGGAGACCGACCGGCCGAGGCGGCGGATCGATACGGACGCCTCCGGGATGCGCCGGATTCCGCAGGTCGCGGGCTTCCGCATCTCCGAAGAGAACAATCGCGTCAAAGTCTCCGCCGGCAGCCCGAACCGCGCCATCAGATTCGAGATCGAGGCGCCGGCGCGCACCAACCTCAAGCTATCGACCGTCAACGGCGGCGAAATCATCGTCGAAAACATCGACGGCGAGCTCACGGTCAGCAATACCAATGGCGGCATCACGCTGACCAACGTGGCCGGGACGGTCAACGCCGGCACCACCAATGGGAACGTTCGCGCCACCATGACGCGCGTGACCGCAGAGAAGGGTATGGCCTTCACGTCACTGAATGGGACCGTCGACGTCACGCTGCCACCAAGCACCAAAGCCAACCTGCGGATGCGCAGCGACAATGGGGATGTCTACTCGGATTTCGACGTGCAGCTGGCGCCGTCGGCGCCGCTGGTGCAGGAAGGCCGCAGCGGCAATGGCCGCTATCGCATCAGCCGCAACCGATCGATCGTCGGCGCCATCAACGGCGGCGGACCGGAATTCGAGCTGCGGACGTTCAACAACAACGTCTACGTCCGGAAGGGCCGATAGCGCGGAATCGCCATCGGCGGGTGCACCCGTTGCACCCGCGTCACTGACCGATCGCGTACAGATATTGATAGCCGCGCATGAAGATCTCACCGTCGACGAGCGCCGGCGACGCGTCAAAGCCGTCGTCGAGGGTGTTTTCCGCAAGCACCTCGTAGGTCGGCCCGTGTTTGATCACGGTGGTGACGCCGTCACGGCTGGTGATGTAGACGCGGCCATCGGCGCCGACGGGTGACGCGAAGACCTCGCCGAGCGCCTTCGCGATGCGCTGCACCTGGTAGTGCGGCTTGCCGCTGATGGCGTCGAAGGCCGACAGCAGCCCGTTGTTGGTCTTCAGGAAATACAGAATGTTGTCGTAGAGCAGCGGCGACGGCACGTACGGCGTGTCGCGATCGAGCTGCCACGCGATGGCGCCGGTGGTGCTGATGTCGCCCTTGGCGTCAGCGAGCCTGATCGCCTTGAGGTTGTTGCCGCGGAAGCCGCTCATGATGAACACCATGCCGTTGCCGTAGACCGGCGACGGAATCACGTTCATCGTCGTGCCCGGGCCCTCCCACACCACCTTGCCGGTCTCGAGATCGAAGCTGCGCACGCGATTCATCGCGTTGACAATCACCTGCGGCCGGCCGTTGTGTTCCACGACCAGCGGCGTGGCCCACGTGTCCATCTCGGGATGATCGACGCGCCACAACTCCTTGCCGGTCCGCTTGTCGAGCGCAATCACGTACGAGGGTTGGTTGAGATGATCCCAGACCACCACGAGTGTGTTGCCGTGCAGGACCGGCGTCGAGCCCTCGCCGAACTGGTTGCGCATTTTCTTGTCGCCGAAGTCCGCCTGCCAGATCAGCTTGCCGCTCAGGTCATACGCGTACAGGCCGCGTGACTCGAAGTAGGCAAACACATGCGTCCCGTCGGTGATCGCCGAGCTCGACGCCCAGCTGCCGTTGTCGCCGTGGGCGGCTTCGTGCGGTTCTTCCTCGCGTGCCACATGTTCCCACACCGTCTTGCCGGTCTTCCGGTCGATCGCCAGCACCTTGTATTGATGGACGCCGCGCTGCGGCAGCGCGCCGCGCGGCGCATGCTGCGCGTCGCCGCTGATACCGACCGGCACGGCGGTCAGCACATACACGCGATCGCCATACACGATCGGCGATGACGACCCGCGGCCGGGGATCTCGACCTTCCACTTGAGGTTTTTGGTCTCGCTCCATTCGACCGGCGGCTTGGCCGTGCGCGAGACGCCGGTCATGTCGGGCCCACGCCATTGCGCCCAGTAGCGCTGATCGTTCACCGCGCCCTGAAGCGCGATCGCGGGTAAGCACAGCAGCAACGCGGCCAGGACGAGACGAGTTCGCATGCTCTCGATACTCACGTGGCAGTTTTTGCGCTTACCTGTTGAATTGGGGTCAGACCCCGATTTTCAACATTTGCGCAGGCCTGTCCGCGATCGACAAAACGTCAAAAAACGGGGTCTGACCCCAATTCAACATTTCTTGACTAGCCCTGAACTGGAGTGTATGATTCAATCCGGATATAAGGATAGAATGACTGCCGCGCCCATTCTCGACCATATGGCGGCCCTTGCCGACCCGATCCGTTGCCGGATCCTTCTGCCGCTCGAGCGGCACGAGCTGACCGTCAACGAGATCTGCTCGATTCTCCAGCTGCCGCAGTCGACCGTCAGCCGCCACCTCAAGACGCTGGCGGACGACGGGTGGGTGACCTCACGCCGCGACGGCACGAGCCGCTTTTACGGCATGACCGTCCAGGATCTCGACCCTGGCGCGCAGCAGTTGTGGCCGCTGATTCGCGAGCAGATCGCCGGCACCAATGGCGCCGAGCAGGACCAACGGCGGCTGAAGAGCGTGCTCGCGCGGCGGCGGTCGAAGTCCGAAGAGTTTTTTGCGTCCGCGTCCGGGCAGTGGGATCACCTCCGTGCCGAGTTATTCGGCGATCGGTTTCATCTCCATGCCCTGCTGGCGCTGCTGGATCCGGCGCTGACGGTTGGCGAACTGGGATGCGGCACGGGGCAGGTGAGTGAGCTCATCGCGCCGCACGTGGGTAAGGTCATTGCCGTCGACGGATCGACAGACATGGTGCAGGCGGCGCGCAAGCGACTCAAGGGTCTCAATCACGTCGACATCCGCCGTGGGGACATGGAGGCACTGCCGATCGACGATCAGCAGCTCGATGCCGCGGTGGTTGCGCTGGTGCTCCACCACGTGCCGGAGCCGGCGCGCGCCATCGCGGACATTCACCGCGTGCTGAAGTGCGGCGGCCGCGTGTTGATCGTCGACATGCTGCCGCACGATCGCGTCGAGTACCAACAGCAGATGGGGCACGTCTGGCTGGGGTTCTCGGAGAAAACGATCAAGAAGTATCTGGAGGCCGCCGGGTTCGAGAAACCCGCGATCAGCGCGCTTCCGGCGGATGAGGCGGCGAAGGGGCCGAGCCTGTTTGTTGCCACGGCTCGCAAGAAAGTTGAAAGTTGAAAGTTGACGGTTGACAGTTGAGTGGCTCAGTTAACAGTGACAAGTTGAGGAGAAGACGATGGCTACCGCAGTGAATGAAGCGCACGCGTTTGACCTCGCAAAGAAGGCGGGACGCGAACCTTACAAGGTGAAAGACCTCAATCTGGCCGAGTTGGGCCGCAACGAGATTCGCCTGGCCGAGCACGAGATGCCCGGGCTGATGGCGCTGCGCGCGCGCTACGCGGGCAAGCAGCCGCTGGCCGGCGCCAGGATCATGGGCTCGCTGCACATGACCGTGCAGACCGCCGTCTTGATCGAGACGCTGACCGCGCTTGGCGCCGATGTGCGCTGGGTGAGCTGCAACATTTTCTCCACGCAGGATCACGCCGCCGCGGCGGCGGTGGTCGGCCGTCCGGAAACCGGCGGCACCGTGCAGAACCCGAAGGGCACGCCGGTGTTCGCGTGGAAGGGCGAGACGCTGCCCGAATACTGGTGGTGCACCGTTGAAGCGCTCGTGTGGCCCGACGGCAGCGGCCCGACGATGATCCTCGACGATGGCGGCGACGCGACGCTGTTCGTGCACAAAGCGCTCGAATTCGAGAAGGCCGGCGCTGTACCGGCGTTCAACCCCGACAAGGATCCCGAAGAGTGGGGCGTCATTCTCGACACGCTGCGCAAGGAGCTCAAGAGCAAGCCGGGTCAGTGGTCGAAGATTGCCAAGGGCATCAAGGGCGTCAGCGAAGAGACCACTACCGGTGTGCATCGTCTCTATGAGATGACCGCGGCCAACACGCTGCTGTTCCCTGCGATCAACGTCAACGACTCGGCGACCAAGAGCAAGTTCGACAACCTCTATGGCTGCCGCCACTCGCTGATCGACGGGCTCAACCGCGCCAGCGACGTGATGTTGTCGGCGAAGGTCGCGGTGGTGTTCGGCTACGGCGACGTCGGCAAGGGCTGCGCCCAGGCGCTCAAGGGCCAGGGCTGCCGCGTCATCGTCACCGAGATCGATCCGATCTGCGCGTTGCAGGCGGCGATGGAAGGCTACCAGGTGACGACGGTCGACGACGTGATCGAGACCGCGGACATCTTCATCACCGCGACGGGCAACAAGAACATCATCACGGTCGAGATGATGAAGCGGATGAAAGACAAGGCGATTATCGGCAACATCGGCCACTTCGACAACGAGATCGACATGGCCGGCCTGGCGAAGAGCGGCGCGAAGCGCGTGCAGGTGAAGCCGCAGTACGACGAGTGGGTGTTCAAGGCGGAAGGCAAGCGTGGCGAGCACAGCATCCTCGTGCTGGCGGAGGGACGCCTGCTGAACCTCGGTTGCGCCACGGGCCATCCGTCATTCGTGATGTCCTCGTCTTTCACCAACCAGGTGCTCGCGCAGCTCGATCTGCACTTCAGCACCACCGGCCAGCCGACGCTGTCGGGCACGAACTACGACGCTAATCGCGTCTACATCCTGCCGAAGAAGCTGGACGAAGAAGTGGCGCGCCTGCACCTCGGCAAGCTCGGCGTGAAGCTGACGCAGCTGACGAAGGACCAGGCGGACTACATCGGTGTGCCGGTGGAAGGGCCGTATAAGTCGGCTCACTATCGCTACTGATTCAGACGAGGACACGGAGGAGTACGGAGAGCACGGAGAGTGTCCCGTGCTCCTCCGTCCCGCGTCGACGCTAGTCGTCATCGGTCAGGCGATGACGGTCCTCGAACTTCAGGTCGCGTGAGCGCACGAATCCCATCTGCTTGCGCTTCGGATCCGACCGCAGGATCCACGCGATGTCTTCCATGTGGTAGAGCGACGGCAGCGTCTTGTCGGAATAGCCCGTGCAGGACGTGACGGTGAAGCGGATGCGGTCGTCGTCTCCGAGGCGGCTGCAGGTGATGATCTGATCGGACTGGCGCGGACCGTCGATGACGGTGGCCGAGCGGCACGACAGGCACAGAGTGGTGTTCTGGTCGGAGGTGGTTCCCCCCTGGATCTTGAAGCGCACGTGTGAGCCCTCCTAGGCTATCGAGTTCATCTGTCCCTCCTTTCCGGAGCGCATGGATGTCGCTGCATGGCGACGACGATGGCATCGTCCCAACGGGGTTGTCAAGCGGTCGGTTGTCCTCCTGTCGGTTGTCCTCCGGGATTGCTCGCGCCTTCAGACGATGGCATCGTCGTCGTGGATCCGACCTGTCGGGTAATGATTGTGTGTTTCCTCGCTGAGCAGCTCCCTTAATGAAGAAACCGAACGTCTGTCTACGCAGCCACTGGCGCGGTTCGGTAGGCGGCGTTACGCGCCGACACCGCCCAGACTATGCGCGCGAGTTTGTTGGCGACGGCGATCGCGGCGCCGAAGCGCCGACGGCGGTGATCACAGGCGCCCGGGTATGCCGCTCCACGACGGGAGTAGGATGGCTACGTCATGAGAACACCCATGGTCTTCGTAGCCGCTTTCGTCTGGGCAGCGTTGGTGGTGTTTGCCGTTCATTTTCTTGATTTCCCTGGGAGCGTCCCCAACTTTCAGCAAATGAGCGGCGGCGGAACCTTGTTGGACGCGTCGCCAGCGTTCACGGCGGATAGCATTTACCAGCGACTCGGCGAGTATGGAAACGAGGGACGAAGGAACTATACCTTCAGGAATGTGACTGTTGACATCCTCTTGCCGTTGAGCGTCCTGCCTTTTTTGTTTCTGCTCATGCTCAGGGCCGTGACACCCTTCGCACTTGGCCGATTCGTGCGAGCGACGCTCCTCTCATTGCCGCTTGTCTACGTCATTTTCGATCTTCTAGAAAATTCGGTGGTCCTGGTTCTCTTGGGCGATTATCCAGAGCGCTTGGACGTGCTGGCAGGGAGCTTGCCCTATGCGACGATCATAAAAAGAGTCGCCTCCCTGCTTGCTATTGGCGTTCCTTTGACGATGCTTGGATTTCAATCTTTACGGAGACTCCAGAAAACGAAGATCCACCACACTGGGGAAGCGGGCTAACATCAACTGGAGCCGACGGCGCATCGCCATCCTGCGCCGCGGCTCAGTTGTTACGTTGATAGACTTGGCGCGGGGCGGACGAGGATGAGATCATCGCGGCGGAGCGCTTGTGCCGCGGATTGCCGGGATTCCCGGACCGTACTGGTTCTTCTTCTACAGTTTCGACTGCGCCGAGCCGATGCATGTGCACGTTCGGCGGGATCGGAGCAAGTGCAAGTTCTGGCTCGCTCCGGTGGCTCTGGCCTGGAACCGTGGTTTCACTCCGCGCGAGCTAAACGAGATTCGGCGCATAATCATTGAGAATGAAGTCCCCATCAGAGAGGCATGGGATGAGCACTGCGGTTCTGACGGAGCCGACAATTCAACACGTTGAAGTCTCTGACGAGACTATCACCGCCCATCTGGTCGACGGCCGCGTGATCAGTGTGCCCTTGGCTTGGTCCTGGCGACTTTCAGAAGCAACGCCGGCTCAACGCGCGAACTGGGAGTTGATCGGGGACGGCCACGGCGTCCATTGGCCCGATATAGACGAAGACATCAGTGCCGAGGGGATGCTCTCAGGGGTTCCGGCGCGTCGACCTCGAAGAAGCACGGGCGGAGTGACACGGCTGGCTAACCCGCTGCAGCCTGCGAGCCGCGCTCGAAAGCCTGCCAAGTCGAAACCACGTTCACGCGCGGCTCGCGGCTGAGCGCAAGTTGTTAGCCGGACTCCGCGCTAAAGCCGATGTCTCCAATATCCAGGACGCCGACTGGTGTGCGCGACCGCGACAACGTACAGATCGTGCTCACGCACGCGAGACACAATCTTGTAGGGAAATCGCTGAAGCACGAGCTGGCGTGTTGGCAGCCGCTCGGTCGCAGCGTCCCAATCTCAGGGTGTGCGCCGATCAGCTCGAAGGCGGCCACGACCGCGTCGTAGAATTCGCCTCCGAGGCCCAGCCGTCGTTGGTCGTACCAGCGAATCGCGGCCTCGAACTCCTCTGAGGCCGGCTTCGCAACCTGCAGGGAT
>CAZEMI010000083.1:0-31783 GCA_964513235.1 uncultured Acidobacterium sp.
CGGCGCCGTCCTCGCCATCGTGCTGCTGGTCATGTGACCGCGGCAGCTACTTGATCGGATAGAGCCCCGACGAGACGCTGGCCTCGAAGTCGTCTGATGTGTTGCCGGCGCTTCGCACCTGCACCAGGACCTTGTAGTACGGGTTAGCCACGGTCGGCACCCACGTGAACGTATTCGACGTGCTCCAGCCCCGCATCACCAGCCACGTCGCGCTGTCCCAGACATAGAACTTGTATTGATGTGGCGCCACGCCGCCCGCCGGCACGGCGGTCCACGTGATCGCGGTGCCTCGTGTCTGCGGCGCCGCCTTGTTAGCGGTCAGTGTCACGGAGCTGACCCGCGCCGTTCCGACCGTCGGCGCTGGAGCGGTGGACGGCGGCAGCGTGCTCGAAATCGGGAAGAGGATGCTGGCTTTGGCCTCTTCGATGGTCGACGTCCGCCCCGCGCTGCGCACGTGCACGTTGATCCGGTAGGCGGTGTTGGCGATGGCCGGCGTCCACGTATACGTGTTCGACGTCTTCCAGTCTCGCACCGTCGTCCACCTGATTCCATCGTGGATCGACCACAAGAATTGATGCGGTGCGACGCCGCCGATCGGCGCGGCGCTCAGGACGATCGTGGTGCCTGGCGCCTGGGGCGCGGCCTTTGATGCGGTGATCGACACGTAGCTCACCTTCGCCGATGTCGCCGGCGGCGGTTCGCTCGTCGTGGGCGGCGGGGTGGTCGGCAGCGGATTGGTGGCCGGTGCAAGGATCGGGAAGTCCATTCCCACCAGCGCTTCCCCCTGGTCGGCGGTATTGCCGGCACTGCGCGCCGAGACTTCGACGCGGTAACTCGAATTCGCGGTCGACGGCGTCCAGGTGTACGTGCTCGACGTCGTCCACGATCCGGTGGTCCATGACGAGCCGTTGAAGACCCGCCACTGGTACTGAAATGGCGACGTGCCGCCGGACGGAATCGCCGAAAACGTGATGGTCGTGGACGGGGCCTGCGGCGCCACCTTGTTGGCGGCCAGTCCGACCGCGCTCACCTTGGCCGGCGCACTCGTCGTCGTACCCGAGACTGGAAAGCTCAGGTTCACGGACGCCTCGTCCGTGGTCCGGCCGGCGCTGCGCACGCCCACCGACAGTTTGTACTTCGCGTTGGCGGTGGACGGTGTCCAATTAAACGTGTTGGACGTCGACCAGTCGGTGAGCATCGTCCACCGCACGTCGTTGTGCAGTCGCCACTGGTACTGAAGGGGCGCGGTGCCGCCGGTAGCAGTCGCGGTGAGCCCGATGGTGGTCCCCGGCGGTTGCGGCGCCGGTTTCGAGGCGGTGATCGTCACCGCCGTCACCTTCGACGATGTCGTCGGTGGCGGTGCCGTCGGCGGCGGCGCCGTGGTGGGCGGCGGTGTGTCGCCTGAGGGCACCGGCAACGGTGACCCCGACACACCGCCGACTTTCAGCACGTGGATCACCGGCCGGTTGGCGTAGCCATCCTTCTCGGCCCGCATCTGCGAGAGGTAGATCGTCTGCGTGGCCGAGTCGTAGCCAATGCCGGTGATGCGCACGCTCGGCTCCGGGATTGGCAGCGAGAAAGGCCACACGCCGTAGGGGACCACTTCCCACGGATCCTTCTCGCCCCGCTTCACCGCGGCGAGATCGTTCAGGTCATACGCCCAGATCTGATAGCGATAGGGGTAAGCGTGCTGTCCCTTGTCGGCGTTGATCGGGTCATAGCACCAATGCGCGCCGTCGGAGCCCATCGTGCCATGCAGCGACTGATTCGTGGTGCCATTGCCGTAGCAGTACGGGCCGATGCCGTTGCGGCCGAAGTACAAGATGGTGCGCGTGCCGGCGATGATCGCGACGCCGGTGGCGTGTGCGGTGGCGCCGTAGGTCGGATTGGAGCCGCTCCATTCGCCGAGCGTGCGATGTTCGCTGGAGGAATAGAGTAGCGGCGTGGCCGGCACCGTGGTTTTGCCAATCTGCGTCGGGTCGAAGACGAATGCCGACGGCCCCCATGACGTTCGCCACGCGATCGGGATGCCGAATTGACCGGTGATGGCGGGGCCGCCAAGCGCCGCCTGCCATTCTTGCGGCACCAGCGCCATGAATCCCGACACGAACCCGGACTTCCCGGCCTCCCACACGCGTGACCATCCGGCGAAACTCGGCTGGTTGAGCGTCACCGATCGCGAGAAATGCGACACGGCCTGGTCATTGTCCGCGTCGTAATAGATCGACCCGGTGCCGTACAGGCGATTGCCGTACACGAGGATGCCGTCGACCGACGCACCGCTGGGCGACACGTCCTTCAGACGGCCCTCGGTCGGTTCGTAGAAGCCCTGGAGATATTGGGCTCGGGGTAGTGCCGTGACGTCGGCGCTGTTCACCGGAGTCGGAATCGACACCTCGGCGAGCCTGCCGAGGCGCGAGCCCATGAACAGCGAGTTGCGCGCCGGGTTATAAGCGACCGGGTGTCCGCCGATCGCGAACGTATCGTCGTTTGAGGACGTGGACGGCAGCCGGAAGGCGCCGGTGTATTTCAAGTCCTCAAATTGCAGCCGCGGAAGTGTCGAGGGATCGTTGGTCGTTCGAACCTGAGCTGACGTGTTGTAGACAAGCGCAGCGATGGCGCACACAAAGGCACAGCTGTGTTTCCACATGTATCGTCGGTCCTCTTGAATGGTTAGGAACAGTCCGCCGCGCCAATGTTCGTGACACCGCAGAGGCTGCGCGCCGCGCTAACGCAAGCGAGAGGCCAAGAACGATCGACTGTGAATGATTTTTCGATTAGTCCGCTTTACGGGCGAATTTCGATCGAATCAACTGAGGTGTAGAGCGCTCTCGTGGGGGAGGCGAGAGCGCTCTACGAGGAACTGCTATCCAACAATTACACGTACCAATTTCGTTATTACTCGATCACGAACGTTACGGCGTTGCTCCGGAAATCTGATACTCGAATACGGTCGAGGCTTCGGGAGCATCCGCAGTGTTGGTCGGACTCTTCGCCCACACCGAAATCTTGTATCTCACATCCGGCGACGGCGGCGTCCACTCGAACGTCGGCGAGGATGACCAGCCACCCTGTGGGACCCACCCCGCGCCGGCATAAACCAACCACTTGTAGAGTGCGGGCGCGGTGCCGCCGACCGCGGTGGCAGTCCACGTGACGGGTGCGCCGGCCGGTTGAGGAGCGGCCTTGTCCGGTGCGAGGAAGACAGCCAAGACCTTTGCGCTGGTTTGCGGGGGAGGCAGTGGCACCACCATCGTCGCACCAACGACCGTGAAGCTCGGTGACGCGACAAACGCTTCCGCCTCATCCTTGGTGCTGCCGTTGCTCCTGGCCCACACGCTGATCTTGTTGGCGCCGGCGATACCGGGAATGTATGTGAACGTGTTCTCCGTCGACCACTGCTTATACATGATCCAGTTGTGGCCGTTGTGGACCATCCACTTGTACTGCACCGGTGTGGCGCCACCCGTAACTGACGCCGTCCACGTGGTGGCGGTGCCGGTCTGAACCGGTGATGCCTGGCCGGCCGCGACCGTGATCGAGGTCACTTTGCCGGTCGACGTCGACGTGGGCGGGGGTGGCGGAGGCGGTGCGTTGATCGCGAACGGCAATGACTCGCTCGCTTCACCGGCGTCGTTGTTGTTCGAGGCGCTGCGCACCCACACAGCAACTCGGTAATTCGCATTCGCAGCGGTCGGGGTCCACGCGAGCGTGTTTGCGCCGCTCCACGACGCGGTGGGCGTCCACGTGATGCCGTCGGTTGAGATCGCCCACTTGTACGAATACGGTGCGATGCCGCCGCTCGGCGCGGCCGTGAAGGAAATCACCGTATTTGTCAACTGCGGGGAGGCGTGGCTGGCGGTTACGTTCACGGAACTGACGGGGGCGGGGATCGCAAACGGCATCGACGCCGTCGCTTCGCCCGCGTAGTCGTTATTCCATGCGCTGCGGACCGAAACCTTCACAGTGTAATTCGTGTGGGCCGTCGACGGCGTCCACACAAAGGTACTTGATTCGGTCCACGACGCGGCCAGGGCCACCTGCATCTCGCCAGTCGACACTTCCCACTTGTATTGGAAGGGCGCCACGCCGTCGGCCGGTGTGGCGGCGAACGTGACTGACGTCGCGGGCAACTGCGGTGCAGTCTTGTCCGCGGTCAGGGTCACCGAGCTCACCGGCACGGGCGGCGGGGCGACGTCGAGCTGAAAGACGTGCACGATCGGATGACTGGCGACGTCGACCTTGTCGGCGTACTGCTGCGTGACGTAGAGCAACTGGCGTTCGGCGTCATAGGTCACGCCGCCGATCCTGAACCGGCTTTCGTAATAGGGCAGGTCGAGCGGCCACACGCCGTACGGGACGACCTCCCACGGCTGCTTCTGTCCTGCCTTCACGGCCGCGAGGTCATTGAGATCGTACGCCCAAATCTGAAAGCGGTAGGGATACGCATGCTGCCCTTTGTCGGCCGACGTGGGGTCGTAGCACCAATGGGATCCATCGGGGCTGGTTGTGCCATGCAGGCTCTGGTTGGAGGTTCCGTTGCCGTAGCAGTACGGGCCGACGCCGTTGCGGCCGACAAACAGGGCCGTGCGCGAGCCACCGATTATCGCGACGCCACCCATCCCGGCGGTGCCACCATAGGTCGGATTCGCGCCGCTCCACGATCCGAGCGTTTGGTATTCGCCCGTGTAGTAAACGAGTGCCGACGCCGCGGCCGTGGCCGCGCCGACCTGCGACGGATCGAACGAGAATGCCGACGGTCCCCAGGACGTCCGGGTCACAATTGGGATGCAGCATTGACCGGTAACCGCGGGTCCCCCCAGGCGCGACTGCCACTCAGAGGGAACGAGCGACATGTAGCCGGCGACCAGGCCGGTCTTTTTCTCTTCCCAGACCCGGGTCCAGCCGGAGAAGCTGGGTTGATTGAGCTGTAACGAATGGGAGAAATGCGACAGTTTCTGCGAGTTACTCGCGTCGTAGTAAATCGACGCGGTGCCATAGAGGCGATCGCCGTAGATCATCAGCCCCGACAGCGCCACACCGGACGACGCCACCTGGGACAACTCGCCCTCCATTGGATCGGCGAACGGCTGTAGGAACGACGCCAGGGGCAGTTGCGCGACGTTGGCTGCCATCACCGGAGCCGAGATCGTCACCTCGGCGACCCGTCCGGCGCGGCTGCTCATGAACAACGAGTTGGTCGCTGAGCGGAACGCCGCGCCACCGCCGCCATAGCTGAAGCTGTCGCCATTCACGGAGTGTTTCGGAAGACGGAACGCGCCGAGATATTGCACACTGTCCGGGGACAGGAGTGGAAGAGTGGAAGGGTCAATTAATTGCGCGCTGGGGTTCAGGGCCAGAACGCTCACCATGCCGATTCCAACAATCAGGGTGGCTCGTACAGACTTCGTCCAACGTACACACTTCTTCCTCATTGACGGTCTCATTCCTTGAAATAGGGGTTGTCGGAAGTAGAGAGGCGCGCTAGAGAGGACTCTGCGAACCGCTCCGGCATCCCGTTATCGCAAGGGGCAGACCAACTTCAGGGGTCCGCGTGAGCGACAGACGACGAGTGAAAAGCAGGCGGGAATTTTGAAATTCGATGACGAGGCGGTATGTGCACACAGGTGCGCATTCCCCGATCGAGCTTACGTAGTTTGTCTGAGACTTACAGTTTTGATCGCAAAGCCGCTTGCGAAAGTGACGACAGCTCTACGCTAGATTACTCAATTGGGATCCGGAGACAGATCTGTAGGCGCTGCGGACACTCCGTATGAAATGCATTCAAATTACTGGATGCCGCCGCACGTATGAGAATCGGCCACAGTGGCTCGAGTGTTCTTGCCCAGGTGAGCCCGCTGAGGTCTGCGGAGGCGGCGATCGCACGGCGTTCGGCGGGCGAACGTCTCAGCAGGTCGAGCACATGATCGGCGAATCGTCGCGGCGTATTTGCGACCAGCGACGCAAACGCGGCGTCATGAGGCAGACCGCCCGCCACCGCTTCGGTGATGACGATCGGCAGACCCGCGGCGATGGCTTCAAGCGCCTTGTTCTGGACGCCTCTTGCGACGTGCAAGGGCGCGATGCCGACGGCGGAATTCCACAACCATTCGCGAACATCCGGCACGCGGCCGGTCACCGTCACAGAGCCGTCGCCGCTGCACAACGCCTGGAAGGCCGTCTTGGGATCGGGGCCGACCACGGCGAGCGTGGCGTCAGGACGCTCGGCGCGGATGAGCGGCCAGACGTCGCGGACGAACCACGTCATGCCCTCCTCATTCGGCGCATAGTTCATCACCCCGCAGAACACGACGCGTGGCGACGGCGACGGGAGTGCGGGCGGCTTGAGGCGGTCGAGCTCGACACCGTTGGCCAGCACCTGCACGCTCGCCGTCGGCGCGAGCGCGTGCGCGATGCCGGCTTCGCGTGCGTTGACCACCAGCGAGGTCGCGGCGCGCCGTGCGGCGCGCGCTTCAAACGCCCCCAGGGTGGCCGCTTCGCGCCGATAGATCCAGGACAGCGGCGGCCCGCTGGCCGGCGCGAGATCGCGCCACTTCTGGGAGTCGACGTCGACGAAGTCGAGCACGAAGGGGATGTCGTCAAGCGGCGGGCGCATCGCAAATCGCGCCATCCCCGAGCAATAGGCCAGCACCACGTCAGGGCGGCGGCGGTCGCAGATGTCGTTGAGCACGCTGGTCATGCGCGGCGTGTCGAGGAGCGCATGGGTCAGCGGCGTATGCGTCGCGAGCGCCGTCACCGCATTCAGGCGGGTGCGCCACTGCGGCACCGTCAACGCGGTGGTGGCGGGAATGAGCTCGCACATCTCACCGAGATGGCTCATCTCTTCCTCATCGTGAACGAGCGAGACCAGCTCTACCTCGGCGTGCGTGCGCAAGTGCCGGAGCATGTGATACGCCCGCAGGCGGTCGCCGCGATTGGGCGCGTACGGAAGACGGTGGGTCAGGACCAGGATGCGCATGATTACGCGGGCCGTTCCTCGAGATGAAAGTCCCGGTGGCGAAGGACGCGGGCGGGCACGCCGCCGGCGATCGCACGATCGGGGATCGGCTTCGAGACCACCGCGCCGGCGGCAATCACCGCGTCGCGGCCAACATCGGCCATCACCACGGCGGCGCTGCCAATCCACGACCCCGCACCGATGCGAACGGGTGTTTTCGTCCGCGGCTGATCGCGGATCGGCGTCAGGGGATCGTCGATGCCATGGGTTCTGGCGCCGCTCGGTACGTGCACGCCGGCGGCGAGCAACGCATCGCGTTCGACGATCGCCCAGCCGAGGTGGCACCGCGGTCCGATATAGGCGCGATCGCCAATCGACGCCGAGGCCGATGAAAACAGCGTGCCGAATTCAATCGTCGCGGTTCGCGCGCAGTGGTGCAGCGTCCGCGTCAGGAACGCACGCCTGAGATATTGTCCGGTCAGACCCGGCACGATCGCCCACGCCTGGGTCGAGCCCTCGAGCGCGCGATCGGCGCCCATGACGCGCGAACGGACCCACCACGAGAGCACCGACGGTGTGACCGCAATCCACGCCAGCGCGTGCGCAGCGGCTTTGATCGCCTCACGCATGGCCGGCCACTTCCTCGTAGATGGTTTCGACGCGGCGGACGCGCGCTTCGAAGGACAGGTCGGTTTCAACGCGTCGCCGCGCGCGGTCGACCATCCGCCGGGTGCCGCGCGGATCGCTCAAGGCGGCTTCAATCCCGTGGAACAGGCGATCGGCGTTGCGCATCGGCACGATCCGGCCGTGCACGTTGTGCTGCACGAGCTCCGCCGTGCCGCCCACGTCGGTGGCGACGATCGGCGTTTCGAGCGCCATCGCTTCCAGCACCGCGTTCGGCGTGCCCTCGTACTCGGACGACTGCACGAACAAATCGAACGCGTGATGTACCGGCACCACGTCGGCGACGTGGCCGAGCAGCGTCACCGCCGCTTCGAGCTGAAGAGCCTGGCGCTGTTGATCGAGCGCAGTCCGCAGGCTGCCATCGCCGACGATCATCAACCGCGTCTCCGGCCTCCGGCGATGCAGGCGCGCGAAGGTGTCGAGCAGGATGTCGAAGCGTTTTTGCGGCTCGAGGCGTCCCACGGCTCCCAACAACACGTGGTCAGGACTGAACCCGAACGACTGCCGAATCTCCGCTTCGCGGCTGCGGGTGCGCACGAACTGCTGGTGATCGATGCCGTTGAGAATTGTCGTCACGGCTTCGGGACTGGCGCCGTGGCGGATCAGCTCGCGGCCGATCTCGCTGGACACGGCGATCAGCCGCGGGAAGCGGCCGAGAATTTTCTTATCGGCGGGGTAGTAGCACATCCGCTCGCGGAATGAGTGGCCGGTCCAGCCATGCACGGTCGACAACGGCGCCACGGCGCCGGACCTGCCGAGCAGTAGCGTGAGCAGGTTGGTCTTGTAGTCGTGAGCGTGGACGATCTCGATCTCGCGCTCCTCGATCAGTTTGCGCAGCTTCGGCCACACCGCCGGGTCGAAGGAATGACGCTCGCGGATCTCGACATAGTCGACGCCCTCGCATTCCGGACGATCGGTGACCGCGAAGCTCTGATCGCGCTCGTCGCGCAGGTAGCAGACGGTGACCAGCGATCGCGCCGGGTCGGCGAGGGACGCGCCGCGCAAGATGGTCTTTTCCGGACCGCCGCCGGTGCCGCGGACGCTGCGCAATTCCAGGACGCGAACCGGTCCGCGTGTGCCCATGGCTAGGCCGCCCGCCGCGCGCGGTGGCTGCCGCGGACAATGAGCGCGAGCGCGCGCGCGAAATCAAACACCACCGCGACGGTGAGCGCCTGCAACGCGGCGAGGATGCCGGGCCGCAATTGACGTCTCACGATCCCGGCCGCCCGGATGCCCGATGGCACAAGCGCGGCGATCAGGAATGCCGCGGCGATAGCCAGCGAGCCGAACAGCATGGCGACGCTGCTGACCTGCAAGCAATACAGCTCGCCCACCGGCACCAGCGCACTGCGGAAGTGCCGCAAGCTGCGCGGCCCCCGGAAGGTGACCCGCAGGTTGTCGCGGCCGCGCCACAGCTCGCCGAAAAAGAGCGCCTTGAGTGTTTTCGGATCGCCGAAGTGGATGCTGCGCAGCCGCGGATCCGCCACGATCCGATACCCGGCGAGGCGCAATCGATTACAGAGATCGACGTCTTCACAGGCGGTCAGCAACGCATCGAAGCCACCGACGCGCTCGTACACCGCGCGATTGACGGCGAGGTTGCCGCTGCCAAGCCAGCACACGTCCTCGCGGCCGACCGGCCGGACTCGCAGGCCATCGTATTGCTCCTGGACCCAGTTCGGGCTTGGTTGCGTAAGATACGGAGAGCCGGTGGCGGCGACCTGCTGATCCGACAGTACTTCCACGGCCGTCTCGATCCAGTGCCGGTCGATCTCATGATCGGAGTCGACAAACGCGATGATGCTGCCGAGCGCGGCGCGCGCGCCGCGATTGCGATGCGCCGCCACGGAATCACCGGACGACTTGATCACGACCGCCCTGTAGTCGTGCGCGGCGCGGCCCGACCCATCCGTCGAGTCGTTGTCGACGATGACGATTTCAATCAGGGCGCGGGGATAATCGTTGCGGACGATACTGGCGAGACAGCGCTGGAGGCGCATCACGTCGTTACGCACGGGGATCACGAACGAAACAAGCGGTCGCACGCCTGCTGAATAGCAAAGACCTCGCCAGCACAGACCCGCGTATTACGCCTTATTCGCACTACGGCCGCGGTGGCAGATAAGTTGGAGGAAGAGAAAAGGCGCGGTGGCGCCCGACATTTGGCCGTGCTGTGGCAGCACTTAGGCTCACAACCCGGCACGAGTTTCGCTTGTGAGCGCAGTGATGATCAAGCACCGTCCCCATAGCGCCACGGCCGCTGGCCTCCTCGTGCTTGCCGGCCTCGCCACCGTGGCCGCCGGGTTGCTGTCGCTGCCGCTCATGTCGCAGGAGCCCGTTGAACGGGTCCGTCCGATCACCAGCCCAGCTCAACCGAAGCGACTCGCGTTCCAGGACTTGAACTACGTCGGCGCGTTCCGGCTGCCGCCGGCGAGTGCCAACGGCGATACCTTTGCTGCCGGCGGCGGACCGATTACCTATAACAGCGCGCGCAGTTCCCTGTTCGCCGGCGCGCGCAGCGGCCGGGTGGCCGAGATTACCGTTCCCGTCCCAGTGAACTCGTCCGACCTCGCCTCGCTGCCGGTCGCCGAGTTCCTGCAACCCTTTGCGGAGCCGACCGAGGGTGGCATCGCGGATATCGCGAAGGAGGGTGCGAACCTGTCGGGCCTGTTGGTGTACAGCGGCCGGCTCTACGGCACCGGGATGATCTATTACGACGCGACCAACGCCCAACGGCTCTCGCACTTCTCACGCCCGCTCACATTGATGGAAAAAGGCGCCACCCCGATGCGCGCCGTGTGGGACAACAGGCGATCCGGTTTCGTGGCCGGTTACCTGGCCCTGGTGCCCCAGGAATGGCAAGCGAGACTTGGTGGTCCGGCGATCACCGGCCAGTGCTGCGTGCCGATTGTGTCGCGCACCTCTGTGGGTCCTGCCGCCTTCGCCTTCGATCCGGCGGATCTCCAGTCGAAGACGCACGTCGAGGCCGTGCCGCTGCTCTACTACCCAATGGATCATCCGACGCTGGGGCCATGGAGCGGGTCGAACCCGACGTATGGCGCCACCGCGGAGGTGGGTGGCCTCGCGCTGATCGCGGGCACGCGGACGGCGCTTTTCGTCGGCCGCAACGGCACCGGCCCATATTGCTATGGGATCGGCACCGGTGACCGATCGCGCGATCAAAGCAAAGACGAGAAGGGCGCCACTTATTGCTACGACCCGGCCAATTCCTCCAAGGGCCCTCACGCGTATCCGTATCGCTACCAGATATGGGCCTACGATCTCGCCGACTGGGCGGAGGTGCGGGCCGGGCGTAAGGATCCCTGGTCAGTCACTCCGTACGCGGTGTGGCAATTCGACTTGCCGACGCCGGAAACGAGCGTTCGCATTCTCGGCGTCGCCTATGACCCCGCGGGCCAGCGGCTGTTCATCTCCCAACGCAGCGCCGACCGCGATACGTACTCGTCGCGCGCCCTGATTCACGTCTTTCACATCTCATGAGCCAACCTGCCGTCGTCTTTGATCGTGTCTGGAAGAAATTTCGCCGCGGTGAGCGGCACGACAGCCTGCGCGACACCCTGACGGCGCTCGTCAAGCGGCCGTTCACCAAGCCCGACGCGCGCGAGCTGCAGGAGAAGGAGTTCTGGGCGCTGAAAGATGTGTCGTTCGAGGTCCAGCCCGGAGAGGCCATCGGCATCATTGGCCCCAACGGCGCGGGCAAATCCACCACGCTCAAACTGCTCACCAAGATCCTGAGGCCGACGAGGGGCGCGTCCCGGGTGCGGGGGCGCGTCGGCGCGCTGATCGAGATCTCGGCCGGCTTTCACCCCGACTTGACCGGCCGCGAGAACGTCTACCTGCAGGGGGCGATCCTCGGGATGTCGCGCGCCGAAGTCTCGCGCAAGCTCGATTCGATCGTCGAGTTTTCCGGTATTCGCGACTTCGTCGATACGCCGGTGAAGCGCTACTCCTCGGGCATGAATGCGCGCCTCGGGTTTGCGGTGGCCGCACACGTCGATCCCGACGTGCTGCTGATCGACGAAGTGCTGGCGGTCGGGGATTTCGCGTTCCAGCAGAAGTGCTACGCGCGGCTGAAAGAATTCCGGCGATCAGGCGCGGCGATCGTGTTCGTCTCCCATAACATGCAGGCGATTGTCAGCTTGTGCGACAAGGGCATCCTGCTGCGGCCGGGCCGCAGTCCGATCGTCTCGAGCGTCGGTGAAGTCGCCGCCCTCTACGCCTCGCCCGACGGGCAGGCGGTGGATCCGCGCCTCGAGGTCGACAACGTCAGGTTGACCGAGCGGGGGACGTTCACGCCGATTCGCAAGGCCGTCGAGCCGAAGACCGCGCTCACACTCGATGCGACCCTCAAGGTGCGCGTGCCGCTGCCGCGCTGCCGCATCGGCGTCGAGGTCATTCGCAACGACGGCATGGTGATGTTCAACGGCAGCCCGATGGTCGACGGCGAGCCGCCGATCGATCTCGAGCCCGGCATGTCGCTGGCGTTCCGCACCCATTTCCGCGCCAACGTGCTGCGCGGCACGTATGCGATCGTGCTGCACGTCACCGATACCAACAAACTGTGGCAGCCGATTGCGATTTCCGGATTGGCGTCGTTCGTCGTCCACGAAACCACTCGCGTCGCCGGCGTCGCCGAACTCGATCCGACCTACGAAATGCGGGTCATGGCCGCCGCGGATGTCCCGGAGCCGGTGATCCGCATTGTCTAGTCCCTTCGCGCGCCGCGCTGAGGGGATCAGCGAGTGCTCATGACGGTCTACGTGGTCGCCGTTAACCCGAGGGATCTCTAGCTATCGCGACGGCTACCGGCGGCTCTTCGAGGCCGCCTCGGCGATCATCGCCGTGTCTCGCGTGATGCGTGCCGCGCTGATTGGTGGACGAACGCGACGTGGACGGCATGGCCGCGCACCTGTCGCGTCTGTTCGTCGACCCGGCGCTGGTTGAGCGGATGGGCGCCGCGGCGCGCGAGCACATCGCGCGCGACTACGCGATCGACGGCCGGCTGCGCGCCTTGTGGTCGGTTATCGAGGACGCAGCCGGAGTACCGGCGACGCGGCCTGCGGCCGGCTCGGTGAGCTCGCTGGCTGCCTCGCTCGGTTCGTAGCCTCGTCCAGTAGCTCCGCCAATTGGCGCGTGAGGTTCACTCGCTCGAATGATGCCAGGGCGTCGCGGTTGAGTGGCGGGGCCGCGAGCCGCCGCTGGCGGCACGCGGTCGCCACGGCGTTATACAGCAACCCCGGATCGTCCGCGGGCACCGCGATCCCGCCGCCGGTGTGCTGCAACACGAGCCCGGCATCACCATCGGGATTGGTCAGCGCGAGGACGGGCCGGCCCGTCGCCAGGTATTCGTAGAGCTTGCCCGGCACCCCGATCTGCTGGCGATGCCCTTCGGCGTTGTTCATGAACAGCACGTCCGCCGAATGCATCAAGGCGATAGCCTCGCGATGCGGCAGCACGCCGACCTCGCGGATGGACGTCGTCAGACCGCGGCGCTTCGCTTCGCCCGGGGTAAAGCCCGCCGCCACCAGCTCGACGCCGGCCAGCAGTTGAGGCTCCGAGCGTTTGATCCAGTCGATCACGTCATACAGCGCCGACAGGTTATAGCCGTTCTTCCAGGCACCCGTGTAGACAATGCGGAACATGCCGTCGTCGGTGCGCGGCGGCGGCGTGTCGAGATCGACGGGATCGAAGCCGTTGCTGATCGTGCCGAACTTCGATGCGTCGACGTCGGGATGCGCGGCCATCAAATGGCGCGTCATCAACGGCGCCGTGGTGATCACGGCCGCTGCCTCGCGCAGCACCTCGGCTTCCTGCGCGCGTTCCTCGTGTTCCGGCCGCTGATGCGACGAGCGGAACAGTTTCTCCTCGCCGGCCCAGGGATCGCGGAAATCGGCGATGAGCGGCCGGCCGGTCGCCGCGGCAATGTCGCGCGCGGCCAGCAAGGTGGTCCACGGAAATCCCGTTGCGTAAATCGCGTCGAAACCCTGCTGACGAAACAACCGGATGGCGGCGCGCCGAAGCGTCGGCCCCCACAGCGCGTACAGATCCGGCTCGCAGAAACGGTTCTGCAGGCGCCAACTGATGCTGTCGCCGACGCGTTTCGCCAACCTCGAGCGGCACCCGAGCCGGTAAATGGCGTCGCTGATGAGCTCGTTCACCATCGGCACCCGGATCACGCGCACCGACTTCGGCAGCTCCTCGACGAGGGCAGGGTCGGTCTGGTGGGCGTCGAAGCGCGCCGCCGTCATCACGATCGGCTCCCAGCCGTAGCGGGATAAGTACTTCGCGAATTTCAACGGCCGCTGGGTGCCGGAATTCGCGATCGGCGGAAACAGATATGCCAGGAACAACACGCGTTTCATGAGGTCGCTCCTTGCCGGACATCGTGATCGCGATTCTCGGGCGCGGGCCGATGCGCGCTGACCCAGTCATACACCGCCAGCGTCCGCTCGACGTAGGCCTCCCATGAAAACTGTCGTGCCCATGCGCGCGCGATGCGATCGGGGCCGAAGCGCGCCGGCAGGTCGTCGAGCAGGTTCGCGACGGTTCGCGCCCAGGCCTCCAGGTCGTCGACCGGCAGCATGATGGCGCCGGGCCCGTTCAACTCGCCGAGGCTGCCGACGGCGCTGAACACGACCGGCGTGCCTACCGACTGCGCCTCGACGACCGGCAATCCGAAACCCTCGTAGAGCGATGGATAGAGGACCGCCGTCGCGCGCATGTAGATGCGGGGCAGCTCCTCTTCACGGAGGAACGGCGCGAGGATCACTTTGTTCTGCAGCTCGCGAGGGATGCTCTTGCGAAACTCGCCGTGCGCGCCGGGTTCGAGGCCGCACACCACGAGCATCGACCGATCGGCGCCGCCGCGCCACCAGGCCTGCAGCGCCCACATCAACCGCTTGCGAGAATCGGCGCCGCCGAAATAGAGGAAGTACGGTTCCGTTACCGGGTGATCGTCGATGACGACCGGTGCACGGTCCGGTTGGGCCTCGAGGTAGCGCTCGTCGACCCCCGGCGAGATGACATGCAGCCTGGGTTTCAGGGCCGGCCACCGCGCGAGGATGTCCTGGCGCGAGTTCTGGCTGATCGTGATAATCGCCGCCGCGCGGTGATACGCCGCCGGCAACAGGTGATCGCGATAGACGTCGCGCGTCGTGGCGCCGTCGCGCTGCTGCCACGGAATGGTGTCGTGGATCGTCACGATGGCCGGCACCGGCTGCCACCACGGCATCGACGTGCCCGGCGCGTGCAGCAGATCGGCGCCGCAGTCGCGCGCCGCGCGGGGGAGCGACCACTGTTCCCAGGCATGAAACCGGAAGCCGGGGGTCTCGAACACCGACACCGCGCCCGCGCCTTCGGTCACCTGCATCGGCCGATCGGGACGATCGGCGAACAGGTGCCATTCGATGGCGCCGCTGGCCGCCGTTCGGCGGACCAGCTCGTGCACCGACTTGCCGATGCCGCGCAGATGCGGCGTGTTGAGCGTGCGCGCATCGACGGCGACACGCAGGGGACGGTCAGGCATGGAGACATACCCTCAAGGCGCCCATGAACGGTTCCTTCTGCAGCGGCCAGAATGCCGCGGCCCTGGCGTAGTGCCGCAAGGCGTCAAGCCGCGCGCCGGCTTGTCCCGCGTCCCACCCGTTGGTCCGCCACGTTTGTCCCCACACCCGTCGCCGCGTCGACCAATTGAGCGCCTGGCCGCGTTGCGACGACAAGGCGCGGGCAACCACGAGCCGTCGCGCCACCGCCATCGCGCGGTGATTGCGGCTCTTCCCGCCGGCGTGGAACCGGTAGCGGACCAGCGGCTCAGGGCAATACGTGACGCGGTGGTGCTCGGCGATGCGCAGCCAGAGATCCCAGTCCTCCGCGTTCTTGAGCGCGGTGCTGAACCCGCCCAACCGCTCGAAGATGTGGCGCCGCACGAGCACGCTCGAGCTCGTGATGAAGTTGCCTTCGAGCAGCAGCGGCATGAACACGTCGCCATCGTGCATCGCGGTGACGTCGCTTTGCAATTCCGGTACGTCGCCGCGATTGCCAAAATTGGTGCGGTTCGTATAGGAGAACGCGGCGTGGGAACCCGCGAGCTGCCGCTCCAGTTTGTCCGGTTCCCAGAGGTCATCGGCGTCGAGCAGGGCCAGCCACTCGCCGGTGGCGATCTTCGCGCCGGCGTTGCGCGATACCGCCGCGCTGCCGTTGCGCTGATGCAGCACCTTGATGCGATTGCCGTACTCGTTCAGGATGCGCGGCGTGTCGTCGGTCGAGTGGTCGTCGACGACGATGACCTCGACGTCGCGATGGGTTTGCGCGAGCGCGGAATCCACCGAGTCACGGATGAACGGTTCGGCGTTGTGAGCCGGGATGATGACGGAGACGCGCGACATGGCTACCCCCACGCGAACTCTGGCTCTCGCTCGGACTCCGGCGCCGGTGCCACCGACGCGGGCTGCGGCGTCTCGATGCGCGCCCGCTCCTCGACAGCCGCCCGTACGGCGACGCGTTCCAGCGCCATCGTCAGACCGAAGTAGTGCCATAACATTTCGCTGTATTGAAACGAGACGAAGCTGCCGCCGACGATGAATGCCACCAGCCCGGTTTCGAGCGCGCGCGCGTACGCGCCAAGCTCGACGGGCACTTCGCCGCGCGCGGCGGATTTCCGCACCCGCCGGCAGGCGAAGAACGACGACACCACGATCGCGACGTAGATCAGCAGGCCCGGATAGCCGGCTTCGGCGAGGATGCCAAACCACGCGCTGTGGACCGCGCGCCGCGTCCCTACCTCCCCTCCCGACCAGTCGTAAGCGTCGTACGCGGCCTCGTAGCCGCGATGGCCGATGCCGAGGATGGGATGGTCGTTGGCCATGGCTATCGCCACTTCCCAGAAGTGCAGCCGGCCGGTCTGCGATTCATCGCGCTCCTCGGCGGGCGCCGCGATCGTGGCCATGCGATCCCAGTACTCTTGCGGCAGCACCGGGACGACCACGGCCAGCAGAACCACAAACGCGGCCAGCGTGCGAACCTTGTTCGGCGACCGCCAGAAGTGCATGCCGCCGAGCGCGCCAAGCGCGAGCAACCCGCCGCGCGAGTAGGTGCTGACGGCACGATACAGCACGCCGACGCTCATGAATTGGAAGAGCCGCTTCAGCCAGCCCGTGGAGGTGGCGGCGAGCGCGGCGAGAATCGGCAACAGCATCGCCATGCCGACCGCCACGAGGTTGTTGTCGCCGAGGAACGGGATGCGGTTCTCGTTCGGCGCCCCGGGGTTCAGCAGCAGCTGGAGCCATCCCTGTTTGACGGCTTCGAAGCCGAGCGAGAAGGTGATCACCATCAACACGAAGCGCAGATCCGCCGTCGACTGCACCACAATGGTGATCAAGTAGCTGATGACCACGGCCTTGGCGAACTCCTGCCAGTACGGCATCGAGTAGTCGTAGCTCAGGCCTTGCGAGGTGGAAAGCAGAGCCCACGCCAGATACAGGAACAGCAGGCTGCTCCGCATCGTGAGCCGAATCGGCGTGCCGGAGAGAACGGTGCGTATCACCAGGAACGCGCCGGCGAAGTACGACAGGTTCAGCGTCGCGAAAATGTCGTTCCACGCCCACCACTCCGGGCGGAAGTAAGCAATCCACAAGTACAGGCCGAGAGCGTAGAGCGTACTCTGCAGCGCGAAGCTCCAGCCGATGGTCAGCACGACGGCGACGAAGATGGTGCGCAGCATGGACTCACACCGCCGCGGGCTCGTGGCGCGCCCACCGTTCGAGCATCCACACGGCCCACAATGCGTAGCTGTGATCGGCGCGGCCGTGGCGATGCTCCTCGAAGAGCCGCGCCACGCGCCCGGTGTCGACCATGCCGCGCGTCCGCGAGGATGCGCCCAGCACGTCGTCCCGGAATTGCTCGGCGTATTCGCCGGCGAGCCAGCTGCCAATCGGCGCGGTAAACCCGCGCTTCGGAAGCGTGAGGATCTGCTGCGGCAGCCGGCGCTCGGCGAGCGCGCGCAGCAAGGACTTCGGCCGGCCGTTCGGCATCTTGTGGTGCGTCGGGATCTGGAACGCCAGCTCGACAAGCTTGTGGTCGAGCAACGGGCACCTGATCTCGAGGCTGTTGGCCATGCTCATGCGATCGACCTTCACGAGCGGATCGTTCGGCATGTAGATCTTGAGGTCGGCATATTGCGCGCGCTGGACGGCACTCTCGGATGGGCACTCTCGATACGGCCGCGTCACTTGCTCGTACACCGGGCTGTCGGCCGGGTCGCGCGTCGGCGCCGTGCCGACGAGCGCCCGCGCGTCCTGCGGCTTGAGGAAGCACAGGTCGGCGTAATAGGCGCCCGCGGGATCACGACCGAGGTTTTCGAGCACGTTACCCAGCCGGAAGGGGCGCGGGAACGCCCGCGAGCGCGGCCACCGCGCGCCGAGCCACGCCGCCGCCTTGCGGGCCGCCGACCCGGGCATGAACGCGCGCGCCTTCTCCTCGAGCGCGTGCGGCACGTAGCGCCACGAGTAGCCGCCGAACGCTTCGTCGCCGCCATCGCCCGACAGCGCCACCGTCACGTGCTGCCGCGCCATCTTGCTGACGTAATAGGTCGGAATGGCCGACGGATCCGCAAAGGGCTCATCGAACGCCTGGACGATCGGGTCCAACACATCGGCGAGCCGTGGTTCGACGGTTTCGGTCGTGTGCCGCGTCGAGAAATGATTGGCCGTCATGCCCGCCGCCTCGAGCTCGTTGTGGGCCGCGTGATTGAAGCCCACCGACGCCGTGACCGGCGAGGTGCCAAGCGCTTCCGCCATGTACGACACCACCAGGCCCGAATCGATGCCGCCGGAGAGGAACGCGCCAATCGGCACTTCGCTTTCGAGCCGGCGCGACACCGCGGCGCCCAGCCGCGAATCGACTTCGTCGATCAGGGCCCGTCCGGCGCGCGGGTCGGTATCGAACGCGCTGACGTCCCAGTACTTGCGGATGGTGACGCGCGAGCCGTCCACCGACAGCGTGTGACCGGGCTCGAGCTTGCGGACGTGACGATACGCGGTGGCCGGCGCGATGAAATAGCCAAGCGACAGGTAACCTTCGATCGAGTCGAGGTCGCGCGCGCCATTCCACAGCGGACTCGCCTTGATCGCCTTCATCTCGCTGGCGAAATGCAGCACGCCGTCGAAGGTGGCGTGAAACAGCGGCTTCTTGCCGAGCCGATCGCGCGCCAGCAGCACCCGCCGTCCCCGCAAATCGGCGATGGCAAAGGCGAACATCCCGTCCAGCCGATCCACACAGGCTTCGCCATACTCTTCGTAGGCGTGCACAATGGCTTCGGTGTCGGCGTGCGTGCGAAACACGTGGCCGCGCGCTTCCAGATCGCGGCGCAGCTCGCGGTGGTTGTAGACCTCACCGTTGAAGACGATCCAGACCGAGCGGTCTTCGTTGGGCATCGGCTGATCGCCGCCGGCGCGATCGATGATGGCCAGGCGCCGGTGGCCGAGCGCCACCCACGGCGCATGGAAGTAGCCGACGCCGTCGGGGCCGCGATGGTAGAGCCGATCGGTCATCGGCCTGATGGCAGCCGACAGGTCTTCGGACAGCTCGCCATCGAGGGAAACCAAGCCGCTAATGCCGCACACGCTGAGCTGTAAAGCAAACCATTCGCCACCTAAATGTCGCCCGGGATGGCGAGGAAACCCGCCAAGTTGACCGATTCAATGGATGAATCTGGCAGACTTTAATCCGTCGTCCCTGGCACTAAGGCACCCGTACGCACCGAGGCACCCTAGCTTTATTGGCACGACCTTGGCTTAGCTCCCATCCGTGCGCAAACGCGTCATGCAGCTCGTGCTTAGCCTTTCACCCGGCGGCACCCAGCGTCTGGTCATCGAAATCTGCCGGCAACTCCGCAATAGAGTCGAGTCGATGGTGTGCTGCCTCGATGACCGGGGAGACTGGGCTGCTGAGCTCGAGGGTCTCAACGTGCCGGTCGTTGCCTTGGGCCGCCAGCCCGGGTTCCAGCCGGCCTTGGCGCTGCAGATTGCGCGCCTGATCAAGGCGCACCACATCGACGTCGTCCATTGCCATCACTACTCGCCATACGTCTATGGGCTGCTGGCGTCGCGCCTCGCCAATGCTCAACTCGTGTTCACCGAGCACGGCCGGCTGTCGGACGGCGCCCTGTCGCCAAAGCGGCGGTTGGTGAATCCGTTCTTGTCGCTGCTGGGCGGACGCGTCTGCTCGGTCTCCGCCGATCTGAAGCAGCACATGGTGGCCGAAGGATTTCCGCGGCGGCGGATCCAGGTGGTCTACAACGGGATCGATCCCGGACACCGCCCCACCTCGATCGAGCGTCTTGCCGCGCGCGCGGCGCTCGGGGTCGCGGAGGGCGCCCTGGTCACTGGCGCCGTCGGACGTCTCGTCCCCGTGAAAAACCTGCAGCTAATGCTGAAGGCACACGCGCTGCTGCTCGAGAAACATCCCGAGGCGCGCGCGGTCATTGTTGGTGACGGGCCCGAGCGCGCCGCCCTCGAGGCGCACGCCGCCGATCTGGGCATCGCCGGCTCCGTGATTTTTATCGGCTACCGATCGGACGTGCGGGCGCTGATGGCGGCCTTCGACGTCTACGTCAACACCTCGACGTATGAGGGCGTGTCGTTGACGATCCTGGAAGCGATGGCCACCTCGCTGCCGGTGGTCGCGGCGCGGGTCGGGGGCAATCCTGAAGTCGTGATCGATCACGAAACGGGATTGCTGGTTCCGGCAAGCGCCCGCGCCATCGCCGCGGCCATCTCGCGGCTCGTGCTGGATCCCCGCCGCCGCCGCCGGATGGGCGATGCCGGCCGGTGGCGCGTGATCCGCCACTTCTCGATCGCCAGGATGGTGGGCGACTATGCGTCGGCGTATCACCTCGGGGCGAAGAACACCGCGATCACCGAGGCGCCGGCGATGGTGCCGAGGCCCGCCGAGACGATATCGGTCAGCGACCCGACGCGATCGATCGTATAGAGCTGCAGCACCTCGTTCGCGCAGCTGAACAGAATCGCCAGCGCGGTGACGCGCACCACGCCTCGAACGTCGGAGCGCCCTAGCGCCACCATGCCGAGAAACCCGAAGGGAACGTAGAGGGCGATGTTGCGCGCCACGTCGGCCGGCTTAATCAGCAGCGGCGTCCAGATTCCGGGCTGATACGGCGCCAAGGTGCCGGCGCTTCCGACCACGATGAACAGCGCCAGCAGCGCCCAGGCAATCCGGGACCAGACGAGACGTCTTGACAGGCCAGAGCTCATGCGAGGCGAGCCTCGCTAGACATTCTCGGCGAATTCGTACTCCGCGCGATGAAAAATGACCCATGCCACGAGCAGCATCAGCGCCGCCACACCGGTGGTGATCAGGAACGCGGGGTCCGGCGTCCGGCCGCGCAAGAGGACGTCCCGATAGGCTTCGAGAATCGGCGTCATCGGGTTGATCGCCATCACGGTTCCGGCGAGGCCGCCGACCTTGTCCACCGGAAATAGCACGGCGCTCATGAACATCCAGACGGTGAGGAGCAGTTCGAAGAGATACTTGACGTCGCGATAGAACAGGTTGGCCATCGCCAGCAGCATCGCCATGCTCAGCGTGAACGTGACGTGGACCAGCAGCACCCATGGCAGCGCCGCGATCGCCGCGGTCGGCACCACCTGGTAATAGGCCATCAGCGCGACCAGCACCACTGAGCCGACCGCGAAATCCACCAGCGACACGAACACCGCGGAGATCGGAAAGATCTCGCGCGGGAAGTACACTTTGGAGACCAGGCTCGCGTTCGCGGTGAGCGAGGTCACCGCAAATCGTAGAGACGAAGCAGTGAAGTTCCAGGCGAGCAGGCCGCAAAACGCGAACAGCGGATAGGGCATCGCCATGTCGAGCGGTGCGACCCGCGTGAAAATCACCGAAAAGACGGCGGTGTTGACCAGCGGCATGAAGATCGCCCAGCCGAAGCCCATCACCGCTTGCTTGTAGCGCAGCAGCAGATCGCGCCGGACCATCTGGTAGAGCAGCTCCCGGAAGGTGTATTGTTCGCCGGCCATCTCCTTGAGATCGCCGGCGAGCCTGGTGATGGCGGCTGCCGCGCTCATTCCTGCATCGACTCCAGCAGCTTCTTCGCCTCGTCTGCCCCGTCGAAGTTGGCCTTCGACTTCAAAGCCTTCTGCAGGTGCTTCCTGGCCTCTGCCTGGTTGCCGCTCTGATGATAGGCGAGCGCGATGCGGTAGTTATAGCTCGGGTTGTCCGGCTGCTTCTGGAGGCTGGAGTTCAGCGCCTCGATGGCCATCGACGACAGGCCCTTCTTGTAGTAAATCAAGCCGAGCGTGTCGTCCACTTCGTGGCGGTTCGGCAGGCGCGCCTTGGCGGTCTGCGCCAGTTGCAGGGCCATGTCGAGGTTGCCGTTGCTGGTCGCGTCGATCCAGGCGAGGTTGTTGGCGGCCACGGCAGCGCGCGGATCGATCTGCAGCGCCTTGTTGTAGCGCGCCTTGGCGTCGTCGTTCTTGCCCTGGAGCTGCAGGATGGTGCCGAGCATGGTGTTGGCCGGCACGGAGTTCGGCGCGCGATTGACGTAGGTCTCGAGCTCGCCTCTGGCGAGGTCGAGCCGTCCTTGCTGGTAGTACATCTTGCCGAGCATGGCGTAGGCCTGCAGGCTCTGCGGATCGACTTCCACCGTGTGCTTCAGGACTTTCTCCATTTCGAACGCGTCGCCGACAGCGTTATACGTCTGCGCCGCGATCATCAGCAGGTTCGGGTCGTCGGGGCGCTGTGAGAGCTGCTTCTCGATCAGCGCCCTGGCCGAGCCAAACTGCTGGCCCTGCATCTCGGCGGTCAGCAGGCCCGCCAGCGCCTGATACGAGGTTGGATCCACTTCGAGCGCGCGGCCATAGGCGCGGCGCGCACCTGCCATGTCGTGCTTCAGCGTCGCCACCATGCCGGCCGCGGTCTGCACCGTCGCCGAATTCGGGTTCGCCTGCATCAGGATGTTCAGCTGATGCGTGGCCTGCGGCAGATCGCCGACCGCGATCAATCCATGCAACAAGAGCAGGCGCGCCTCACCGTTATTGGGATCATCGGCGACGATTTTCAGCGCCAGCGGGACGGCATCCGCGGCCTGACCGTTGTTGATCTGCAGCCGCGCGAGTCCGAGGCGGCCTTCGACGTTGCTGCCGTCCAGCTTCAAGGCGTCGTTATAGGCGGTGGTGGCTTCCTTGACGGCGCCGCGCAGGACGTAGGTCTGCGCCAGCGCGAGGTGGGCGTCGGTCGATCGTGGATTGGCGTCGACCGCCGTCTCTAGGGTGGAGAGCGCATTCACGGTATTGCTCTCGGTGAGGTACAGCTTGCCCAGGGTGATCAGCGCGTCGGCATTCTTCGGCTCCCGCGCGAGCACGGATTCAAGCACCCGGTGCGCCTCGGCATTCTTGTTTGCCAGGACCTCGACGCGTGCCAGGCGCACCGACGCGCCCACGAACGTGTCCCGGTCCGCCTGCATCGGTTGCAGCGTCGCCCGCGCATCGTCGAGCCGGCCAAGACGGATGTAGTACTCGGACAGGAAATACCTGGCGTCGGGCCCCGGCGTGACGTCGGCGACCAACTTCAGGTGCGGTTCCGCCGCCGACGCCTGATTGGTGACCATATACAGCATGGCCATGGCGCGGTTGGCGATCAGGTTCTTCGGCTCGATTTCGAGCGCACGGCGAATTTCTTTCTCTGCCTCCGGCATCTGGCGCGTCGCCAGCAGGTAATTCGACAGCGCCAGATGGGCGGCGGCTGAGTTTGGATCGATCTCGATCGCCTTACGGAAGTTGGCTTCCGCGGCCTCGCGGTCGCCCGTGCTCAGCCGCAGCGCGCCCAGTTCGGAGTAGGTGCCCGACCGCCGCGGATCAAGCGACACCGCCTTCTCGAAGTTCTCCACGGCGCCGTCGATGTCCTTCAGGCCGGCGAGCGCGTTGGCCTTGAGGATGTGCGCCTCGACGCTCTTCGGGTCGCGCTTCAGTATGCGATCGGCGAGCCCCTGGGCGTCGGTGAACTGGCTGCCAAGCAGCATGAACGTGCCCGCCCGCTGCTGCGCGTCGGTGTTGTCCGGAAGAAGGTCGGCGGCCCGCACGTACTCACGCAGGGCGTTGATGCCGTCACCCGTGGACGCATAGGCGTGGGCGAGTTGCAGCCGGGCTTCGCCCAGCCGCGGGTCGGCCTGCACGGCGCGCCGGTACTCGATGATCGCTTCCGGGAAGCGCTTTTCCGCCGCCTGCTTGTTGCCCTTGTCGAGGTGCTGGCGGGCCTCGGCCTGCGGATCGCCTTTGCAGGCACCCAGCGCGGCTGAGAGCACGACCGCCGTGATCGTCACTGAAAGTCGTCGGTTCATGCGCCCCCTATGTTCAAGAAACACGCCAGTCACTTTCGCGGGGAATGCCGCGCTTTTGCGGTTGGATGGCTGCGAGATGGGAGAAAGTCTCTCTGGCTGATGAGAAATATCGCGCGATGTAGGCAGCCTTTTACCGCACCCCGTGCACCCTGTGCACCCCGTGCACTCTGCGTTCTTCCGTACAACACAAATCGGTGAAGAGCGCCGCGTGGCGCTCTTCACCGATCGGAAGGACACGCTCGCTCACGCCTGGCGGCGGCGGGCCCTGAAGGCGGCCAGCAGGCCGGTGCCAAGGAGCATCATCGTTGCCGGTTCCGGGACCGGTGTATTGCGGATGTCCGTGCTGATCACGGAGCTGGGCGTGCCGTTCGGGTTGAGCGGCGAGGTCGAGATGGCGAAGCCGAAGAATTCCCACGGCCACTGCGGATCGAAATTGATCGCGTTCAGCAGGAGCAGGTTCTTCGTATCGTCACCCGAGGCGCTGATCAGGCCGTTGCGGCCCCCGGTAGCATCCCAGTCGTCGAACGTGCCGCTCATCAACGCCACCGGCTGCGTGCACCGGCCGCTCGCGTCGACGCCGCCGATCCCGAGGCCCGAGATGCAGCCGGAGATGGTCAGGAAGTTGGTCGAGGTATTGAAATCCAGGTCCCCGAATTCGCCTCCGCTCTGTCCGGACGCCAGGCCGCTGACCACGAAGACCCCGTTGTTCTGGTCTGCGCCGTCGATCACGACCGCGCCGATCGGAATGTTCGATCCGACCACGTTCGTGCCGTCCCAGCTGATGGTTCCACCCACACCGGCCAAGCCGGTCTGGAAATCGATGACGGGCGCGGCCTGCGCCGGCACCGCCAGCAGGACGGCCGCTAACGCAGCACCGCCCAGCATCTTCAAACGTCTCAACATCCGTGTCCTCCCTCTCATTACGTCTACCTGCCTCCTGTGTGCCTGCGCTACGCCGCGCTGGTTCACGCTGCTCACTTGAGCAAGGGCGCTGCCAAACGCATCTTTGTCAGGACACTGACGCTCCCCGGAAATCGCGGCGGCGTAAGTAGTTGCGGCGGGTGCAGATAGCGGGATGTTCGACGGACGGCAGACAAAACTCTCTGAGTCTTCCCGTTCGAAGAAGCACCTGTGGCGAAGACAAATCTCTCAACAACGCGCAATGCGAATGCAAAATGCAGAAATCCAGGCTCGGTTGTCGGCAACGGTTGGCGAGGGGAGCGGGGCATTCGCTGAGCGCGAACGCTACTCGGGAAGGTACGCGGCGAGCGATGGGAAGATCGTGCGAACGAATTCCTCGGCCAGTTGCTCCGCCGCGGCGCCATCGTCATGCAAGCCCTTCAACGGCGCAATCACGCGCACCATCGATCCGTCGGTGCGGTTCAAGCGGATGGCGTCGTGGATCAAATACAACTTGCTCGTGTACTCGCTGGCGACGACGCGGCCGTGAGCTTGGTACCAATAGAGCACCAGCTGGCGCTCGAGGCCCTTTTGGACGATGTAACGATTCACGATGATGTCGCGGCCCTGGCCGTCGACGTTGGCGATGCGCAGGCGGCCTTCGGCCACCGGTTCCCAGCCGGCGCCCGGCAGGCAGTTGAGCGGCGAGTGAATGGTGTCGCCCTGGCGCTGGCTGCCATAGAAGCCGATGTAGAGGCCCACGGCCGCGCCATCCGGCTGGTAATAGATGCGCGAGAGGTAATCGTCGACGCCGACCACCTTGAGAATGTCTTCCTCCAGTGGCGGATCGACAATCGCCTTCCACGGTCCGAGGTGCATCGGGAACGTTTCAAACGTCGTGCGGGTCACGGCCACTTCCGCGCGGCGCGCGTTGGCGAGAAACACCGTCGTCGCGACGAGCAGCAGGCAGAGGGCGATGGCGCGAGTCAGCAGGTTCATGCGGACGCCGTCTCCGGTGCCGGCAGCTGCGGGACGCGCGGCGGGACGAAGCGCTGCAACAGGCGCTGCACCCCCAACATCATCAGGAACGCGATGATGAAGACCACCCATCCGGAGAATTCGTGAAACAGGCCCTCGACGCCCGCGGCGCCATAATTGTGCGCGGCCACACCGGCGCTGGCCACGCGCAGCCCGTTGGCGAGAATGGCGACGGGAATCGCCGACAACGCAATCACGGCGCGCACCCATGGCCGGCGATCGACGAAGTAGCCGAACACGATGCCGAGCGTGAAGAGCGAGACGAGTGAGCGGATGCCGCTGCATGCCTCGGCCACTTCGAGCGTGGCGTTGGCGAGGATCAACACGTTGCCTTCACGCAGGATTGGAATGTCGAGCGAGCTGATGCTGTATTCGCCCACGTGCGAGGCGAGCAACTGCAACGGGAAGGCAATCTTGTTGAAGATCAACGCCGGCAGCGGCACCATCAGCAGCATGAAGGCGAGCGGGAACAGCATCACGCGCAGGTGCTGCCAGCCAAACAGGAACAGGAGGGCGCCGCCCAGGGCGCCGAGCAGCGAGACTCGTGAAAGAAATAATTCCGCGCCGAGCAGGCCGGCGACGAGCATCGCCATGCTGCCGGCCACGAGCAGCAGCCCCAGCACCGACGGCTGCAGCGGTGCCGCAGCAAACGCGCGCCGCCGCTCCCACGCGAAGAACGCGGCGAGCGGCACGATGAAGAAGCCGTGGGAGTAGTTGTCGTCGGTGGACCAGGCGTCGATGAGGCCCGCGATGACGGCCCAATAGACAAGCAGCAGCCCGCCCGACACGAGCCCCGCGGCCACCAGTTGCTCGTTTGCTCGTGTCATCCGGTTGCGATTAGCGCCTCAACCCTTGTTGTGGGTCCAAAAGCCTCGCGGGTGAGGCTCTGTTCGGAACTAAGAAATCGTGCTCGTGGGGGCGGCTTGGTCGCCACATCCGGGCGAGGTCGCCGCCTCCACTCGCGACTTTGAACCGGCAGATGCGCCGGCCTACGCTCGCCTCAATCAGCAAACGGATTGCCAACATTGAGACGTCACGGGGCGCGGCAAAAAAGGTCGTTCAGATCACACGACTGCTGCAGAGTCCGCCAAACTGGGAACTTTTGTCGTCAATAGCTGCACGTCGGCAGCCCGTGTGATGCCACAAGCTACAGCGACGAGTCCGGCAGCAAAATTGCTCTGCATTGCCAGGGATGATGCGGATTGCTCAGCCGGCTGGAGCGGAACTGAACCAGTCGGGCCACGACGTACCGACGCTACTGCTGATCGAAGCGGAGCAGGTCGAACGCCAGCGGGTGCGCGATGTGCTTGCGGGATCGCACGGCATGCTCCAGGTTGACCACGTGTCGTCGCTGGCCGAAGGGCTGGCCCGGCTCGTGAAGCACGACGTGCGGGCGGTGTTGATCGATCTGTCGTTGCCCGAGTGCCGGGACCTCGCCGCGATTGACGAGCTTCGCCGGGTGGCGCCAGGCGCGGCGATCATGATCCTGGCGCGCGCCGCCGACCAGGCCCTCGCCAGGCGCGCGGTCGAGCACGGCGCCAACGACTTCGTCGTCACCGATCGGATCGACACCCGCACGCTCTGGCAGCTGATCGCCATGATGTTCGAGCGCCGCGGCCTCGAGCAGCAGATGTTCGTCGAGCGGGAGCGCGCCGAGATCACGCTGAACTCGATTGGCGACGCGGTGATGACCACCGATACCCAGGGCCACGTCACCTATCTCAACGCCGAAGCCGAAGCGCTGACCGGTTGGACCCGCGCCGAAGCCTTCGCGCGCCCGATTGCCGAGGTGTTCGACGTGACCGATGGCCTGACCGGACAGCACGCCGAGGATCCTTCGCAGCTGGCGATCGACCACAACCGCAAGGTCCGCCTGAAGGGCAACTACATCCTGGTGGGCCGCGACGGGCAGGAAACCGCGATCGAGCATTCGGCGGCGCCGATTCACGACAGAAACGGCACCATCCTCGGCGCCGTGATCGTGTTCCGCGACGTCATCGTGTCTCGCGAGCGGCGCCTGCAGATGCTGCACCTCGCCGAGCACGATGCGCTGACCGACCTGCCAAACCGGCTGCTCCTCAACGACCGGCTGGCGCGCGCCATCGCCCTGGCCCGGCGCTACGACCGCCGCCTCGCCGTGCTGTTCCTCGATTGCGATCGCTTCAAGCACATCAACGACACGCTCGGCCACGCGATTGGCGACCAGGTGCTGCGCTCCGTCGCGCGCCGGTTGACCACCTGCGTGCGCGAGTCGGATACGGTCAGCCGGCACGGCGGCGACGAATTCCTCATCCTGCTCTCGGAAGTCGATCAGCCGGACGACGCCGGGTTGCTCGCGGAGAAGATCGTGTCGTCGATCGCCGAGCCGCATCACGTGGCCGGCCACGAGTTGCGCCTGACGGCGAGCGTCGGCATCGCGCTGTATCCGGAAGACGGCCAGGACGCCCAGTCGCTGATCATGCGCGCCGACACGGCGATGTATCACGCCAAGAACACCGGCTGTAATAAGGTCGGGTTCTATCGCGCCGACATGGAAACGCCGTCGACCAAGCGCTCGTCGATCGAGTCGGAGCTGCGGAGCGCGCTCGATGCGGGCGAGTTCGAGCTGTTCTATCAACCCACAATCGACCTGGCGACCGGCCACATTCGCGGCGCCGAGGCGCTGATGCGCTGGCGCCATCCCGAGCGCGGCCTGATTTCACCCGATCAGTTCATCCCCGCCGCGGAAGCCTCGGCGCTGATCATCCCGATGGGGCGGTGGGCGTTGCGCGAGGCCTGCCGGCAGGCCCGTGCGTGGCAGGACGCCGGGCTGCCCGCGATCCCGATCGCGGTCAACGTGTCGGCGCTGCAGTTCCGGACCGCCGGATTCTTCGAAGACATCCAGCGCTTCCTGCTGGAAACGCGCCTGCCGGCGCGCTTCCTCGAGCTCGAGCTCACCGAGAGCGCGTTGATGGTCGACACCGCCGCGACCACCTCGTTACTGGAAGTGCTGAAGAAGAGCGGCGTGGTGCTGAAGGTCGACGACTTCGGCACCGGACCGTCGAGCCTCAGCTATCTGCAGCACTGTCCAGTGGACGTGCTGAAGATCGATCAGTCCTTCGTGCACCACATTGCACCGGCGCCGGGCGGCGCGCCGCTGGTGCGCGCGGTGATTGCGATGGGCAAGAGCCTCGGCTGCCGCGTGGTCGCCGAAGGCGTCGAGACGAAACAGCAGTTCGCCTACCTGCGCGCGGAACACTGTGATGAAGGGCAGGGCTACCACTTCAGCCCGCCGGTGAATGCCGAGACGTTCGAGCAGTTGCTCCGAATGGAACCGTTTTCAGTACCAGCGGTCGAGTGATTTACTGGTCGAGATCAACAGATCAACAGATCAGCAGATCAACAGATCAACAGATCAACAGATCAACAGATTTCATTCACTTCCGTTCCGAGCAAGGTCGATCAACCGGTTCGTCGACGCGTCATGACCGCCGCCGGGAGCGGAGGTCGCGAGCTCCTTCGCGATGGTCGTGGCCAGCTGCTTGCCCAGCTCGACGCCCCATTGATCGAACGAGTTGATGTTCCAGATCGCGCCCATCGTGAACACGCGGTGCTCGTACATCGCGAGCAGCATGCCCAGCGTCCGCGGCCCCAATTTCCGGTAGACGATCGTCGTCGAGGGCCGGTTGCCGGGAAACACCTTGTGTGGCGCGAGCCGATCGATGTCCTCGGCTGAATATCCTTGCGCCTGCAGTTCGCCGCGGGCTTCGGTCTCGGTCTTGCCGCGCATGAGCGCTTCGGTTTGCGCGAGGCAGTTGGCCACGAGCAGCCGGTGATGATCGCCGAGCTCGTCGTGCGAATGAATCCCGACGAGGAAGTCGGTGGAGATCAGGCGCGTGCCCTGGTGCAGCAGCTGGAAGAAGGCGTGCTGGCCGTTGGTGCCGGGCTCACCCCACACCACGGGCGCCGTCTGCCAATCCACCGGCCGGCCGTCGCGATCGACACGCTTGCCGTTGCTTTCCATTTCGAGCTGCTGCAGGTAGGCGGGCAAGCGTTGCAGGTGCTGCTCGTACGGCAGCACCGCGTGTGATTCCGCGCCGAGGACGCTGGCGTACCACACCCCAAGCAGGCCCAGCACGATCGGCACGTTCTGCTCGAGGGGCGCGGTCCTGAAGTGCTCGTCCAGGTCGTGGGCGCCGTCCAGCATCTGCTCGAAATGGCCGTAGCCCACCGCCAGCGCGACCGGCAGGCCGATCGACGACCAGAGCGAATAGCGGCCGCCGACCCAGTCCCAGAAGACGAACATGTTTTCGGGCGCGATGCCAAAGGCTGTGACGTCACGTTCGTTGGTCGAGATCGCCACGAAGTGCCTGGCGATGGCGGCCTCATCCTTGGCCCGCCCCAGGAACCACTCGCGCGCCGATCGGGCATTGGCCATCGTTTCCTGCGTCGCAAACGTCTTGGACGCCACCGTGAAGAGCGTGGTCGCGGGATGCAGCGGCCGCAGCGTATCGGCGAGATGGCTGCCATCGATGTTGGACACGAAATGCACGCGCGGACCGCCGTCGGTGTACGGCGTCAGCGCCAGCGCCGCCATGGCCGGGCCGAGATCCGATCCGCCGATGCCGATGTTGACGATGTCGGTGATGCGCAGGCCCGTGTAACCGAGCCACTGTCCATTGCGAACGGCTTCGGAAAATGTCCGCACGTGATCGAGCGCGGCCCTGACATCGGCCATCACGTCCCGGCCATTGACGGGCATCGGCCGGTTCGAGCGGTTGCGGAGTGCCACGTGCAGCACCGCGCGGCGCTCGGTGTCGTTGATCGGCTCGCCCGCGAACATCCGATCGCGCATCGCTTCGACGCCGGTCTTGCGCGCCAGCGCGACCAGCGCGGTCATCGAATCCTGCGTGATCAGGTTCTTCGAATAGTCGATGAACAAATGCTTGCCGACGGTCAGGAAGAACCGTTCGGCGCGCTGCGGATCCTGGTTGAAGAGCTCGCGCAAGTGCAGGCGCGGCGCGAACGGGGCCAGCGCGGCGAGCGGCGACGCCCCGGTCTCGCCCGAGTCCACCGGATCCCACGCGCGAAAGCCGCCCTCGAAGGCCTTGTCGTTATGCCCGAGCCGGAAACGCGGAGGGAGTTGGTCGAACAGGCGCGCGTTGCCGCCGCCAATGACCACGTATTCCGCGGCCACCGCGGCGCGCAGCAACTCCGCGCCTGCGAGGACGGCGGCGCGCCACCGATCTTCGCCGAGCGCCTGCAAGCCGCGCTGGCCGAGCCGGTCCTCAAACGTCTGGTCCTGGTAGGGCAAGTGTGCAAGCTCGAGCGCCACGAGGCGGCCATCGTCGACGAGCGCGGTGCCGAGGCCAGAGCCGAGACCCAGGAACAGCATGCGGCCGCCCTCATCACTGCCGAGCGCCTGCATGGCGGCGTCGTTCATGATTTTGACGGGCTTGCCGAGCGCCGCCGCCCAGTCGAAGTCCACCCATCCCTTGCCGAGGTTCCAGGGTTCTTCGACCACCTTGCCGCGGACCACCGGGCTGGGAATGCCTAACGTGATGACGTCGTACTGCCAGTCGGCGGTGTGCGCCTTGATGCCGGCAACCACCTGTTGTGCGGTGAACCCATCACCGGAATCGAACTTGCGCGCGTCGGGACTGCCCGAGTGCATCAGCTTGATGTGCGTGCCACCGACGTCGACGACGAGGACTCTCACAGCACACCATTCTAGGGGGACTTGGGTCCTGGGACTTGGGACTTGGGACTTGGGACTTGGGACATGGGACCTGGGACTGGGGACGTGGGACCTGGGAGCTGGGACTTGGGACGAG
>CAZEMI010000084.1:0-13802 GCA_964513235.1 uncultured Acidobacterium sp.
GCCCAGGCCTTTCCAGTTCTGTCACTAGAGCAGGTATACGGGGCCATTGCGTTCTACCTCGCGCATCGGGACGAAGTGGACCGCTATCTGGCCACCCGGGCGAGCGATTTCGATGCACTGCGAGAGGCCAGCCGCAAGGCCGATCCGTTCTTCTATCAGAAGCTCGCCGACGTTCGTCGTGGGATTGAGCAATCCGATGATTAAGACAGTTGAAGCCGTGCTCGACGAGCAGGGCAATGTGAGGCTGCTGGAGCCGGTTCATCCGGGTCAGGCGCGGCGCGCGCTTGTGATCGTTCTGGACGAACAAGCTCGCACGCGTCGCGTACGAGCGCGGAACGGAGCCCCAGGCGTTGGCCCAAGAAGCGATCGAGCGACTGGTCAACTACGACGACTGGTTCCTGCGCGACGTCGAGAAGGCTTGGCACAGGTCGAGCGCGGCCAGACGGTCAGCCATGGAGAAGTCGGCACACGCCTCGAACAACGCCTGACGGAACAGACGCGGCGGCGCTGATGCAGCTTCGCTGGACGGAGGAAGCGGCCGGCGATAGATCGGATGCTCTGCGCCTCGGCTCCAACGGCTACAATAGGGAGCATGGAGTTCAAGAGAATCACGACCAATTCCGGCCAGATGGGAGGAGTCCCGTGCCTGCGCGGGCTTCGGATTCCGGTCGCCACGATCGTTGCTCTGATCGCTGAGAGTCAAACGACGCAGGACGTTCTCGCGCTCTATCCGGATCTCGACGCCGATGACATTCGTGAAGCGCTACTGTTCGCCGCTGAAGCAGTTCGGGAGCGCGTTCTTCCTCTCGCCGCCGGTGAATGAGGTTTCTCGTCGACAACGCGCTCTCGCCAGTTCTCGCTACTCTTCTGTCGCGCGGCGGCCACGACGCGCTGCACGTTCGTACAATCGAGCTGCAGCGAGCGGAAGACCTGGTTATCTTCGACAAGGCGGCGGCCGAAGACCGAATCGTTGTATCCGCTGACACCGACTTCGGTGCACTGTTGGCTGCCCGCAGTGTCCGGAAGCCCTCGGTGATTCAGTTTCGCGGTCCCGGAAGCCGCAAGCCCGACGCACTTGCGCGCGTGATGCTGTCGAATCTCCCGCAACTGAGCGATGCACTGGAGCGCGGCAGTATCGTCACGTTCGAACCGTCGCGCGTGCGCGTCCGCGCACTGCCGATTAATACCATCTCGGTCGACGACTAACTGTTTGTGAATCGGGCCGATGGAACTGAGAACGGACCTCGTCAACCGGACGTCGCCGTCCCAAGCCAAGATCGCGCTGTTCCGATCGCTGTTCCGCGGTCGCGATGATGTCTACCCGCGTCGATTCGAGAGTCGGAAGACAGGCAAGGCCGGATATGCACCGGCCTGCGCAAACGAGTGGGTGCGTGGCATCTGCGAGAAGCCGCGCATCAAGTGCGCCGAATGTCCCAACCGTCGATTCCTGCCGGTGACCGACGACGTGATTCGCTGGCACCTGTCAGGCTGCGACGCCGATGGCCAGCCCTTTGTCGCCGGTGTCTATCCACTGTTGCAGGACGAGACGTGCTTCTTTCTTGCCGTCGATTTCGACAAGGCCGGCTGGCGCGAAGATGCGACGGCGTTTCTCGAAGCCTGTGGCCGCTTGAACGTTCGGGCCGCCCTCGAGCGGTCACGCTCTGGACGAGGCGCGCACGTCTGGTTCTTCTTCGAGGAAGCCATTCCAGCCGCCCTGGCTCGCAGGTTCGGCTCGCACCTGCTCACCGAAACAATGGAGGGGCGACCGGATATCGGCTTGGATTCGTACGACCGCCTTTTTCCAAATCAGGACACGATGCCGCAGGGAGGATTCGGAAACCTGATCGCCCTGCCGCTGCAGAAGGCCCCACGCCAGCAAGACAACAGCGTCTTCCTCGATGACCACCTCGTCCCATGGGCAGACCAGTGGGCATTTCTCGGAAGCGTTCGCAAGATCAACCGAGCGAGGGTGGAGAGCATCGTTCAAGAAGGCGAACGCCTTGGCCGCATCCTGGGCGTGCGACTGCCACCTCAGGACGATGAAGAAGACGAACCCTGGACGGCTGCGCCGTCGCGGCACCGAAGGGAACCGTCGATCGTCGGACAACTTCCTCAGACTTTGGAGGTGGTTCTCGCCAATCAGATCTACATCGCCAAGGAAGGACTGCACGCGGGTCTCCGGAACCGACTGCTTCGTTTGGCGGCGTTTCAGAATCCAGAGTTTTACAAGACGCAGGCCATGCGGTTATCCACGTACAACAAGCCGCGCGTCATCGCCTGCGCCGAGGATCATCCGCAGCACATTGGTCTCCCGCGCGGGTGCCTCGACGATCTTCGCCAGACACTGACCGACATCGGCGTTCACACGGTCATTCGAGACGAGCGGTACGCGGGTCGACCTCTGGACGTGACCTTCAAAGGCGAGCTCCGACGCGAGCAGAAGGTGGCGGCGAAAGCGATGCTGGCGCACGACATCGGTGTGCTTGCCGCAACGACCGCGTTTGGCAAAACGGTCGTCTCTGCGTGGCTCATGGCTCAACGCGGCGTCAGCACGCTGGTGCTCGTGCATCGCCGGCAATTGCTCGACCAATGGATCGAGCGGCTGGCAACGTTCCTGGGCATGTCCGCAAAGTCGATCGGTCGTATCGGGGGCGGCCGAAGCCGACCGACCGGTCTGCTCGACGTGGCAATCATTCAGAGTCTCGTTCGGAAGGGTGTGGTCGATGACCGCGTTGCTGACTACGGCCACGTGATTATCGATGAATGCCACCACTTGTCAGCGCACAGCTTTGAGCAGGTGGTTCGCCGAGCCAAGGCGCGATTCGTCGTGGGGCTCTCCGCCACGGTTTCACGCAAGGACGGCCACCACCCCATTATCTTCATGCAATGCGGACCGGTGCGACATCGTGTGAACGCGAGGGTGCAGGCGGCGGCCCATCCCTTCGAGCACGGTGTCCTCGTACAGCCGACCGCGTTCCAGCCTCAGCGAAGTCCAGATGCTGACAAGCGTGTCGAGTTCCAGGCTATCTACCAGGAGTTGGTCGACGACGAGCCACGCACTCATCGGATCTGCGACGACGTCATCGAGTCGGTCGGTAACGGGCGGTCCCCACTGGTGCTCACTGAGCGGAACGATCACCTCGATCTCCTCCAGCAGAGGCTTGCGTCACGTGTCCGTCATCTCGTCGTCCTTCGAGCGGGAATGGGCAAGAAGCAGCGCCAGGCGATGACCGATCGGCTGGCGGCCATTCCGCGCGATGAAGCTAGAGTGATTCTGGCGACTGGCAAATACGTTGGCGAGGGCTTCGACGATCCGCGGCTGGACACATTGTTTCTGACCCTTCCCGTTTCGTGGCGAGGAACCATCGCACAATATGCCGGCCGCCTGCACCGCTTGTACGACGGCAAGCGCGAAGTCCGGGTGTACGACTATGCGGACCTCAATGTACCGATGCTGGCGCGGATGTTCGACCGCCGGTGCCGCGGCTATGAAGCGATCGGATACAAGATTCTCCTTCCAGCCAGCGCTATACCCGGCTGGCCCGCAGATGTCGTCCTTCCCTCCGACCCCGTATGGAAGCGCGACTACTCAGGGAGCGTGCGACGGTTGGTCCGGGATGGCGTCGACACTCCGCTCGCGAGCCTCTTCGTGCACGCGGCTTGGACGGTGCACCCAGATGCCGACGGCGCCGACCGAGCGCGCAGTGCGACGGAAGCGTTTCTATACCAGCGGCTCGAGACGCTACCTGAAACCAAGGGCCGTTTCCGCATCAACGTCGATCTCCCGATTGCGTTCGACGGTTTCGGAAAACTGGAAGTCGATCTGCTCTGTCCGGATGCACGTATCGCTATCGAAGTAGATGGCACCCAGCATCTGGCCGATCCAGTCGCATACCGCCGCGACCGGCGCAAAGACCAATTGCTGCAGGAGAACGGGTATCTTGTGCTGCGGTTCCTTGCCGAAGACGTGGGCAAAGAGTTGGATCTGGTACTCGACGCTATCCTACGGTCGTTGAGTCACCGCCGGGCGTCGTCGCCCGCCGCCCACACGCTAACAATAAGGAGACGCCCAACCTGGCAATCTTGATGCAATACCAATATAGGTATACTGGGATGGGCATATGGCAAAGAAGAGAACCAAGATTGAGGTCGAGGAAAGCAGCGGCAACGTGTTCGCCGATCTCGGCCTGCCGAATCCAGAGCAGGAGTTGCTCAAGGCCGGACTGACGCTCGAGATTTACCGGATTCTCAAGGCACGCAAGCTGACACAGACCCAGGCCGGCAAGATCCTTGGCATTCCGCAGCCGCACGTCTCTGACCTGATGCGTGGACGAGCCCGTGCCTTTTCTGCCGAGCGGCTGATGGACTTTCTCGCCGCCCTCGGCCACGACGTCGAGATCCGCGTTACGCCGACGCGTAAGGCGCACGGCCAGGTGTCCGTCGTCGTCGCCGCCTAAGGCCGGCTGGACGACTAGGGAATTACGGTCGCCCGCCGGACAACGTCCGCGTCGGCGTGCACGGCAACCTCGTGACAACTGATCGTTTTCATTCCAGAGTCACCAAATCGTGAAACCAACGGGCTGGGTCGTCGACATGCGGCATTACCTCGACGAGGAGACGGGCGATCTCCCCGATGGCCTGCCGACGCCGGTGCTCAACCTCGCCCTCTTTTTCGGATCCATCGTCGCGTGGGTCACCGATCACCTGCCGCACGGTGATTGGCATACCAACGTGCCCTGCCGGCGGAGTCCTGGCCGCCGACGCTGCCTCGGCGACATCATGGCCGAACTTGACCCTGCATCTGGACACATCGTGTGGCAGTGCCCGATCTGCGGCGACAACGGCCTGATCCATGGCTGGGAAGACACCTTGTGGAATCGCCACGGCGGTACGCGCCCTGAATCGAGCGACGTGCCGCCCGGGGCGACCCATTGATAGTCCGCGTGACGAACCCGTCGACTCTTCCTATGCGAAGAGTCGACGCGCGGCGTCGGCGACGCGTGCCTGAAGTGCTGGCGTCAGACTACCGGGTTCACGCTTGATAGTGGTCGACGCAACCGTAAGCAGGCGATGAGTTCGAATTGTCGACCGAACCTGGAGACCCGTCTGAGCAAAGCCGGGATCCTGTGGATCGAGCACGATATCGGTGTCCATCGGTTCGTCAGGAACACGGCTGGTTACGAAGGCCAGCACGATATGACGGTGGGAGGTCAGTGGCTCGGTCAGGCAGATCGCGGGCCGGGCCTTCTCGGTTGCGAGATCGTCGAAAGGAAATGGAACGAGGACGACTTTACCGCGCGTCATCGAACGGCTTGCCGTCAAGCAGCGTGTAGCGATCCTCTTCCGGAGCGTTCAAAAAGTCGAAGGCCGCTCCTTGGCGTGCGCCATGCAACCATTCCTGCTCGCTCGGCTCGTCCTCTGCGACGAGAATAATCAGGCGCACGCGTCCGCCAACGCCAATCGGCAACGGCTCATCCAGCCTCACGCGGCGGCCCTCTTCGACCGTGCCGACGACCTCAATTGCCTTCATGGGACAGTCTCCTGAACAACAGTATCCCATGAGAGGCCCGCGGGCTGCTCGGCGCGACCGTCCTGTGGGGTCATGACGACATTGCCTCCCAATAAGGTCGGATCACTTTGGACATGCGGAGCCGGTCAGCTTGCTGCCAAAGGGCGTCGACTGAACCTTTCCGCAGACGACGGTAGTCCTTGAGGGCTTCGACGGCCACGTCGACACCGATCTTGTTGCGGAACTTGAAGCAGTCCACAACGGTTCTGGCCGGGCTCGTAATGCGGACACGCACGCCGTCGACATTGTGCTCCCCGATTCCGGTCGAGAGGGTGGCGCCGGACATCCGGATGATGCGCGACAAGGCTTGACAGCAGGGACGCCGGGTCCCTAGCTTTGACGCATGACCGTCAAGATTGACCTCACCCCTGAAACCGAAGCGGGGCTTAAAGCCCTCGCTCAGGCACCAGGGCCTGTCGCTTGAGGCGTACGCCGAAAAGGTGTTGCGCGAACGCAGTGCTGCGGCCAGCCCGCTCCCAACGAGCGGCGCGGCGCAGAAAGCACAGGCGTTCAGGGCATTCGCGCGGGAGCAGCGGAATACGCCGCCCTTGTCCGATGACGCTATCAGCCGCGAACACCTTATCCGCGACGGACAATGATCTTCGTCGATAGAACGGAACGACATGACGAAGAGAACCGAAGCCGTCTACTCTAGGGGGTTCTGAAGCCTGCCGAGGATCGATGCGGCACGAATCGGGGTCATCGGAGTGTCTGGGAACGTCCCGACGGCCCTGACGACGATTATGCAGGACGCCCCTCGAACACCGGTCTGCGCGGCGTTCTGCTACGGATGTCTTCTTGATCTCGACGGCGCTGCGGACGTCGCGGATGCGGCGCGCCAGTTTGGCTTCGCAAACCCTGTCGTCGGGCGCACTCTTGTGGATCTTCGACGGGATGTCGGTCTTGCATGAAAGCTTGGTGCCGTGTTAGTCTCTGCGACCGCAGCTGCAGGCTGCATCCCGTCCGCGGGAAGGGACGATCCCACCTGCCCCGATCTCAGTAGATCGAGCATCAACCTCTTTTGCCCGTGGGCGGACGCCGGGCGACAAAGGAGGAGTGATGTCTCGTCAATTGCCGTCCCGCCCGAATCTCGATCACCTGAGGAAGCAAGCCAAGGATCTACTCGGCGACATCCAGAAGGGAAACCCAGGTTGGAAACTCGCCGATGCACAGCACGCAATCGCGCACGGATATGGGTTTGCGAGTTGGCCTAAGCTCAAAGCCCATGTGGAGTCGCTGGCGAGCCACCCCACACATCCGGACATCCAATCGGCCGAACGATCACAGCCTCAAGAAGGTGAAGTCGACCGGCCAGAGCATGATGGTTCCACGCGCGGCAGCGATTCGGAGCAGGAGCACGCATTTGCCGGCACCTGGACCGCCAACCTTGCGAAATCGGAGCAGCATCCGGCGAATCCTTTCCAAAGTGCGACGCTTGAGTTCACCGTCGTCGGCAACACTGTGACTATTGCTCAAGTCTTTGTCGATCCGTCGGGTCACGAGGTAGGTGGCAGGATGACCATTCAGGCCGATGGTAGCGAGCATCCGAGCGAGTACGGAAACGGCCATGCTCTGAGAGCCAGGTGGATTGGGTCGCACATCTTGGAAGCTGTAGACCTGAAGGATGGCGAGATCCTCGGTCGAGGCACGTACGAAGTGTCGAGCGACGGCAAGACCCTCACCGTGTCAACGAATGAGCAACGGATCGTCATGGATCGCAGGTAGTGTCCCGTCGCTTGTGGCTCCGCGCACGATACGTGCGGAGCCACAGGCGGCAAAGCGCCGACAAGACCTCCCGAGAGCTTAACCGTCACTGGAGCGACGTACAGGTTCGTTGCCGTCCGGAATGAACCAGCAGGCGGTTTCGAGCGACTCTACATTTGAGACGTGCAAGCATAACTCGATCGTGGACGACACTCCCGAGCGCGCACTTGACGAATACCTGGTTTCGCTGAGCCAGGCCGGGTCCAGTGAAGCGCTGGACGGTTTAGCGCGGCGTTGGACCCCGCGGTTGCTGCGCTATGCAGCGCGGGTGCTGGGCGGCTCCGACTCTGCCGAAGCCGCCCGCGACGTTGTGCAGGAGACGTGGATCGGCGCCATCCGTGGTTTGCGAGGGTTACGCGATCCCGCGCAGTTCCCGGCATGGATCTACGGGATTGCGACTCGCAAATGCGCGGACGCGATCCGGGCCAACATACGCCGAAGGCGGCTCGACGCGCAGGCGACACCTGAATCGTCCAGACCAGTGGAGAATCTGACATCCGAGCAACAAATCGACTTGACGACCGCTATTCGGGGACTTCCGCCGATCCATCGCGCCGTTGTCCACCTGTTCTACCGTGAGGAGATGAGCGTAGAGGAGATCGCATCGGTCCTCGGGATTCCGGCAGGGACGATCAAATCGCGCCTTCACCACGCACGGGAAGCGCTCAAGCGGCAAATGGGCGCGGCATCCGGGCGCAATGAAGCCGCATCGCGCAAACGGGAGATCTTATGAACGACCTCGATCAAGCCATTCGTGAATCCTTGTCATCGGAAGATGCCGAGTTGTTCGATCGGCTCGGCGCCGATCAGGCACTTCACCGGCAGGTCCTCTCGACTTTCGAGGGGCAGCTCCGATGGTTCAACACCGCAGGCTGGATCGCTGGCTTGGTGTTGTTCGGCGTGGCGGGCGTGTCCGCGTGGCGCTTCGTGCAGGCGCAGGAGCTCGGAGACATGCTGCGTTGGGGCGCCGCGTCAGCGCTCGCGTTCGCTGGTCTCGCACTCATCAAGGTGTGGTTCTGGCTGGAGCTCCAGAAAAACGCAATCGTGCGCGAAGTGAAACGACTCGAGGTGCAGGTGGCGAGCCTTGCGGCGCAGCTCCGTCGCTCGTAGCGGAGGACCGCTACTCGTTCCGTCAGAGATGGAGGCCTCAATGGATGGGCTGAACGACTTTCTTGATTGGGCTTGGGCACGCCACCACAACCCTCTCAGCTGGTATATTCGCCCGCTGTTCATTCTGCCGTTTTGCTACTTTGCCTACAAGAAGAGCGTCCGAGGCATAGTGCTGACTCTTGTGGCGGTGACCTCCAGCATGTTCTGGTTCCCGGTTCCCGCCACGCCGGATCCTCGCGCGGTAGCTCTCTTGGAGGTTGAGCGCCAGTACGTTGGTGGGCCATTGACGTTGGAAAAGATTATCCTGACCACGCTGATTCCGATTTGGTTCGTCGCGTTGGCGTGGGGCGTTCGACGACGCTCCTGGTTGGGAGTGGCCACGGTCATCAGCTCCGGGACGCTCCTAAAGATTGCATGGCTCTTCCGTGAAGCCGGAAGTAATGCGTGGCTCATCATTCCGCCAGTCGCGCTCGGAACGGCCGTGTGTGCGTGCGTGCTTTTGATCGCATACACCCGCGTGCGAAACCGGCCCGCGTGATCATCCGTGATTATGCGGGCAAGCGATCGTCATGCCGAGAGAGGCCTAGCAGAAGGGACGGCTCGTGGCGATCCTCAAACGTCGGCGCGCTCGGTCGGGAAGTGAAAGGCGACGACGAGTGACCACGGCCGATGGTGGATGGCGCAGCCACATGGTCCGTGGTTGTGCCAATCGAGACGAGCAGTGACGTCGTTCGTGATGCCGGTGTAGTGGCGGTGCGGGTCGCTGTCGCTGCGCAGCATGTAAACGATCCGTTTCTCCTTGTTCTCCATGAGGCACAGAAACGCACGAACCAAGCCAGCGGGAGATCGACGTGAATCACACGCAATTCCGCCACAGTGACGGCGTTGTCCCAGTTCTGTACGTAATTACTTCGATCGCATTTGAGCTCTCGAGTGGCAATAAGCGAGCTGCCGGACCCTCGCTGGAGGTCCGCCTTCGCTGCTTCGCAGCTTCGGCGAGACAGCCTTCGCGTGTTTCTTCGGAAGTCGCGGAATGAAGGGTCGGCCGAAGGCCGACCTAGCCGTAGCTCGCCGAGGATTGCGCGAGCGAAGGCTGGCTCCTCGGGCTGGACTCGAATCCGCCTTCGCCAAGGCTACGGCGGGACAGGCCAGCAACCCGGTTAACAGATTGACGTAGGTGTGATTTCTCGTTGGTTCTTCGCTGGTTTAGCCCCAGTTCGACCCTGCAGTTACCCCCGTGTTCGGGTGCAAATTGTTCACTAATTGTTCACTGGCGACGGTTCGGCCGTAAGGTGCGACAATGGACCGGAGGACCGACGTGACGCCACTGACCAGAATCACGCTTGACCCGGACGTGATGGGGGGCAAACCCTGCATCCGCGGTCTGCGCGTCACCGTTGGCACCATCGTCGGCCTCGTAGCGAGCGGCCGGACCACGCAAGAGATCCTCGCCGCCTATCCCTACCTGGAAGAGGACGACATCCGCGAGGCGCTCACCTATGCAGCGTGGCGTGTTGAGGAGACCGAGGTCCCACTCGGCAAGTGATCCGCCTCGTCGTCGACGTCAATTTGTCGCCGCTGTGGGTTGACGTCTTCACCCACTACGGCTGGCCCGCCGTTCATTGGTCAACAGTCGGCGATCCTCGCGCGAAGGACCGGACGATTATGGCGTGGGCGCGAGAGAACGGATACGCCGTCTTCACGCATGATCTGGACTTCGGAACATTGCTCGCATTGACGCGCGAGACCGGTCCGAGCGTCGTTCAAGTCCGCACCCACGATGTACTCCCAGACCGCATCGGGCCGATAGTCATCTCGGTCATCCGGATGTACCAGTCGCAGCTCCACGAAGGCGCGATCGTAACCATAGACGAATCGCGCGGCAGAGTGCGAATCCTTCCGATTGGCGCGAAGAAGGTGTAACGCGGCAGGGCCCCCGATCTATCGTGACCTACGCCGCCGTTGCGATCCTGCTCGTGCCTCGTGAGAGTGCTCACTGTCTCTTGGCGTCAAGGTGCTGATCAAACCACGCGAACACCCGGTTCCAATAGTCCACGACGTTTGCGTGACTCCAGGTCCCCGGCCAGTGATCCTCCCCTACATACCGTGCGTACGTGATGTCCTTGGGGTGGCCCCCAGGGCCCATCGTCTGTGATAGTCCAGCGTCATGCGTGGAGCCGAAAGGGATTCGCGTGACAATGGCGTTGCATCTTTAATGCGCTCGCGAAGCTCACTCATCATCGGTGAGCGTACGAACAGTGTCCATGGCTTTCAGGCCTCCCTGTATGGACATGACCTGAATGACCGCGATATACCCGACGACGCAGATTGTCGCGCGTTCGCGCCTTCGCCCCATAGAACGGCCTCTTCGTATCCGGCCTGAAGATCGGCAACCGCTGGATCGACGTACCGCTCCATCGTCTGCGCATCAAAGACGCGCGCCGCAATTGCGCGGAGTCGGTTGCCCGGTCGCGTCATAGCGCGAACTCCGGCACTAGACGCTTGGCACCACTGCTCCAGGCGTGAAACAGGCGGCGACCCAGCGGGGTTGCCTTATAGATCCGGCGCGGCAAACCGCCGCCACCTGGCGGCGCGTCGTCGAGCCGGGACGTGATGTAGCCCTTTTCTTCCATTCGTCCGAGCGTGACGTAGACCGTGCCTCGCTTGAGTCGTCCCTTCGACGCGGCGACAAGCTGGAGCCCGTACAATTGCCGGTCCTTCACCATGAGTTCTAGGGTGAGAAGTTCCTTCGGGGAAACGGTCAAGACGCGAGGATGAGACTTCGGCATGCTTGATAGCATTACGCCTTCGATGAAATACGCCTTCGTCGTCACTGCCCTGCTGGCGTCGGTGACCATCGCGGCCGGCCGGCAGCCGCAATTCAAGTCCGGCGTTGAAGTCGTCTATCTCGATGTCACCGTCCAGGCGCCGGATGGTTCGATCGTTCGCGGCCTCGCGAAAGATGACTTCCTGATCTACGACGAAGAGGTGCCCCAAGACGTGGCCGTCTTCTCCGCCGAGCCGGCGCCGATTAGTGTCGGCGTCTTGATTGACACCAGCCGCAGCATGACCGGTGAACGCATGGCCGCCGCGATTCGGGCCGCTGACGCGCTCGGGCACTCGCTGCAACCCGGCGACCGATGGAGCATCTCCACCTTCGACAGCACCCGGCGCACGATGATCACCTGGCGCCCGTACAATCCGGGCATCGTCAACTCACTGAGAGCCATGCCGACCTCCGGCAGCACGGAACTGTTCAGGGCCGTAACGGAAATGGTGCCCTACATGAAGGAAACGCCGCATCGCAAGCGGGCGATGCTGCTCATGACGGACGGCATCGACAACTCGATCATTGCAGCCAGCCGCGACGGCCGGGGCGATCCATTCGAAGCACCCGGCCCGCTCGAAAGTTCCGCCAAGGCGCAGGCAGCGCTGCGCGAAGGCGAAGTGCTGCTCTACGCGCTCGGCATCAACGTGGCGGGGCGAGCAGGCGCCGTGCACGTGCCGTCGCTGCAACGACTCGCCGAACCCACGGGCGGGTCCGTCATCATTGGGTCGACCGTTCGTGAGGTGGAAGCGGCGGCGCAGCGGGTGGCCGAAGAACTGCGTCAGCAGTACACCCTGGGGTTCTATCCGCAGAACGCCGGCGACAAAACGTATCATCGCCTGAGGGTCATGACGAGACATCCGGACTACCGCGTTCGCACGCGCGCCGGATATCTGACAGCCAATCCGAAGTAAGGCTAGCGCGACGTCTCGACCTGCGCGCGAAGGTGACTGTCTTGGCCGTCGGACCAACATGCACTAGGCTCTCAGCGATGAATCGTCGGACTTTCTTGCAGCAGTCGGGCGCGCTTGCCGGATTGGGCCTGGCCGGCCTCGCCGGATGCGGGAGAAGCGGGAGTGCTCCTGCGGCGGGCGGGGTGAAGCCGCTGCCCTTTTACGATGCGGTGGGGCCGATCGTCCCGATACGGGCGCATGTCGACCGGATTTTCCGAACAACAGTGTGCCTGAGGCCGTTTCGCGCGGCGGGGCCACGGATGGACGTCGAGCACGTGGGCAACAAGGTCGTTGTGCACAACTATGGACACGGCGGAAGCGGGTGGTCGCTATCGTGGGGGGCTGCCGACATCGCGGTGACCAAGGCTCGCGAAGCGGCGACGGGAAGCCGAGACGTGGCGGTGATCGGTTGCGGGGCGCTGGGTTTGACGGCGGCGATCACGGCGCAGCGAGCGGGTTTGCGCGTGACGATCTTTGCGAAGGAGCGGCCGCCTTTCGTGCGATCGTCGAGGGCGACTGGCGTGTGGAGTCCGGACTCGCGCATCGCGTTGACGTCGGCTGCGTCTCCGGAGTTCGGCGCCCAGTGGGAAACGATGGCACGGACGTCGTTTGCCATGTATCAGAGCTACCTAGGCATGCCCGGAACGCCGATTGAGTGGACGGATTCCTACGGGCTCTACGACACCCCACCGCCAGGGAGCGAGGAGGCTGAACGACCAGAAGCGGGCCCAGTGCCGGCAAAGCGGCCAGAGCTGCCCGCGGGTCGAGACTTTGCGCACTACGGGGCGCGAATCGACGACATCACGCCGGACTTCGAGACGTTGCCGGCCGGATCGCATCCGTTTCCGACCAAGTACGCGGAGCGGACGTCGCAGATGACGTTCAATATCGCCGATTACTCGCGGCAGCTGATGAACGACTTCCTGATTGCCGGCGGTGTGATCGAGACAAGGGAATTTCAGTCACCGCAAGATGTGACGTCGGTGCCGCAGCGGGTGATCATCAATTGCCCGGGATACGGCGGCAGAAAGCTTTGGTCGGATGAGAGCATCGTGCCAGTGCGGGGACAGATCGCCTGGTTGATTCCGCAGGAAGGCGCCAACTACGGCTTGTTTTACAAGGACCTGTATGTGGTGGCGCGACGGGATGGCATCGTCGTGCAACCGGTGCCCGGTGGCGACGACTATGGCTGGAACGATGCCAACGAGGAACCAAACCGGCAGGAGGCTGAAGCCGGGGTTCTCCTGCTCAAAGAGCTCTTCGACCGCATGGCGGCCATGCGCCCCACCTAATCGCGCGACTCGCGGGATGGAAGTCGCCGTTCGAGATTCGCGCAACAACGCGTTCGTGACGCAACTGCTTGGCGGCGCCAATGCGGTGGGCCGCCGTGTGCGATACGTCCCGGCCGGAGAGCGCCAACCAGCGGTCCGAGACACCACCACAGAGTACGAGATCGTTGGCGTGGTGACCGACCTCAGCACCAATGCCGTCGAGCCGGGGCTGGTGCTCCCAGTCATCTTTCACCCGCCGAACAACGCGACGCGCGTGACGGCGTTGATTCGCGTGCGCGGCCACGATC
>CAZEMI010000085.1:0-4239 GCA_964513235.1 uncultured Acidobacterium sp.
CGAGCCATCCAGCGACAGCGGCGCTGTATACGCGGCCGACGATGCGGTCGGCGTGTCACCATTCGTTGTCAAGCGAATGGTCGCGCCAGGTTGCGCGGATGACATCGTCACGGTCACGGCGCTGGTGTAGGTGCCGGCCGCCGGTTCGACAGCGGGGGCCACGAGCGTGCCGAAGTTCATCGTATAGATGCCGGTGTTGATGTTCGAGTCGGACCAATTTGATTTGAAACCCGCCACCTTCAATGTGCTCGTGTGATCCACGAGAACGGGACTCGTATATTGCGCAGACGAGGACGTGGGATCCGAGCCGTCCAGCGTGTAACGCACTTCGGCACTGGATGTTGACGTGGCGAGCGTGACGGAGGTGGGCGACGAAAAGGTGCCGGCACCGGGAGACAGCGACGGCGTGGCGACCTTCATCTCATACACAGCCGAACCAACGTCGCTTGAAGGCGTACCCGGCTTCCAGGCCGTGACCTTGAGCGTCTGTGACTGAGCGATCGCGATGCTCGAGCCCGATGCGATCGTCGGATCCGACGTGGTCGGCTCACTGCCGTTCTGCGTGTAGTGCATCGTGCTGCCGCCGGTGGCATTGGAGACCACCACGGTGAAGTCGCTGCCGTACGAACCGCTCGACACGCTGAACGTCGGCGTCGCGACACGACCACTGAAGTCATAATTCGGCTCGGGTGTCGCGCGATTGGTGGTGGTACCATCCCCGAGCCCGCCGGCGGTGTTCTCACCGAACGTCATCACCATGTTGTCGGCATCCAGCGCTATCACGTGCGCATTGCCCGCCGCGACGAATCTTGCTCCGCTGAGCCCGGTGATCGCCTCCGGCAAGGTCCGCTGGCTGGGCGTCGCCGTTCCGAGTTGCCCGGCGCTGTTGTCCCCCCATCCCCATAGCACCATCCTTGTCGAGCGCGAGGCTGAAGTCGTCGCCGGCGGCGATACCGACGATGTTGGTCAGCGTCGGGACCACACACCACGATGAGCAGTACGCACTCTGTCCGGTCTGTCCCGAGGTATTCAGACCCGTGGCGAGGACGGTGCCATCGCTGCGGAGGGCCAGCGAGTGATGTCTCCCCCCGCTGACCGCCACGGCGGGGTTTGCACCCATCTGGGTGGGTGAGAGCTGATTCGTGCCGGTGCCACCGGCTAATTGGCCGAACTCGTTGGTCCCCATGCCCCAGACGACGCTATCCGACGTCACAAACAGCGTGAATCGATCACCCGCGCCGATCGCGATCACGTCGGTGGCCACCTGGACGGGCGCGTTCGAGTTGGTCGTCGTGCCGTTGCCAAGCGCGCCGCTGCTGTTGAGGCCCCACGTGTAGAGGTGGCCAGCGGCCGTCAACGCCACGCTGTGGTGTTCTCCGGCCGCAATTGCCACGACGTCGGTCAACGACAGTAACGTGGGCGTGAGTCGCTGAGTATTTGTGCCATCCCCGACCTGTCCCGCGTCGTTCGCGCCCCAGACGTAGAGCGATCCCGTAGCAGTCAGCGCCAGCGAATGCGACGCGCCGGCCGCGACCGAGACGACAATGCTCACGCCCGGCACCTGGATCGGGGTGGTCTGATCAATCGTGCTGTCGTCGCCTAATTGTCCCGAAGCATTGAGCCCAGATGCCCAGAGCGTGCCGTCGGAGCGCGCGACCAGGGTGTGCGCATCGCCGCCGGCGGCCAACGTTCTCGCCTCGGCGTGGATGGTCGCGCTCGTGGCTCTGATGTCGTACCCGCCGCAGTCGAACAACCGCAGTTCATACGGCCCGCGCACATTCGGGACCTTCATCGTGAAACTCGCGGTCTGGATCGCGGTCGCGGGCGCGGTACGCGTGCCGTTCAGATAGACCCAATCGAGCCACGCCCCATTGGCCGTAGTGCCGGGCCGGTAGAGACCCACCCAATCGGTGGTGCAGCCGAAGGACCCGAGCACGTTGACCTGCATCGTTGCCCGCAGTTCCGTCACCACCGCTTGCGGGGCGACCGCGCCGTTGACCTCAAACAGGCCCGGTTGGACCGTGACCACCGCGCTGGTGGCCAGGAGTTGGTACGGGGCGTAGGTGTATTTTCGGAATTCGTATGCGCCCGCAGCCTGCTGCACCGTGAACGTAATAGGCGTGGACGGCGCCGACGAGCTCTTCGACCCATTCACGTAGAACCAGTCCAGGTAGCTGCCGCTGCTGCCGGCCACATACAGGCCGACCCAGTCCGTGGAGGCCCCGGTGGTGCTGATGGTGACGGTGTCGCCTCTATAGATCTCGAACGGGTCTGTGTTGCCATTGGCGGTCAGGGTCTGCGCCGACGCCGAGTCGGCAGCCAACAAGACCAGCACACAACCGATCACGACGCGCGACAAACGTGTAACAAGAGCAAACAAGTGATCAACTCTCCGCCGAGCACGCTCGGCCAAAACCGATACGAATCTATTGAGGTGTCCGAGGGAGCCAGTCGCCGACGCGCGATCTTCGCGGGGGCGGAGATCAGAAACGCGCATCAGCGAAATTGAGTGGACGTCAACCAGACTACTACGGCTCGCACGGCGTTTACGGCACATCGAACTGACTTGCACGACAAAGTGAGATTTCTGCTCTCGATCGCTGGGATGAAAAGTGTGCGCGTGATGTGCGCGCACAGTGTGCGCGACCAAAATTGAGGGCACCTCCAGCGGTTCCAAACGTTCCACGCGGTCCAAGACGGAACCAAAGGAACCGCTGGAACCCTCTGCGAAGCTAGGCGAGTTTGCCCTGACCGCTGTCGCGATTTCGCCCCAGGCGCGAATCTCGGTATCGTCTTTGCTCTCGAGCATGATGCGCAGGAGCGGCTCGGTACCCGAATAGCGCACGTGCGCGTGCGTGAGAAGGCGGACCAAAAAGCAGACACGTGAGGCAACGCGACAGAACTGTAACCGCCGCGGATGAAAGTCGTGGCATCTGGCTCCTGGGTTGTTGGGTGCGTACTTGAATAGACGGCCACGCCTCCAGAAACTCTCAAGGATCTGCTTGATGTTGAGCAATTTGACGGGTTTGGGACGAATGGCGCGTACGCGAAAGCGCCTCTTGGAACCCTGGAACCTTCGGCTAGGAGCGTATCCGGGTAATCGGTGTCGAATCGGTGTGAATCGGTGGCCTACGCAAGATTCGCGCGCACGGCCGTTGCGATCTCGTCTGCCCATGCGCGAATCTCTGAATCGTCCTTGCCCTCGAGCATGATGCGGAGCAGCGGCTCGGTCCCCGAATACCGCACGAGCAGGCGGCCATTGCCGGCGAGGCCTTGCTCAACACGCTTCACCGTGTCGGCAATCGCCGGCACCTGCATGTAATCCGCCTTCTCACGCACCCGCACGTTGACCAGCACCTGCGGATAGGTGACGAGCGCGCCGGCCAGCTCCTCCAGCTCCTTGCCGGTGTCGGCCGTGATGCGCAGCACGTTGAGCGCGGTGGCGAGGCCGTCGCCGGTGAAGAGGTGTTCCGAGAAGATGATGTGCCCCGACTGCTCGCCGCCGAGCGCGAGGCCGCGCTTGATCATCTCCTCCATCACGTACTTGTCGCCCACCGCGGTGCGGACCATGTCGATGCCGCGGTCGCGGAGCGCAATCTCGAGCCCGATATTGCTCATCACCGTGGCCACAACGGCATGACCGGGCAGGCGGCCCTGGTCCTTCAAATGGATCGCTGCCATCAGCAGGACGGCGTCGCCGTCGACGATGCGGCCGTGCTGATCGACGAACAAGGCCCGGTCGCCGTCACCGTCGAACGCCACGCCGAGCCTGGCCTTCGCGGCCACGACCGTGGCCGACAGCTTGTCGAGGTGCGTCGATCCGCAATCGAGGTTGATGTTGCGGCCGTCGGGCGAGACGCCGATGGCCTCCACCTGGAACCCGAGCCCCTTGAAGAGCGGCGGCGCAATCCCCGCCGTCGCGCCATTCGCGCAATCGATCACGATGCGCGATCCCGCGAGCGGTCCAGCCGTCTTCATGATCAACTCGAGATGCTCGACGTAGTGAGCCGAAAGGTCCTGTCGATCGAGGCGGCCCGGCGCATCCGGAACGGACCACGAGGTGTCCGCAACCATACGTTCGACTGATGTTTCGAGCTGCCCGGTCAGCTTCGTGCCCGAGCCGCCGAACACCTTGATGCCGTTGTCTTCGTACGGATTGTGCGACGCCGAAATCACGAGGCCCGCATCGAACCCCTCGGTGCGTGCGAGATATGCCACCGCCGGCGTCGGCACGATGCC
>CAZEMI010000086.1:0-8093 GCA_964513235.1 uncultured Acidobacterium sp.
CTTGCGACCGATAGGTCGCAAGAGGTGCTGCGATGGTTCGCCTGTCCCCGGCGTTGGTCGTTTTCACAGTTTTGCTGTCCTCTACAGGATCCGCCGACCTGTCCGCCGAAGCGCATCGCGCGAAGGTGGAAGCGCAAAGCGCGAAGGCGGACCTCGCCCAGACCCACACCTGCGACCCTGAGTTCCTCAATCGAGAGAGCTATCGGCTCACCACCGACGCGCAGGCGCTGAACGTCACGCGGCCGCGCACCGACTGGTGGGACGGTTTCGACGCGAGCCTCAGGACGCATCAGAATGCGCTCGGCGATCTGAACGAGGCGGCGCTGACGATCGCAGAACGCGCGCTCGATCTCGATCCGAAGAATCAACTCGCGCGCTCGCAGGTCGCGCGCCAGCTGGTGATCCTCGGCGACGATCCCGATCGAGCGAAGGCGGAGATCAAGGCGTTGTTCGCGAACGGCGGCGCGCTGGCGTGGACCGCGACCCTGTATGACGTCGACGCGAAGGCGTTCTTCGTGATGGGCTTCGACCGTGCCGGCATCCGGGTGTTCCGGTTTGGTGAGGCAGCGCCGAACTTCACCAAGCACCTCGGCGTGCCGGAATTTCCTGGCCCCGAGTCGCACAAGCTGTGGCGCGCGTGGGGCGGCTGCTTCGACCCTTCGACAGGCTCAGGGTCGCCCCGAGCGGAGTCGAGGGGCGACGGCCTCAGCGAAGAGGCGTTCGTGCCGTGGAGCGACGTCCGCGAGATTGCCGCCGGCAACTACGTGATCTGGTTCCGGTTCAACAAGCCCGTTACCGTCACATCAGACAATCGCAAGAAAAAAGCGCTGAAGGAACCCAAGGTGGCGCTGCACGGCGCGATGGGCACGGTCGAATTCCGTCAGACGTCAGGCAGCGGCGACGGCGATCGGTGGTACGAAGATACGCGGACGTTCAGCGGCATCGGCAAGGGGCCGGCGAGCTACCAGGATCGCATCCGGCTGGTGTTGGCGGCGGAAGTTGATCCCGGCGGCCGCATCACACTGCCGAAGCAGAAGCGCGGCGCGGGCTGGTAGCCTGCCCTGAGCGAGGCCCGCGCGAGAGCGTGAGCGCGGGCCGAGTCGAAGGGGCCACCGATTAGACACAGATTACTTGCCTACGGCGAACAACCGATCGTCTGCGCGCAGGAAGATGCGACCCTGAGCGGCGGCCGGCGAGGCCACGAAGTGACCATTCAGCCTATTGCGCGCCACGACCTCGAACGTGCGGCCCGCCTTCAAGACGATCGTCTCGCCGCCTTCGCTGACGAAGTAGACCTTGCCGTCGCCGGCAATCGGCGAGGCGCTGAAGGTGCCGCCGACGCGCTCCTGCCACAGACGCTCACCGTTCTTCGCATCCACTGCCGACACGATGCCGTTGTCGGTGCTCATGTAGATCACGCCCTGGTAGTGCACCAGCGACGAGACGTAGGGACCGCCCGTTGGCACCCGCCACGCCACGTGCGTCTTGGTAATGTCGCCACGGCCGCCGAGGCGAATCGCCATGTACGGACTGCTGCGATAGCCGCGGCTCAAATACAGGATGCCGTCATCGACCATCGCCACGGGAATCGGGAAGCGGTTGACTTCGGGATAGGTCCACAACGACTTCCCGGTCGCCGGATCGAATGACTCGACGCCGGTATTGGAATTGACGATCAGCTCGGGACCGGCCGGGCCCTGGACCACGATCGGCGAGCTGTACGATTCCATGCCGGCGGGCTTGTCGATCTTCCACTTTACCGCGCCGGTGCGCTTGTCGAGCGACAGCAGGTACGACGCCGGCGAGTGATAACAGAGCAGGATGATCGAGTCCTGGAACAACGCCGGCGAGCTGGCGTGGCCCCAATTGATGTCGAAGGGCCCGTACTCCTTGCCCAGGTGCTTCGACCAGACGCGCTTGCCATTGGTGTCGACGGCCACCAGTTGGCCCGTGCCATACCACGCGTAGACGCGCTCGCCGTCGGTGACGGGACTGGCGCTCGCGAGATTGTGCTTGTCGTGCACCGGCGGCAGATCGCCTTCGGCGGGCAGCTCGTGCGTCCACAGCCGCTTACCAGACGTGCGATCGAACGAGTCGAGGAGAAACGCCACGTCGCTGCGAGACGCGCGGCGCGCCAGCGTGGACTCACCCGCGGTCGAGGGATCGGCGCCCTGCGTGAGCGTGGGGTGACGCCCCGACGCGCGGCGGCCATCACCCGCCTGCGACGTGACGAACACGCGCGTGCCGAACACGATCGGCGATGATACGCCGGCGCCCGACAGCGCGACTTCCCACGCGACGTTGTTGTTTGCGCTCCACGCCGCCGGCAACGGTGACGGCGCCGCGACGCCCGACACCGCCGGTCCGCGCCAATGCGGCCAATCGTTTGCGCTGAGTGAAGCCGTGAGGCTCGCGATCGCGAGCAGGGACACACCGGCACGAATCATCGTTCTAAGTCGCTCCGTCGATACTTGCGAACGTTGGTATAGGTGGCCGTGGCGAGGATGTCGTCAACGGCGAGCGCCGCCTTGTAGTACTCCTCCATCTTGTCGGGCACCCACATCTCGAGGCCGTCGTCCCTCCGGAACGTCACGGTCACCTGGCAGCGCACCGCCGGATCCGCGGCGTTCATTTCGGTTTTGACCACCGCGCCGGTAAACGGATCGATCCAGATCGTTCCGGTCAGGGCCAGGTCGCGCCCGCGCGTGGTCTTGATCAACGTCGGCCGTGCCATCTCGCGATACAGCGCCTTGCGCAGCACGCGGCCGCCGAGCGTTTCTTCACCGCCGTCGGTGAATTCGAAACGCTCGTTGACGCGCGGGTGCAGCAGCATCATGCCGAGCGTCGGGATGTTGATGGTCCGCGCGACGTTGCCGAGGTGGTGCTTGGTGCTGGCGTCGTTGAGGCGCGCCGCCTTCTCGAAGGCGCTCTTGTCGTTGTCGAGGAACAGCTTCAGCAACCGCTCCTCGCGGTTGCGGAGCTTCTTGCCTTTCACTTCAAACGCATCGCGAAACGGCAGCCAGCCTTCGCCGTCCATGCCAAGCTGCACCAGGACGAAGTCCGACTTGATGTTCTGGATGTTCATCGCGCCGCCGGCGCGCATGCCGCCGCCGGGGTTGCTGCGGCTCAAGTTGTCGCCGGGGTTCGGCGGCCGCTGTAACTCCTGCAGGTAATGCTCTTCCGACACCAGCAGCGCGAACTGCTGCTCGTAGTTCATCACGTAGCGCATGGCACTCGACAGCACCGTGTGAAATCCAGAACCGGGCTGGTTGCCGATCTGGCCGTGAGGCAGGGCCACGCCGAGCGAGAGCGCGAGTACGGAGGTCAACAGTGTCGTACGCATAACCGGCTCCGGCCCCAATGCTACTAGAATGGAAGTTTTCCTGCCCAGCCATGTTTCCAGCCATCCGCCGCGAATTCTGGCCCATGTTGCGCCTCGCCGTTCCCGTGGTAGTGGCCGAGCTTGGCTGGATGAGCATGGGCGTGGTCGATACCATCATGGTCGGCCCCCTCGGCCCGCAAGCGATCAGCGCCGCCGGCGTCGGCAATGCCATGCACATTGCCTTCGCGATCTTCGGCATGGCGGTGATGCTGGGGCTCGACACGCTGGTGTCGCAGGCGTTCGGCGCGCGCGACATTCGCGAATGCCATCGGCTGTTCTTCGACGGCCTCGCGCTGGCGGCGCTCCTGACCGTGCCGATCGTGCTGCTGCTGGCGCTGGTCTGGTTCGCGATTCCCTTTCTCGGCTTTCACGACGCGGTGCGGCCGCTGCTCGAGTCGTACTTCGGCATCATGATCCTGAGCACGCCCTTCCTGATGGCGTATGCGACCTGCCGGCGCTACCTGCAAGGCATGCACGCCGCGCTGCCGGTGATGATCGCGCTGGTGACGGCGAACGTGGTCAATGCCGGCGCGAACTGGACCCTGGTCTACGGCCACTTCGGGTTCCCCGCCTTGGGCGTCCCGGGCGCGGCGTGGGCCACGGTGATCTCGCGGATCCACATGGTGGTCATCGTCCTGCTCGGCATTCGCTACTACGACAAGAAACGCACCCGCGAGCTCGAGCAGGCTGAGGGCCTGGCGCCGGGAGCGCTCTTGAAGGCCGGCCTCTGGCATGTCGACTGGCGGTTCGAACCGGCGAGGATGCGGCGGCTGCTCGGTCTCGGCTTGCCCGCTGCATCGCAAGTGGGCGCCGAAGTCGGCGCGTTTGCGCTCGCCACCGCGCTGACCGGCATGCTCGATCCGATCTCGAGCGCCTCGCATCAGATCGCGCTGAACCTGGCCGGCGTCGCCTTCATGGTCCCGCTCGGCGTGGGCTCGGCCGGCGCGGTGCGCGTGGGCCACGCCATTGGCGCGAACGATCCCGCGCGGGTGTCGGCCGCCGGCTGGACCGCGATCATGCTCGGCACCGCGTTCATGATTGCCTCGGGCCTGCTCTTCGTGCTGATGCCGGAGGATCTGATCCGGCTCTTCAGCGACGATGCGGATGTGTTGCGCGTGGGGACCTCGCTGCTGCTGCTCGCCGCCGTCTTTCAGCTGTTCGACGGCATTCAAGGCGTGATCACCGGAACGCTGCGCGGCATCGGCGACACGCGCACGCCGATGCTCGCCAACCTGGGGGCGCACTGGCTGCTGGGCTTACCGACCGGCTACACGCTGTGCTTCCTGCTCGGCTGGGGCGTCTACGGACTGTGGGTCGGCTTATCGCTGGGCTTGATCGTGGTCGGCGTGATTTTATCGTGGGTGTGGACGGTTAAGATCAGGCACTATCGTGCGGGGTCCCAAGCCCCAAGTCCCAAGCCGCAAGCCCGATGATCAACGACGCGCATATCCATTTCTTCTCGCCAGGTTTTTTCGCGGGACTCGGAGCAGACCAGAAAGCCATCACCGCCCTCGGCTGGGGATATCCGGATTCGGTTGAAGCGCTCGCCACGCTTTGGGTGGGCGAGCTCGACCGGCATGGCATCGAGAGAGCCGCGCTCATCGCGAGCCTGCCCGGAGACGTGGACTCGGTCGCCAAGGCCGTGGCGCTGAATGCGTCGCGCTTGGTCGGCTTCTTCATGCTCGACCCCACGCGCGAGGACGCCATTGCGCATGCCCAGCGCGCGCTCGACGAGGGGATGCGCACCATCTGCCTGTTCCCGGCGATGCATCGCTACGCGCTTCACGATGAGCGCGTCGCGAGCGTCTTCGAGTTGGCCGCGGGCCGGCGCGGCGGCACCGTCGAGCCGATCGCGGTCTTCGTGCATTGTGGGGTGTTGTCGGTGGGCGTGCGAAAGAAACTGCAATTGCCGAGCGCGTTCGAGATGCGGTTCGGCAATCCGCTCGATCTCCATGGGCACGCGCTCAGGCACCCGAACGTGTCGATCGTCATCCCGCATTTCGGCGCCGGCATGCTGCGCGAAGCGTTGATGCTGGCCGACTGCTGCCCGAACGTGTATCTCGACACGTCGAGCTCGAACTCGTGGATCAAGTACATTCCGGCATTGACGCTCGAGCAGGTGTTCAAGACCGCCCTGGATGTGGTCGGGCCCGACCGATTGCTGTTCGGGACCGACTCATCGTTCTTCCCGCGCGGGTGGAACAGCGAGATCTACCACCGGCAGCGGGCGGCCCTCAAGTCAATCGGCGTCGGCGACGGTGCGCAGCAGTCGATCTTCCACGACAATTTCGCACGGCTGTTTTCGTAACGAATCGGCACACGACGCCGATGTGGCGGCGCGTAACGGCGGCGAATCAGGGCTCGGTTCGCTCCCCGCGCAGACAATTCTCTGCCGCGAGGAAGACGCGTGCGTTTCTGGTCTTCACCCATCACGCTCTTAACCATCCATCAGTCATGCAGATGCGAAGGTTCTCCCGGTCGGTGTGAACACAGCACGTGGGTTGCAAAGAGTTCCCGCCTTTTATTTGGCGACCGTGACGACCAACTTGCGTCGAGGAGAATTTCTGATGTTCAGCCATTTCAAGACCCGCCCCCTGATGATGATCTGTTTTTACATGGCGTTCGCTGTTGTGGTGTCCGCGAATCCACCGAGCGGCGCCATTTTCACGACCGTCGCCGACGGCAGCGAAGTCAACTTCAACATCTATCCGAACAAGGAGGCCGTGTACCTGGACGGCGGGCCTGGACCTGGCGCGCCGCAAACCGCCGCGGGCCTCGACGATGGCACGTACGTATTCCAGGTGACCGACCCCAGCGGCAAGAAGCTGCTCTCAACCGACCCCGCGCGCTGCCGGCAATTCGTCGTCGCCGACGGCATCATCATGTCCGTCGTCTACAACGGCTGCGAGCACCAGACCGGCATGGACCTCGACCACGGCGCCACCACGGTGCAGTTGATGCCGTATCTCGACACGCCGAATAACGGCGGCGTCTACAAGGTGTGGGCGACGCTCGTTGAGAACTATCGCTGCAGCCTGGTCGTGGTCGACTGCGGCTTCAAGGCCGGCAGCAACGTCCACGGCTTCTCGCCGTCCGACAGCAAGACCGACAACTTCAAGGTCAAGAACCGTGTGCCGCAGGAAATCGACACCGTGTTCTTCTCCGACACCAACGGCAACAACTATTGGGATGAGGAAGCCGAGCCGGCGCTCGACGGCATGCAGGTGACCTGGACCGACACGCTGGGCGCCAAGAACAACAAGTCGTCCTACTATCGTCCCGATCTCGATGTGAACCACGAAGCCCACGTGGAAGCGCCGGAATCGGGCGCGCACCGCATCGCCATCAACGATCAACCTGGCTGCAATGTTGGCATCGTCGCGGTCGACGGTGTGCGGCAGTCAGAAACGGGACCGCAGGAGGTCACGGTGGTCTTCCCGAAGACGACCAAGACACTCACGATTTTCGTGCACGTGCAGTGCGCGCAGTAAGCGTGGATTGACGTAGTGAGCGGGGCGGTCGCCAAACCAGGTGGTGGCCGCCCCTTTTTTCGTCACCGCCGTCGAATGTTCACGTCGGCAGTCCGACGTCGCGCGCCGCCTGGCGCTGCCCGGCGTCCATCGTCACGAACCGGGTCAGCGGCTGCTCGGTGTGAAACCAGAGCGCCGTGCGGAGATGGGCGAGCTCCAGCGACTGCGGAGTTGCGATGGGCGGAATGAGTGAAACTGAAGTGCGGGGCGGCTGCTAGCGCGTCGGCACGAGCGCCTCGTAGACGACTTTGCGCTGCAGATCTTCGTGATTCGCGGCGCCGGGCACGCCGCCGCGGCGTTGAATGATGCCGATGCCGATCAGATCGTTGGTGGGATCGATCCAGAACCACGTGCCGGCAATGCCCCACCACCAGTAGCTGCCTTTGCCGACCTGGCGCTTCGCCGCCACGGGGTCGAGCACCACGGCGAAGTCGTAGCCAAAGCCCTGCGCCGGCGAGAACTGCGCCTGGCCGATGCCCGACTTGGAGTTGAGCGCCTGCTCGCTCAGCACGTTGGTCCGCATCATGTCCACCGAGCTCTTCTTGAGAATGCGCCGCCCATTCAATTCACCGCCGTTGAGCAGCATCTGCGCGAAGCGGAAGTAATCCGCCGCGGTGCCATACAGCCCGCCGCCGCCTGAAGGCAGCCCGGGTGGTTGACTGATGCCGGCATCATGCGGCTGCGGCGCGAGCGCGCCGGCCTTCTGGTTCCAGCCATAGATCGTCGCCACGCGCGGCATCTTTTCAACGGGCACGAAAAACGCAGTGTCGATCATGCCGAGCGGCTCGAACAGGCGCGCGCGCAGGAATTCGGGGAACGTCTGTCCCGACAGTTGTTCGACGAGATAACCCTGGATGTCCACCGATACGCTGTAGACCCACTTCGTTCCTGGCGGATAGAGCAGCGGCAGCGGCGCGAGGCGATCGATCATAGCCTGCAGCGACGGTGCTGAGAGCGGATTGCTGGCCTGGTAGAGCTTGTCGACGGGAGTGTTCCCGAAGAGTCCGTAGGTGAAGCCGGCCGTGTGCGACATCAGCTCACCCATCGTCGGCGGGTGCGCCGGCGCCTCGAGAATCGGCGTGCCATCCTTTTCGCCCGCGTCGACCCTCAGGTTCGCGAATTGCGGGATGTGCTTCGCGATCGGATCGGTGGGCTTCCACTTGCCTTCCTCGTACAGCATC
>CAZEMI010000087.1:0-4490 GCA_964513235.1 uncultured Acidobacterium sp.
CGGCATCGGCGGTGGGTTCGGCCGCGCTCTGGCTGCGCGTGATGGTGGTGAAATCCGAATAGCGCACCTTGATCGTCACCGTGCGCGCGGTCTTGCCTTTCTTGCCGAGCCATTCGGCGACGCCGCGCGCCAGCTGATCGATCTCGCGACGGATCTCCTCGATCGACGACAGGTCGGTGGCGTAGGTCTCCTCCGAGCCCGCCGACTTCGACGCCCGGTTGGGCTCCACCGGCCGGTCGTCGCGGCCGTGCGACAAGTCGATCAGCCATTGCGCGAGGCTGCCGACAATGGCTTCGAGCTCGGCTGGCGTTCGCGCACGGACGTCGATCAGCTTTTCGATCCCGTGCTCGCGTAGTCGCGCCGCCGTGACCGGTCCGACACCCCACAACGCATCGACCGGTAGCCCTTGCAGAAACTTTTCGATCCGCTCCGGCGCCACCACCGTGAGGCCGTCGGGTTTCTTCCAGCCCGACGCGATCTTCGCGAGGAACTTGTTCGGCGCCACGCCGGCGCTGGCGGTGAGGTGCGTGACCTCGGTGATTCGATCCTTGATCCGCCGCGCGACGTTGACGCCGAGCGGTTCGTTCCAGCAATTCTCGGTGACGTCGAGATAGGCCTCGTCGAGCGACAGCGGTTCGACCAGCGGTGTGACCTCGCGGAAGATGTCGAACACCTGTTGCGACACCGCGCGGTACTTGTGAAAGTCGGGCCGCACGATCACCAGCGACGGGCACAGCCGCACGGCGCGCGACATCGGTATCGCCGAGCGCACGCCGAACGTCCGGGCCTCGTAGCTGGCGGCCGCCACCACGCCGCGCACGGTCGGATCGCCGCCGACCGCGACGGGCTTGCCGCGCAGCGCCGGGTTGTCGCGCTGTTCGACAGACGCGTAGAACGCGTCCATATCGACGTGAATGATTTTTCTCACAATCTGAGATCTGAAATCCGAGATCTGAGATCCATTTAGCCTGTACTGCCGAAGCCTCCGCGCGTCGGCACGCTCATCTCCGGCACCTCTTCCCATTCCACGCGGGGGCAGGGAAGCACAATCCCCTGGGCGAGCCGGTCGCCGCGGCGTACCTGCACGGGCGCCTCGGTGACGTTGAGCACCTGAATCTTGATCTCGTCGGCGGGGCCGCAATAGTCCGCGTCCACCACGCCGACGCCGTTGGCCACCATCAGGCCGCGCTTGAGCGGCGTGCTGCTGCGGGCAAATATCCCAAGGAAATGACCGTCCGGCACGGCAATCACCAGGCCCGTCCCAACCAGGCGGATGCTTTGCGGCGGGATGTCGATGTCCACGGCCGAGGCCAGATCGAAGCCGGCCGCGCCGCCTGTGGCAGGTTCGGGCAGGCCGACGCCCGGATCCAGACGTTTTATCTTGAGACGCATTGCTCAATACTAGTAGTTCACAGTTGATAGTTCGCGGTTGACAGTTGAGTTCACAGTTGGAAGTTCAGTTCACAGTCGGAAGTTTGCGTTCAGGAGTGATTCATGATCGGCAGCCGGTTTTCATTCGCGCTCGTCACGCTGCTCGTTGTGCTCGTCGTCGGGCCTTTGGCGCAGGTGGCCGCGCCGCCGGCGCCGAACCAGACGATTGCTCCCGAGCTGGCGCTCGATCGTACGTTGCCGATCGATCCCGCGGTGAGGAGCGGGCGGCTGCCCAACGGGCTGCGCTACTTCCTGCGGCAGAACAACCGGCCCGAGAACCGCGTCTCGATGCGGCTGGCGGTGAACGCCGGCGCCATCCAGGAGGAGGCCGACCAGCGCGGCCTGGCCCACTTCCTCGAGCACATGGCCTTCAACGGCACCGAGCACTTCAAGCCGGGCGAGCTGGTGTCGTTCCTCGAATCGATCGGCGCGCGGTTTGGTCCGCACGTCAACGCCTCGACCTCGTTCGACGAGACCATCTACATGCTCGACATCCCGACCGACCGGCCGGGTTACCTCGAGAAAGGGATGCTGGTGCTGCATGATTTCGCCGCCGGCATCTCGCTGCTGCCAGAGGAGGTGGAAAAGGAACGCGGCGTGGTGCTCGAAGAGTGGCGGGGACGCCTCGGCGCCGGCTCGCGACTCACCGACAAACAGTTGCCGGTGATCTTCCAGGGCTCGCGCTATGCCGAGCGCCTGCCGATCGGCCTGCCCGAGATTCTGAAGAGCGCGCCGCGCGCGCGGCTCCAGGCGTTCTACGAGAAGTGGTATCGCCCCGACAACATGGCGGTCGTCGTGGTTGGCGATCTTCCGGTCGACCAGGCCGAGAAGCTCGTTCGCGAAACTTTTGGTGAGATTCCGGCGGCGAAGGGGACCGTCGCCAGCGTGGATACGAGCGTGCCGGCGCACACCGACACGCTGATCAATATGTCGACCGATCCCGAGGCGCAGGGCTGGTCGATCTCGCTCGCGTTCAAGGGCCAGGCCGAACACGACACCACGGTTGGCGGCTATCGCAAGACGCTCGTCGAAAACCTGGTGTCGCAGATGGTGAACCTGCGGTTACGCGATATCGCCCGCCGCCCGAACGCGCCGTTCCTCGGCGCGCAGGCCGGCACCAGCAACATCGGCCGCACGCTGGAGGTGTTTGAAATCGAAGCGGTGGTGCCGGAAGGCCAGCTCACCGAAGGCCTTGGGGCGATCGTGCAGGAAGCCAGGCGCATGCAGCTGCACGGCTTCAGCGTGGACGAGCTGAACCGCGCCAAGGCGGCGTTGCTCGCGGCCTACGAGCGCGCGTACAAGGAGCGCAACACCGCCGAGAGCGCGAGTTACGCCAACGAATACGTGCGCCACTTCCTCCAGCAGGAACCAATTCCCGGGATGGAGTTCGAATACCGGATCGCCGCGTCGTATCTGCCCACCGTGACGGCGCAGGAAGTGGCGGCGCTGGCCAAGGAATTCATCACCGACGACAACCGCGTGGTCCTCGGTGTGGCGCCCGAGAAGAAAGACACGCCGCCGCCGTCGGCCGACATGCTGCGCAACACCATCGCCCGCGCGAGCGCGGCGCCGGTGGACCCATGGAAGGAAGCCACCGAGGGGCGCGCGCTGGTCGAGAAGGATCCGGGCGGCGGCAAGGTCACCGCGCGCCGCAGCGTGCCCGAGATCGGCGCCACCGTGCTGACGCTGTCAAACGGCGTCGAGGTGTGGCTGAAACCCACCGACTTCAAGAACGATCAGATCCTGTTCTCGTCGTATGCGCCGGGTGGCATCTCGATCGCCACGCAGGCCGAGTACAAAAGTGCGAGCCTCGCCACGGCCATGGTTGGCGTTGGCGGCATGGGCGGCCTGAACCCCGTCGACTTGAGCAAGATGCTCTCCGGGAAGATCGCGCAGGCGGCGCCGTCCATCGGCGACTACACGCACGGCGTCAGCGGGTCGGCCACGCCGAAGGACCTGGAGACGGCGTTGCAGCTCAATTACCTTGTGCACACCGCGCCGAACATGACGCCCGACGTGCTGGAGCTGTTGAAGCGGCGCCTGACCGGCGCGCTGCAGAATCGCGATCAGAACCCGCGCGCGGTGTTCGGCGAAAAGGTCGGACTGGTGAACTCGTCGAATCATTACAGCGCGATGGAGCTGACGCCCGCCGACGTCCCCACGCTGAATCTCGAAACGATGCGCCGGTTCTACAACGCGCGTTTTTCGAACGCCGCGGACGAAACCTATTTCTTTGTCGGCGCGTTCAGCGTCGATGAGATCACGCCCATGATCGAGAATTGGATCGGCTCGCTGCCCTCAACCGGAAAACGGTCGTCGGCGGCCCGCGACATGGGCGTGCGATTCCCGGCCGTCGTCGTGAAGGAGGAAGTGAGGAAGGGCAAGGAGCCGGCGAGCCAGACGGTGCTGACCTTCTTCGCCGATCCCGGCTTCGACGAGTTCGAGATGCACCGCACCCGCGCCGCCTCGTCGGTGCTCAATATTCGCCTGCGCGAGATCCTGCGCGAGGAAATGGGCGGCACTTACGGCGTCGGGGTCGGTTTTTCGAACACGCCGCCAATCAAAGGCAACGGGACCATGGTGGTCCAGTTCGGCAGCGCACCCGAGAACGTCGACAAGATGGTGGCGGCCACGCTGACGGAGATTGAGCGGCTGAAGGTCGAGGGCCCGTCGCTGGATGACGTCAACAAGGTGAAGGAGCTCGAGCGCCGCGACCTCGAGACCAACGCCAAGCAGAACTCGTACTGGCTCGGCTCGATGCAGACCGTGCACCTGTTCGGGTGGGATCCCGCCGGCATCGCCCGCCGCCTCGACCGCACGGAAAAGCTGACGCCGGAGATCATCAAAACGATGTTCCAGAAGTACTTCCCGATGGATCGCTACACGCTGGTTACTTTGAAGCCTGAGCAGTAGGCATCGGGGATCGGGGATCAAGGATCGGGCCCCGCGAAAGGGAAGGGGAAGATCGTGCTCGCGACCGTGAAAGGCGACGTGCACGACATCGGCAAGAACATCGTCGGCGTGGTCCTCGGCTGCAACAGCTACGACGTGGTGGACCT
>CAZEMI010000088.1:0-10030 GCA_964513235.1 uncultured Acidobacterium sp.
CTCGCGCGCCGGGCAGTCGGGCCGCTTATCGACCGATACGCGCCGTGAATGGGGTCTGCGACGGGACGCCAGCCCGTGCCATGGAGCGCGTTCTGGTTTACCATCTTCAAACTCATACGGCATCGTCCACGGCATGAAGGCGCCGCCTTCATCAGCGATTGTTTACGAGGCACACGCGATGGAACTCCTGCAGCTCGAGCACTTCCTGGCAGTAGCCGAGGAAGGCACCTTTACACGGGCCGCCGAGCGCGCGCGGCGCACGCAACCGGCCATCAGCCAGAGCATCAAGAAACTGGAGGACGAGCTCGGGATGCCGCTGTTCACCCGCGACCTCCACGAGGTGTCGCTGACCGACGCGGGCAAGGCACTCGTCGTCTACGCCCGGCGCATGATCGCCGACCGCGACAATGCGATGCGAACCCTTGGCGCGCTCCAGCATGTCTCGACCGGCACGCTGAATATCGCGTCGCACGAATCGGCGGCCATCTACCTGCTGCCCGCCGCGCTCCGCCACTACCTCAACGCCTTTCCCGACATCAAGGTCGGCATCCATCGCAGCCGGCTGGTGGACATTCCGCGACAGGTCCTCGATCGCGAGATGCACGTCGGCTTCGTCAAGGATCGGCCGGTGTTCAAGGAGCTGACCTGCGTTCCCGTGCACGCCGACGAGATGGTGATGGTCGCCAGTCCCGCGCATCCGCTGGCGCGGCGCGCGGACGCGACCATCAAGGACCTCGATGGGCAGCCGTTCGTGCTGCACCGGTTGTGCAGCACCACCGAGCAGAAGATTCTCAGGTTGTTCGAGCAGCACCACGTTCGCTGCCGGATCGTGGCCGAGGTCCGCAGCTTCGAGAACATCAAGGCGCTGGTCGCAGAGGATGTCGGTCTGGCGATCGTGCCCAGTGTGACGGTGCGCCAGGAGATCGCCGCCGGCACGCTGGTCCGCGTCAAGGTGCCGGAGTTGAAGATCCCGCGGCAGACCTTCATGATCTATCGCGAGCAGGGGCAGCACTCGAGCGCGGCCCGCGAGCTGATTAACATCGTCCGCAGCTTCAATTGGGAATCAAGCTCAGGGCCGCTCGTGCGCCCAATTCGAAAACGCGCCTGAGCGTTTTCAAACGCTGGCACGAGCCCGCACGCTGGCTGCGGCCGCCGCCCGCCGCGGCCGGGAGGGATATCATGGGCTAGAGACGTGAGGGTGATCGAACGATTCGCCGCAGTCGGATGCATCGTCTGCCTTCAGGCGATCTCGGCGTGCAGCGCGCGCCCAGCCCCGGTGGTGGTTCCCGTCCCACCAGTCAGTCGCCCCCCAGAGCCGCCGGACGCGGTTCTCACCACACCCGATCCGCCGGCCACGGTTGACAGCGATGACTGCACGCTCGTCGCGGCGGCCGGTGAACGCGTGGCAACCGTTGGCCTCACCGATCGCGTCGATCCACAGCACGCACCGCGCCCGGCGAACGACAGCGAGCGCCTGCTGTTCCGCCAGCTATACGAAACGCTGGTCACCATCGATTGCCTGGGACGCATGCGTCCGGCGCTTGCGGCATCGTGGCGTCTCGACGCCAACGGGCGCACGTGGACCGTTACCTTGCGCGAGAACGCCAGATTCGCCGACGGCACATCCGTGACCGCCGCCGACGTCCGCGCGAGCTGGGACGATGGTAGCCATCGCGATCAGCTGCACCCCGTCGAATCGATCGTCGCCATTGACGACCGCGCCGTGGCGATCACGTTCAGACGTCAACGCGCGGACGCCAACGCATTGCAGGTGCTGGCGCATCCCGATCTGGCGATCGCCAAGCCGGTCACCGATTCGGCGTGGCCGCTGGGAACCCGATCGGCGCGAATCGCTCCACAAGGTGACCCGGAACCAGGGCCGCGCACGCCGGTGATCACGGTCACGCGAAACGCCCTGCCTCCGCTTCGGTTCCTCGTCGCTCCGGGCGATGCGCGGGACCTCCTCGATGCCGGCGCTGATCTGCTGCTCACCCGGGATCCCGCCGCGCTCGATTACGCACGGACGCTGCCGCAGTTTCAGACGCTGCCCCTGGCATGGCTGCGAACGCACGTGCTCCTCACGCCCGGTCGATCACGTCCGTCGGCGCCGCTGTCCGAGCCGGCGCGGCAGGTGCTGGCCGACGATGCGGTGCGAGGGGAAGCGCGTGGCGCCCGGGAGCCGTTTTGGTGGCAGACGGTGCGCGATTGCGACGTGCTGCCGTCACCGCCGCGCGGCCAGACCTCACCGGCCCCGCGCGTCGTCTACGACGCGAACGACGCTGCCGCGCGCGATCTGGCCGAACGCTTCGTGGGACTGGTCCGCGCCTCGGGTCCCGCCGCGACGATGTTTCTCGACGTGCTGCTTCCCGATCGCCCACGGCGGACCTACGAGCGAGCCCTCGGCATGACGGGCAACGCTCTGGCGCAGGCGCTGCGGCTCGGAGCCGATGCGGGATACGTGGTGTCCGTCGACAGCCGGCCCGTCGACCCGTGCCGGGAACTGCAGTCTCTGCTCGGTTCGGCTCCGTGGCTCGATCCGGAAACGATCGTTCCGTTGATCGACACCCGGCTGCAGGCCGTGGTGCGACGAGGGCGGTCCGGCGTGTCCGCGGAATGGGATGGCGGGCTCGTGCTCGCGGGCGTCGAGGATGCGCGACCAAGATGAGCCTGCGCACTCGCCTGCTCCTGGCCTTTGCCGCCGTAGTCCTGATTCCAATCACGCTGCTCGCGTTCGGACTGCGGCAGGACACCTACCAGCGGCTCTCCGCGGACTACCAGCATCGCGTGGACGCGGTCGTCGAAACCATTCGCGAAGATCTGGCTCGCGAGAGTGTGGGAATCGACGAGCGGCTCGCCTCGCTCGAGCGGGCGCTGCTGACCGATAATCGCTTCCGCCTCGCGGCGGTGGCCGGCGTTGAGTCCGAACGCAATTACCTCCTCGATTACGCCGCCACCGCGATGCGCCTGACCGGGCTCTCGATGCTGCTGATCCAGGATGGCGATGGGCGCATTCTCAGCTCGGGCCACTTCCGCAACGAGCATGGCCGCGTCGAACCAGGGCTGGCGTCGGCCCTGCACCACACGCGCGGCGTGGCGTTCGTGAAGACGCGCGGACCCGACAGGGAATTTCTCGCGCTGGCGCGAGCCGAATCGTTCGAGATCAGCGGCCGGGCGTTCACCATCATTGGTGGAGTCGTTGTTGATGCAGCGTGGCTCGAGAGGCTGGCTCGCGATCGGGCGATCGCGGTCTCACTGCGCTATCCGGGAGGCACGTTGTCGACCGACAGCGATACGCCGGTCACGACCGATGACGCCGCCGTCGGCGAGCTCCAGCTTCCCGTGATTCACAACCGGACAGGAACGGCATTCGAGATCGCGCAGGGACATCTCGCGGTGACCCAATCCCTGGCGCCGCTCAGGACGCTGCTGCGGCGTGCGGATGCATGGTTGTTTTTCACCGCCACGGGCGCGAGCCTCACTGCCTTGTTGCTGGCGGTCTGGGTGTCGTCCCGAATCAGCCGGCCGCTCGCGGCGCTCGCCGATAAGACCGCGGTGCTCGATCTCGATCGGCTCGACGTGGAGTTTGATGCCGGCACCGACGAAGTCGGCCGGTTGTCGCGGCTGCTCGGCGACCTCGCGGCACGGTTGCGGGCCGGCACGGCGCGGATCCGGGAGGCCGAGCGGCGGGCCACCGTCGGCGACCTCGCCCGCCAGGTCAATCACGACATCAAGAACGGGCTCATCCCGTTGCGCAACGTCGTCCGGCATCTCGCACAAGTGGAACGCGACGATCCCGCTGCGCTGGCGGGCGTGTTCGCCGAGCGCCGGCAAACGATTGACTCCAGCATCGCGTATCTCGAAACTCTGGCGGTCAGTTACCAGCGCCTGTCGCCGCCACTGGACCGGCGCGACTGCGACTTGAACGCGCTGATGACCGACGTCACGCGCGCCGCGCAGGGACACGAGCACGTCACGTTCGAGACCGACCTGGCGGCTCTCCCTCGCGTGGTTGGCGATCCGGTGGCGTTCCGCCGTATCCTCGAGAACTTGATCGCCAACGCTGTGGACAGCCTGCACTCGCAGCCGGGACGCATCACGGTTTCGACCAGGGTGCATGACCGCGACGACGATGTCCCGGCGGTGCGCGTGACGATCGCCGACTCGGGCCGCGGGATGTCCACGGACGAGACGAAGCGCATTTTCGACGATTTCTATACGACGAAAGAAAGCGGCACCGGCCTGGGCCTCTCGATTGTCAGACGGCTGGTGATGGACCTGCACGGGACGATCAATGTCGAGAGCGTGTCCGGTCAAGGCACGCGTTTCATCATCGACATTCCGGCCGGCGCGCCGAGGCGCTCATGACCATCCACGTGCTCGTCGTCGACGACGTCCCGGCCATGGCCCGGCAATATGCCTACGACCTCAAACGCGTGGGCGGCTATCAGCCGACCGTGGCCGCCGGCGGCGACGAGGCGTTCGAGGTGCTGGCCCGCGAGCCGATCGATTGTGTCGTGCTCGATCTCGAGATGCCTGGCATCGATGGCTTCGAAGTCCTGCGCCGGTTGCAGCAACGCGGCATCGACACGCCGGTCATCGTCTACACCGGCACCGGCAGCTACGACCGCTGCATCCAGGCGGTACGGCTCGGCGCGTATGGGTTCGTCGACAAGTCGGAGCCCATCGAGCGGGTCGTGCAGGAGATCGAGAACGCGGTTTCGCGCGGGCGGTTGGTGTCGGAAGTGCGCACGTTGCGCTCGCGATTCGAGGGCGATACGTCGCTGATTGGCGATAGCGCACCGATGCGATCGCTCGGCGACGCCATCGCGCGCCTGGCGGCGATACCTAGCAGCGTCCTCGTGGTTGGCGAAAGCGGCACCGGCAAGGAATTGGTGGCGCGCGAGCTGCATCAGCGGGGCCCTGGCGCCAAGGCCCCGCTGGTGGCCGTCAACAGTGCGGCACTGCCCGAGCAGCTGGTCGAGAGCGAGCTGTTCGGTCACGAACGTGGCGCCTTCACCGGCGCCGATCGCCTGCGTCGGGGAGCGTTCGAGAACGCCGCTTCAGGCACGTTGTTCCTCGACGAAGTCGGCGAGCTGCCGCTGCCGGCGCAGGCCAAGCTGTTGCGCGTGCTGGAAGATCGCAAGGTGATGCGCGTGGGCGGCGACCGCCCCATTCAGATCACGGCGCGGGTGATCGCGGCCACCAATCGCGATCTCGAGCGCGAGGTCGAGGCCGGCCGCTTCCGGCAGGATCTGCTCTATCGCCTCAACGTGCACACGGTGCGGGTCCCGGCGTTGCGCGAACGATTGTCCGACGTGCCGGCGCTGGTCGCACATCTGCTCGGCGCGATCGCGGCACGCTTCGGTGTCCGGCCCAAGCCGATCACGCCGGACGCCGTCGCCCTGCTCGCCGCCTACGATTGGCGCAAGAACAACGTGCGCGAGCTGCGCAATTGCCTGGAACGGATGATGATTGCGTCCGATGCCGAGCAGATCGACACGGCTGATGTTCCGCCCGAGATTCGCGGCGACGAACGGGATGAGACCGGCGAGACGGCGGCAGCACCTGGGACGCTCAAGGCGCTCAAGGCGCAGGCCGAACGTCAGATCATTCTGAGCGCGCTCGAGAAGCACGAGTGGCATGTGACGCGGACGGCCGAAGCGCTCGGCCTCGCCGATCATTCCAGCCTCTTGAAAGTCATGCGCCGCCACGGCATCACCAAAGGCACGCACCGGGACGCATAGACACCCCGCTCGTGTCTGCGCCGACACGATCCCCCCAGATCTCTTCCGTTTTGGCCATTTTCGATTGGCTCCCACCTTGCCCTACGAGTCGGCAGATCGACCGCGTTGAGGGTCGGCCAACCACGGGAGCGAATCATGAGATCGATACGAATCGTCACAGCGGTGCTGCTGATCGCCGCGTTCGGCGCCATCGGCTGTTCGAAACGCGACAGGAAGAAGACCACACCCATAACTGAGAGTGTCGAGCAGACGACACCGGTCACGCCGCCAGGCTCGCCGCCGGTGGAGACAGACGCCGGCCAGAGCGGATTCGTGCCGGGATCGTCGTCCGCGATCGCGGACCGGCCGTCGTTCGCCGACGGTGAAGCCGCCTACCGCGCCAGGAACTACCAGGAGGCGGTCGCGATCTTCGAGGACTACATCGATCGCAAGCCCGGCAACGGCTGGGGCTATTACATGCTCGGCCTATCGGCGTGGAAGGCCGGCGACTTCCAGAAGTCGGAGAAGGCCTTCGATCAGGCGCTCAGCATCGATCCGGATCACGTCAAGAGTCTCGTGAACTCCGGCCGTCTCTTCATCGACCAACAGCGCAACGCCGAGGCCCTCGGACGGCTGACGCTCGCGGCTGAGATCGATCCGGACTCGCTCGAGGTGCAGCGACTGCTCGCCGCCACCTACCAGGCCAATGGCAACACCGAAGAAGCCGTAGCGGCCTATCGGCGCGTCATCGATCTGAAGGACAACGACGCGGTGGCCATGAACCAGCTCGCGCTCCTGCTCAAGGGCGGGACGGAGGTCAAGTAACCATGGCCCTCTCGACTCGCTCCCTCATTGTGGCGTTCGTCGTCTGTATCTCGTTCCTGCCGCTCGACGCCCGGGCGCAGGACGAGCGGCGAGCCGCCGATCGGACGCTCTCTCCATATTTCTTTGTCGAAGGCGGAGACGCCTCGATCGATCGGTTGCCGCTGAAGGAGACGCGCGTCGAGGTGGCCATCACCGGCGTGATCGCGGATGTGACGGTCCGGCAGGTCTACGAGAATCACGGTACGCGTCCCCTGCACGCCCGCTATGTGTTCCCCGCGTCGACGCGGGCAGCGGTCTACGGACTGACGATGACCGTGGGCAATGTCCGGACGGTGGCAACGATCAAGGAGCGGCAGCAGGCGGCGCGTGAGTTCGAGGCCGCCAAGCGCGAGGGCAAGAGCGCGTCGTTGTTGGAGCAGAGCCGTCCCAACGTGTTTTCGATGAAGGTCGCAAACGTCCTCCCCGGCGACAGCCTCTCGGTGGAGCTCCGCTATACCGAGCTGCTGGTGCCGACCGACGGCGTCTACGAATTCGTCTACCCGACGGTGGTCGGGCCGCGCTACTCGGAGAAGAGCGAGAGCCAGGCCTCGCCGGGAGACGAGTTCGTGAAGGCGCCCTACACGCGCCATGGCGAGCCGCCACGCAGCGAGTTTTACCTCGCCGGCGTGGTCTCGACCGGCGTACCGCTGCAGGAGCTCGCGTCGGCGTCGCACCAGGTGGTGGTGCGGTCGAGCAATGCCGGACGCGCCGACCTGGTCCTCGCCGACTCGGAGCGCTTGTCCGGGAACCGCGACTTCATTCTTCGCTACCGATTGGCGGGAGCGGAGATCGCCTCGGGGCTGTTGCTCTACCAGGGCCGCGACGAGAACTTCTTCCTGCTGATGGCGGAACCGCCGCAGGCGGTCGAACCGAGCGAGATGCCGCGGCGTGAGTACATCTTCGTGGTGGACGTGTCGGGCTCGATGTACGGCTATCCGCTGGACACGGCCAAGCAGTTGATGACCGATCTCGCGAGCGTGCTGCGGCCCTCCGACGTGTTCAACGTCGTGGTATTTGCCGACGGCTCCGAGATCTTCTCGCCGACATCGGTCGCGGCAACGCGATTCAACTTGAACCGTGCGCTGCGGTTCATCGGCCGGAAGAACGGCGGCGGTGGCACCCGGCTCCTGAATGCCCTCCAGCGGGCGGTCGCACTGCCCCGCCAGCCGGCGACGTCCCGCAGCGTCGTGCTGGTCACCGACGGCTTCATCGACGCGGAAGCGGATGTGTTCGACTACATTCGCGGCCAACGAGACGACGTCAACGTGTTCGCCTTCGGCATTGGCAGCAGCGTGAACCGATTGCTCATCGAGGGCGTGGCGCGCGCCGGACTTGGCGAGCCGTTCATCGTGACCCGCCTGGCAGAGGCGCCGGATGCGGCATCCAGGCTCCGCCGATACATCGATTCGCCCGTGCTCACCGGCATCGACGTGAGGTTCCAGGGCCTCGATGTCTACGACGTCGAGCCAGGCACGGTGCCCGACCTGTTTGCCAGCCGGCCGGTCGTGGTGTTTGGAAAATGGCGAGGCACCGCCGCCGGCGTGATTGAGATTTCGGGACACACGGGTCGCGGTCCGTACCTGGCGTCGGTCGCAGTCTCGCCGGCGAATCTCGCCGACAGTCATGCCGCCCTGCGGCATCTGTGGGCGAGAACCCGGATTGCGGAGCTGTCGGATTTCGGTCCTGGCGCTCCTGATGAAGAACGTGTGGCGGCGATCACCTCGCTGGGCCTGGCCTATGGGTTGCTGACGCGCTACACGTCCTTCATCGCGGTACAGGAGATCGTGCGGAACACGGACGAGGCCACCGATGTCGATCAGCCATTGCCGCTGCCGGCGGGCGTGTCGGATCTCGCGGTCGGCGTCACCAGCGGGCCCGAACCCGAGATGCTGTGGGTCGTCGCGATCACGACGGCGTTGCTCGCGTGGGCCCGGCTGCTGCAGCGACGCCGGCGGTCAGGGGCCGTGTCATGAAGACCAAGCTGGTGGTCGTGGGCACTACCCTGCTGATCGCCTGGGCGTTGAAGCGCCACTATGGCGGCGCGCGCGCCGACGATCTGTGGTGGATCCTGGCGCCGACGGCGCAGCTGGCCGGGGCCATCACCGCGACACCCTTCGAGATGCAGACCGGTGAAGGCTATCTGTCGCGCGAACGGCTGTTCCTGATCGAGAAATCCTGCGCGGGCGTCAATTTCCTCATCGCCGCGTTCGGCATGTTGATGTTCGCGCGGTTCCATCGGGTCGCGTCGCCGCTGTCGGCGGCGCGACTCCTGGGCGCAAGCCTCCTGGCCGCGTATGTCTTCGCCGTAATGGTGAACACTGTGCGGATCACGATCGCCATGTGGCTGGCCGCGCACCCGATTGCGCGATCCACCCTCAGCGCCGCCGACGTCCATCGCATCGAAGGGATCGTGGTGTACTTCGGCGGCCTGCTGCTGCTCTACGAGCTGGCGCAGCGATTCGATCGCCGCGCCCTCGCCGGAGGCGCACAATGAACGCTCTCGCTCGCGCGTTCCGCCGAGCGACGATTCCGCTGGCGGCGTATTACATGGTGACGCTCGCGCTGCCAATCGCTAATGGCGCCGCGCGATCGGGGGCGGTGTTCGTGAAGCATGCACTCGTGGTAATCCTTATCCCGCTGCTGGCAGTCGCGCTCGGCGCCGCGATTCACGCCATCTACGCGCGATGTCGAAGAGTTGGAACCGGCGCCAACCAAATGCTCGGCTAGCCAAGTGATGATCCAACGACCGCAGAACGTTCCCGAATGACGAAGCACAGATCGCCGCAGAAGCCGCTGACCGGACGCGTGGCCCTCGTGGCCGGCGCAACCCGCGGTGCGGGCCGCGGTATTGCCCGTGCGCTCGGTGAAGCCGGCGCCACCGTCTACTGCACCGGCCGAAGCGTTAAAGGCAGGCCGTCGCCGTACCGGCGGCCTGAGACCATCGAGGAGACCGCGGCGATGATCACGGCCGCCGGCGGCACCGCGATGGCGTTGCGCGTCGATCACGCGGCCGAGCGCGAGGTCACGGCGCTGTTCCGCCGCATCCTCCGCACCCACCACCGCCTCGACGTCGTCGTCGACAGCGTGGCGGGAGAAGATCCGCTGCTGAAGCCGCACGGGTTCCTCTGGCAGGCGGACCTCAGGAACGCCGACGCGATGCTGCGGCAGGGGCTCACCTCGCGCATCATCACCGCGAAGCATGCCGCGCGCGCGATGATGCCGGCGAAGCGTGGCCTGATCGTCGAAGTCACGGAAAACGACATCATCGGCGGCGGCGCAAATCCGATCGCGCATGCCGTCAAGACCGCGCAAAAGGTGCTCCCGCTCCAATGGGCCACCGAGTTGGCGGCGCATGGCATCACCGTCCTCGCCATCACGCCCGGCTTCCTCCGCTCCGAAACCATGCTGCAGCACTTCGGCGTGACCGAAGACACCTGGCGCGA
>CAZEMI010000089.1:0-5344 GCA_964513235.1 uncultured Acidobacterium sp.
GCGTGTCGTCGCTCATCGCCTTCCTCGGCATCGGGCTCGCCACGTTCCTCTGGCTGAAGAATCGCCACATTCCCGATCGCATGGCCACGCAGTACGGCGGTGTCTATCGCCTGCTGCTCAACAAGTACTACGTGGACGAGATGTACGACGCCACCATCGTGCAGCCAATCAAGGTGGTCTCCACCGAAGGGTTGTGGCGCGGCGTCGATGTGAAAGTGATCGACGGGGCGGTGAACGGCGCCGGCTATCTCGTCAGCGGCATCAGCATCGTGCTGCGCCTGCTGCAGAACGGGTCGGTCAAGACCTACGCCATGTCGACCTTTGCCGGGGTTGTTGCCATCCTCGCCTATTACCTGTGGAGATAGGATTTGTCCGCGTCATCCGTGAAATCCGTGGATTGGAGATAGCGTGATCGGTCTGCTGACGCTCGCCATCACGTTGCCGATCATCGGGGCCCTGCTCCTGATGGTGATTCCGAACCGCGACGGCGCGAAGGACGGCCTGATCCGCAATCTCGCGTTCGCCATTTCGATGCTGGCGTTCGCGGTGACGCTGGCGCTGTGGGCCGGCTTCGACCCCTCACCCGCCGCGCCCGCGTTCCAGTTCGAAGAGCGCGCCGACTGGATCCCGCAGTTCGAGATCGAGTACTACGTCGCCATCGACGGCCTCAGCCTGATGCTGATCGTGCTGACCGGGTTCCTGACGCCTCTGGCGCTGCTGTCGTCGTGGCACAGCATCGAGAAGAAGGTGAAGGAGTTCTCGATCCTGATGCTGCTGCTCGAGGCGTCGATGATCGGCGTCTTCTGCGCGCTGGATATTTTCCTGTTCTACGTGTTCTGGGACTTCGTCCTGATCCCGATGTATTTCATGATCGGCATCTGGGGCTACGACCAGCGCATCTACGCCGCGATCAAGTTCATCCTCTACACCATGGCCGGCAGCGTCCTGATGCTGGTCGCAATCATCGGCCTGTCGTGGCTCCACCAGTCGGTGACCGGCGAATACAGCTTCGACCTGCTCGAGCTGTATGAGCTGGCCATTCCCGAGGGCACGCAGTACTGGTTCTTCCTGGCCTTCACGCTAGCCTTCATCATCAAGGTGCCGCTGTTCCCGTTCCACACCTGGCTGCCGGACGCGCACGTGCAGGCGCCGACCCCCGGCTCGGTGATCCTCGCCGGCGTGATGCTGAAGATGGGCGGCTACGGTCTGATCCGCTTCGCGTTTCCGCTGTTTCCCGAAGCCGCGCTGTACTTCGCGCCGCTCCTGGCCACGCTCGCGGTGATCGCCATCGTCTACGGGGCGCTGGTGGCGATGGTGCAGCCCGACATGAAGAAGCTCGTCGCGTATTCGTCGGTGAGCCACATGGGTTTCGTCGTGCTCGGCATCGCCGCGTTCAACGTGCAGGGCGTCCAGGGCGCGTCGTACCAGATGCTGGCGCACGGCGTCAGCACCGGCGCGCTGTTCTGCATCGTCGGCATGCTGTCGGACCGCCGCCACACGCGCCTGATCAGCGAGTACGGCGGGCTGAAGAGCGTGATGCCGCGGTTCACGGCGGTGACGCTGATCATTACGCTGTCGTCGATCGGCCTGCCCGGCATGAACGGGTTCATCGGCGAGTTCCTGATCATGCTCGGCGCGTTCAAGTGGGACCCGCGGTTCGTGGTGATCGCCGCGCTCGGCGTGATCCTCTCCGCGGTTTACATGTTGTGGCTGTTCCAGCGCGTGTTCTACGGCAAGGTGGAGAGCGTCAACAAAGGCCTGACGGATTTGTCATTGCGTGAGTGGGTCATCCTCGGACCGCTCGCCGCGGCGGCCATCGGCATGGGCGTGTTCCCGAACGTGTTCCTGAAACCGATGGAGCCGGCGGTGCAGCGCCTCGTCGATCGCGTGCAGTCGAGCCAGCCGCTGCAAGTCGAAGCCGTGATTCCGTACTCGTCGCGGCCGAAACCGCCAAATCCGAAATCGCCGGACCCAAGACCCAAGACCCAGGACCCAGGACCTCGCGTCGCAAGCATCGAGGTCCTGCCATGATGAGCAGCCAATTCGACGCCGTCATCCCGATCCTGTGCGTGACGCTCGCCGGCCTCGTCGTCCTGCTGGCGGAGGCGTTCCGCTCGCGCGACGAGAAGATGCCGATCGGCGGGCTGGCCATCATCGGCCTGGTCGGCGCCGGCATTGCGTCGATCCTGTTGTGGGATCGCAACACCGAAAGTTTCGGCGCCGTCACCGCGGACAACTTCGCCCTCTTCGTCAACCTCGTGCTGGTGGTCGTCGGCATCCTGACCGTGGTGTTCTCGGCGGACACCGTCGAGCGCGATCGGCTGCCCGCCGGCGAGTACTACGCGGTGCTCCTCTTTGCCATTGTCGGCATGATGCTGATGGGGCAGGCTACCGACCTGCTGGTGATCTTCCTCGCGCTCGAGACGATGTCGATCGCGGTCTACGTGCTGACCGGCATCCGGCGCGATCAGCAGCAGAGCACCGAGGCGGCGTTCAAGTATTTCCTGCTCGGCGCGTTCGCGAGCTCGTTCTTCCTCTACGGCATCGCGTTCCTCTACGGCACCACGGGGACCACCAACATCGACGAGCTGTCGACGCGGATTGCGGCGCAGTCGATGAGCGGCAACCCGATGATCCTGCTCGGCATCGGCCTGCTGATTGTCGGCTTCGGCTTCAAGGTGGCCGCGGTGCCGTTCCACATGTGGTCGCCGGACGCCTACGAAGGCGCGCCCGCGGTGGTGACCGGTTTCATGTCCACCGGTGTGAAGGCGGCCGCGATGGCGGCGTTCGTGCGCGTGTTCCTCAAGGGCCTCGACCCGATGATCGCCGACTGGGCGCCGGTGCTGTGGTGGATCGCGGCGGCGACGATGATCATCGGCACCGTGGTCGGGATGGCGCAGACCAGCTTGAAGCGGATGCTGGCGTATTCGAGCATCGCGCACGCCGGGTATTTGCTGGCGGGTCTCGTGGCAGGCAACGAAGTTGGGAAAGCGGCCATCCTGTTCTACCTCGCCGCCTACGCCCTGACCAACCTCGGCGCCTTCGGCGTGATTGCGCTGCTTGGCACGCGCGAGCGCGCCAACGACGATCTGCGGGACTATGCCGGCCTGTGGTACTCGCACCCGGCCCTGGCGACGCTGATGACGTTTTTCCTGCTGTCGCTGGGCGGCTTCCCGCCCACGGCGGGCTTCATCGCGAAGTGGTACATCTTCTCGGCCGCGGTCGGCTCGGGCTACTACGGCCTGGCGATCATCGGCGTGCTGTCGAGCGTGGTCTCGGTGTTCTTCTACCTGCGCATCGTGGTGATGATGTACATGACCGAGCGCGACGCGCGCCCGGTGCCGGCGCCGATCTCGCGAATGGCGATGGCCGGGCTGATGGTGGCGATGCTCGGCGTGCTCTACCTCGGCGTCCTGCCGACGCGCCTGATCGAGCTCGCGCAGCAATCGATCGGCACGATCTTCTGACACGGACGTTAACCACGGAGGCGCGGAGGAACGGAGTTGGTTTTCAAAATGCCAGTGCCGGTTAGTAGGTGATTCGCCCTCCCTCGCGATCCTGGCTTTGGCCCTCGGCAATCGTTTACACTCCTTCCATGAGATACGCCGTCGTCGCCGCCATTTTCGTTGCAGGTTTCACCAGCGGGCAGATCACGCAGGCGCAGCCAAAGCCGGTCCCACCCTTACCGGCTGAGCGCGTGACCGGCATCGGCGGCATCTTTCTCAAGGCGAAGGATCCGAAGACGCTGGGGCTTTGGTACAGCGACAAGCTCGGTGTACCGCGTCCTGAGGGTCCCGTGCCGCCGCTGTTCCTGTGGCGCGAACGTGAAGATTCGAACTTGGTTGGCGTGACGGTGTGGGGCCTGTTCCCGGCCGACACGAAGTATTTCCAACCGAGCCAATCGTCCGTCATGATCAACTATCGCGTCCTCAACCTCGATCGCATGCTGGCGCAACTGCGCGCGCAGGGCGTGCTGGTCGACACCAAGGTCGTGGACGATTTCAACGGCCGCTTCGCGTGGGTGATGGATCCGGAGGGCAACAAGATCGAGCTGTGGGAGCCGAAGGCGGGTTTCTGAACCTTGAGTAAATCGCCTTCCGGCGGGGTACTCGCGCTTACGCTTTTTCCCGCCGCGTTGTCGCCGCGACCGTGGGCCGTTGGCGTGGTGATGTTCGTGGTCGGGCTGATTGTTCGTGTCGCGCCCGTCGTTTCGATCATGATGACAACCTTCCAACGGGCGCGGCTGCCATCTCTCGCGGTAGCACTAGCGGCGTCGATCGGTGCGCATGCGCTGGGCGGTGGCGTGGGCCTCTTTCTCATCAGACAATTGGCGGTGCGGACCAACGACGTTCACGCAGATAGAGGCAGCCTTTAGATTAGGCTGCCGGCTATATAGAATTTCCATATAGAGGCCGCCTTTAGGCTGCCGGTCACCTGCGTCGGCTCGGCCTGCCACGCCGAAGCCTAGGCGGAGGCGGGTCGAAGGCGAGCTCCACGAGACACCTGCTCGCGCAACGCGCGTCCCGCCCGCCAGCGTTACTCGTCGAAGCGGCTAACCACCGGAATACGCGAATCGCGCGGCCGGACGAAGCCGACTTGATGGCGCTTAACGTCGGTGCGGAGAAGCCAGGCGATGTCTTCCATGTCGCCGAGCGACGGCATGGGTAGGCATACGCCTGCGGAAGGAGACCGCCGCGCAGCAGTCCCGCAATCTTCTGCGAGTCGATCTTGTCGTTCTTGGCCTTGCCGCCGTGAATGGCCTTCATCGCGAGCGCGTGGCCGAGTACGAAGGTGATGCCCTCCGCGGCGCAGACATCTGCGAGCCAATACCAGGTGAACATGCACTCGGCCGCCACCACCAGGTCATCGCGATACGGCGCGACCGTCGCGAGCAAGGCTTCCGGCGACGACGGCACATTCCGGTGCACGAGCACCTGGCCCGTCGCGTCGAGAATACACACGTACATCGTCTTCACGTGGAGATCGATCCCGCAGTAGTACTGGTGCTGGTGGTTGTAGAATCGCATCGGTCCTCCTCCTGCGCGGTTGCGCGTTAACCCTGCGCCAGCCTACTGGTGATCAGTAGGTGCAGGGGAGGGCTGAATAAGAATCAAACGAATGGAGCTGACGCGCCCAAGACGCAAATCCCGTGGGCGCGCAGCTCATTCGTAACGTTGGGCGGACTCATGTAGCGACGGCAAATCCACGAGGCAGACATGGATGAGGCCCTACGGGTCGTCATTGAGATGACTCAAAGCATCGGGCAAGGCTTCCGGCAGGATCTTGAAGGCGTCACCCCAGAGGAAGCCGCCTGGCGTCCTCTACCCCAGGCGAACAGCATCAA
>CAZEMI010000090.1:0-19449 GCA_964513235.1 uncultured Acidobacterium sp.
AGGTCTACGGCTTCGCGCTCGACGCCAAAGAGACGATGCCGCAGTAATCCGCCTGAAGGCGGACACCACCGGACACTGCCACTTGGTGGTGTCCGGCTTTAGCCGGATGGACGCCTTTTCGACTTCCACCACGCGAGCCGCTTGGTGATTTCCTTCTCGAAGCCGTACTCGGTGGGCTTGTAGAACTCGCGGCCCTTCAGGTTGTCGGGCAGGCAATCCATGTTCGACACGGCGTCGGGCTCGTCGTGCGCGTACTGGTAGCCCTTGCCGTAATCCAGCTGCTTCATCAACTTGGTCGGCGCGTTGCGGATGTGCAGCGGCACCGGCGAAGCGACGTCGTTCTTCGCCGCCTCGGCGGCGTCGTTGTAGGCCCTGTAGACGGCGTTGCTCTTCGGCGCGGTGGCCAGGTACAACACGGCCTGCGCCAGCGCCGTGTTGCCTTCGGGCATGCCGATGAAATGCACCGCGTCTTTCGCCGCCACGCTGATCGCCAGCGCCTGCGGATCGGCGTTGCCGATGTCTTCCGACGCGAACCGAATCAGCCGTCTCGCCACGTACTTCGGATCCTCACCGGCCTCGAGCATCCGGGCCAGCCAGTAAATCGACGCGTCGGCGTCGCTGTTGCGCATCGACTTGTGCAGCGCCGACATCAGGTTGTAGTGCTCTTCGCCGCTCTTGTCGTAGAGCAGCATCTTGTTGGTGAGCGTCTTCTCGAGCAGCGCGCGATCGATGCGCGGCCGGCCGGCGGGTTGCAGCGCCGATGCCACGGTCAGCTGCAGCACATTCAACGCCGCCCGCGCATCGCCGTTCGCAAACCGCGCCATCGCCCGCAGGGCATGGTCATCCGCCTCGGGGTTCTCGCGGCCAAGACCATGTTCGACATCGACGAGCGCGCGCCGAAGAATCGCCACAATCGCGTCTTCGTCCAGCGGCTTCAGGACGAAGACTATCGATCGCGACAGCAACGCGGCGTTGACTTCGAACGAGGGGTTCTCGGTGGTGGCGCCGATGAGGACGATGTCGCCGCTTTCGACGCGGGGGAGGAAGGCGTCCTGCTGCGCCTTGTTGAAGCGGTGGATCTCGTCGACGAAGACGATCGTGCGCTTGCCGGTCAGGCGCCGCCGCTGTTCGGCGGTGGCCATCACCTCCTTGACTTCCTTGATGCCCGACAGCACGGCGCTAAAGGCCAGGAACTCCGCCTTCGTGAGATCGGCGATCAAGCGCGCCAGCGTGGTCTTGCCGGTGCCTGGCGGCCCCCACAGGATGATCGACGTCAGCTGATCGCGATCGATCATCTCGCGCAACGGCCGGCCGGACGCGACGAGTTCATCCTGCCCCACGATCTGGTCGAGCGTGCGCGGCCGCATGCGCTCGGCCAGCGGCACGGTCTTCGGATCGACGGGCGCCGGTGGTTCGTCGAACAGGCTCAAGGGCGTCGGTGGTGTCCGGCTCTGGCCGGATTGACAAGCGTTCGTTGCCGCAGCGCCTCGTACAACAACACCGCGGCCGCGACGGCCGCGTTCAACGACTCGATCCCGGCGCGCATGGGGATGCTGATGCGGATATCGGCGGACGTGACGAGCGCGTCCGGGAGGCCGGCGCCCTCGCCGCCAAGTAAGAGAGCCATGGGCGGCGTGAAGTCGACGTTATGCATCGGCGTGCCGCCCCGCGGCACCGCGGCGGCAATGCGCAGGCCGGCGGTGCGCCAGTCCTGGATCAGTGCGCCGAGACCACGGCTGCGCAGCACCGGCACGTGAAAGGCGCTGCCCATCGAGGCGCGCAAGGCCTTCCAGCCCCACGGATCGGCGGACGACTCGTCGAGCACCACGCCACTGGCGCCCGCGGCGGCGGCGGATCGAATGATGGCGCCGGCGTTACCGGGATCCTGCAGTCCCGTTGCGGCCAGCACCAGCGCGGGCTCGGGATGCACCATCGCAGCGCCGTTGACCGATGGGCGCCGCGCGCTGGCCACCACACCGGTCGGGGAACTGACGGGAGAGAGCGCGTTCAGCACCGTGCCCGACACCTCGACGATCTCCGCGCCCGAGCGCCGCAGCCGATCGACGATGTGCTGCTCGGCGGCGGTGGGCGGTCCGCAGATCGCGATTTTCTCGACGGCGATCTTCGCGTCGGCGGCTTCGCCCAGCAGGTGCCAACCGTCGAGCAGGATCAGCGGTCCGCCGCCGCTGGCCAGCTCACGAAATTCTTTGACGATCGGGTGTTGGCGACTGGTGATCACGTTGCAAACCGCCCCGCCGGAGGCGGGGCCAAAGAAATCAGACCGCCCCGCCGGAGGCGGGGCCAAGAAATCAAACCGCCCCGCCGGAGGCGGGGCCAAGAATAATGCGCAGCGAGCTCATGCAGTTCCCGCGAGCGGAGCCTCCTTCTTATTGTGCTACACTCCGAAGTTTGAGCGATGAAGCAAAAGCTTCTCAAGCGATTTGAAGACGAGCTGAACGGACTCGAGCGCGAGCTGCACATGGAGCTCCCGAAAGAGATTCAGCGCGCCCGCGAGCTGGGCGACCTGCGTGAGAACGCCGAGTACCAGGCGGCGAAGGAACGCCAGACCTACATCAACGCGCGCATTGCCATGCTCAAGCGGCGGATGAGCGAGATCGCGCTGATGAACATGGATCGCATTCCGCACGGCAAGGCCGGCTTCGGATCCACGGTGACCATCCGCGAGAAGGACCAGAAGATGGTCTATCAGCTCGTGATGCCGGAGGACGCCGAAGCGGAAAAGGGGTTGATCTCCACGTCTTCGCCGATCGGCCGCGCCATCCTGAACAAGGAAGAAGGCGATACCGTCACGGTGTCCACACCGAACGGCACGCGCCAGTTCGAAATTCTGAAGCTCGTCACCATCCACGACGAAGCATAATCAGGCCGCGTGACTGAGCCGCGCGACTCCTATTCGCCCGAGCGCCGAACGGCCCTGCTGTTTACCGGTACGGGCGCCGACGGCGCCTACCATGCCGGCGCGATGCGTGCCCTCCAGGAAGCCGGCGTCAAAATCGACATCGTCGGCGGCCGCGGCATTGGCGCGGTGAGCGCGGTGCTGGCCGCGGTCGATGGCAGCGGGCAGCTCTGGGAAGACGGCGGCTTCTGGCGCTCCGAGCACGTGCCGCAGCTCTATCGCTGGCGCTGGCCGTTTCGCGCGCTGCGGTGGCTCGGCATCGGCCTGGTCGCGGTCCTGGCGGTTCCGGCGCTCGTGATCTCCGCGGCGTTATTCGTCTACCCGGCGGCGATGGTGCTGGGCATGGCGGGCCTCGAGTCGGGCGCGAGGCTGGTCGAAGGATTCGTGGCGTTGCTGTCGGCCGCGTTTTCGCCGCAGGCACTGCCATCATGGCTGCCGCGCCTGGCGCTCTTGCTGTGCACCGCGGCGTTGATCGTGCTTGGCGCCGGCGCGTGGATCGCGCGCTGGCGATCGCCGCTCTATCGACGCTCGACGGGCAGCTGGCTGTGGACGTTGCTCGGCTCGCCGCTCGACACGAGCGTGGCGATCGAGCAGGCCACGGAAACCGTGTGGCGGCTCCTCAAGGGGAGCGCGACCATCAAAACGCCCGAACCCGACGATCTCAGCCGGCGCTATTCGGAGCTGCTGACCGAGAACCTCGGGCAGCCCGGCTTCCGCGAGCTGCTCCTCGTGGTCCACGACCTCGATGCCCACCGGGACCTGGTGTTCGGCCTGCTCCGCGATCCGTATCGCCGGGCGCTGTTCCCGCCGCCGGGGGGCGTGTCGTCGCGTCGCGCCGAGGCGCACGATCTGGTGAGCGGCATGCAGGCCTTCGTGGCCGACGTGCTGGCGGCGGCGCTGGGCGTGCCCGGTGTCAGCGACGCGCGCCTCGTCGAGTTCGCGCCCGACGCGTACTGGCGCGGTGAGACGCATCGCCTGATCGATCGTCCGGCCGCAGTTGGACGCTTACTCGAGGAGGCCGCGGCCGCGGGCGCGGAACAAGTGGTGATCGTGGCGGCCACCGCCGAGCCGCCCGGCCCGCACGAACTGCGTCCCCCGCGCCTCGATGGCCTGGGACGCGTCGGCGAACAGATTGCCTCGGCCGAGACCGCCGCCCTGACCGACGCGGTGCGCCACCTGCACCACCGATTCCAGGGCGTCTACCTGATTCGGCCGTCGCATAACCCGATCCGTCCCTTCGATCTCACGGGCGCCTACGACGAGCGATCCGATCGCGTGCAGCCGCTCGAGGAGCTGATGGGCCGCGGTTACGAAGATGCCTACCGGCAGTTTATCGAGCCGGTGCTGGGCGCCTCGGGTGAACGCATCACGCGCGTCGCGCGTGTACCGACTGACTGATCTATCCACGGATTAAACGTGTAATCTGTGGACCAATCTTATGAAGGACGCAACCAGGATCATTCACGCCGGTGAATCGGTCGACACCGGCGCCACGCCATCCCTGACGACGCCGATCTACGAGACCAGCACGTTCGTGTTCGACTCGGCGGCGGATGTCGTCAAGTATCAGGAAGGGAAGCTGAACGGCTATCTCTATTCCCGCTACGAGAATCCGACGGTGGTGGCGGTGGAGCACAAGCTGGCGGCGATCGACGGCGCCGAGCTGTCGCTGCTCTTCAGCTCGGGGATGGCGGCGATTTCGACGGCGATGTTCACGCTGCTCAAGTCCGGCGACGAGATCGTGTGCAGCGTCGCGATCTACGGCGGCACATTTCACATCATCGAGGATCTGCTGTCGAAGCTGGGCATCACGCACCGCTTCGTCTCGCTCGCCGATCTGGCGAACCCTGCTTCAGTCATCGGCCCGAAGACCAAGATCGTCTGGTTCGAGTCGCCGATCAATCCGACGCTGCGCTGCGTCGATATTCGCGCGGTGGCCGCGGTGTGCCGGAAGGCCGGCGCCACCTCCGTCGTCGACAACACGTTCGCCAGCCCGATCAACCAGCCGGTGCTCGCGATGGGCGTCGATCTCTCGATGCAGAGCTGCACCAAGTACCTGAACGGCCATAGCGACGTCACCGGTGGCGCGCTGTCGGGCTCGCGCGTGCTGCTGGCGCCGATGGGACAGATGCGGCGGCTGCTCGGCGGCGTCATGGATCCGCAGCCGGCGTTTGCCCTGGGGAAGGGCATGAAGACGATGACGCTGCGCGTGGCGGGGCACAACGCGAATGCCCTGGCCGTGGCGCAGTTCCTCGAAGGGCATCCGAAAATCGAGCGGGTGTTGTACCCGGGCCTGGCGTCACATCCCGACCACGCCGTCGCCACGCGTCAGATGAGCGGCTTCGGCGGCGTGGTGACCATCGACGTCAAGGGCGGGAAAGCGGCGGCGTTCCGGACGTTCGACCACCTGAAGGTGATCAAGCGCGCGGCCAGCCTTGGCGGTGTCGAGACTATCTGCAGTCTCCCGATCCTGACGTCGCAGTATGGGTTGACCGATGAGGAGCTGGTGACGGCCGGCGTGTCGAAGGGCATGATCAGGATTTCGATCGGTCTGGAAGACGCCGCCGATCTGATCGATGATCTTGATCAAGCCTTACGCTGACCCCCGGCTAAAGCCGGGGGCTATCTGTCGCGGGTCTCGTGGAGGAATTCGAGCACGAGATCCAGCATCCGCTGGTTGATGCGGCTGCCTTCGTAGGTGCCGAATTTTTTCTGGAACGCCTCGACGGGGACCACGGCTTTCGCCATCGTGCGGTGGCCGCCGGCGCTGCCGATGTCGTTGAACCACCGCTTCACGAAATCGCCGGCGTTGCGTGAATACCCGAGGTTGCGGACCGACACCACGAAGGTGTCGTTGACCACCCCGCTGATCACGGTCCACTGCACGTTTTCGAGCTGCAGGTAGAAATCCGCGACATACGGAATGAAGTCCTCGCGCGGCGGCTCGCCGAGGAACGCGCAGAACACGTGCTCCATCATCCGGCCCTGCTGCCACGCCTTGATCAGGTAGTCCAGGCGCTCGGCGGTGATTTCCGCGCCCTCCATTTTCCTGATCATCGTGGCGTCGCCAAGCGGATAGAGATACGAGAACGCATCGAGGTCGGCGCGATTGGCGTGGCGGTTGAAGAACAGCGTGTCGGACTTGATCGCGTAGAGCATCGCCGTCGCCGTGCGCTCGGAGATGTCCATGTCCACGGCACGCAGGTGTTCGGTGAGGATGGTCGACGTCGAGCCGTAGTTCGGACGGATGTCCTTGAAGATCGCGTTGTAGCCACCCTGCTCGGGATGGTGATCGATCACCAGGTCGACGTGCGGGAGCAGCCCGGGGAAGTAATGCGGCTGCACGTCGACGAGCGCGATCTTGTCGAACCCCTTCACTTCCTCCGGCGTCACGGTTTCGATCTTCAGGTCGAGCAGCTTCACCATGCGCAGGTTTTCGGGCCGGGTCACCGGCTCGAGACAGCCGATGACCGCGGTCTGTGGCTTGCGGCGGAGGACGGTCCGCAAGGCCAGGGCACTGGCCATCGCGTCCGGATCCGGATCGTTGTGCGTGAGGATCAGCACGCGATCGGCGTCGCCCATGTAACGCTGATACTGCTGCACGCGCTGCCGCGTCACCGAGCGGCCCAGTTCCGTCAACAGCGGCGGCCCCGCCAGCTCGGCCAGTGTGAGCGTGGTCACTTCAGGAAAGTCGTCCCGCAACGCCTCGGCCTTGCGCACGTCGGCCAGGCTCGTGCCGAGCACGTAGACCAGCGTGCCGCCCGCGCCGCGCACGGCCTCGATGACCTTGCGCAGGTTGCGGCGGCCGTTGTCTTCGATGAAAACCGGGGTCACGGGGCTGATGCCGAGCTTGACGTAGCTGTCGACCCGGCCGGCTTCGTCCACCGACACCGCCAGCTGAGGATTTTCCACCCTGCGGGCCAGCGCCCGGCTCTCGACCAACACGTCAAGCTCCGCTGACGGAGCAAGGACTGCCTCCAGGAGCCGGACCACCAGCTCCGTATGGCAGACCGCCACACACCGCACGATCCTTGGATTATATTCCGCCTTCGCCAAAGGCTACGGCGGGACAAACCGCCTCCGCCAAGGCCCCGGCGGACAAGGCGCTGCTAGAATCGGCTGATGACAGGCCAGGGCCATAACGAAGAACCAAGAACGAAGAACGAGGACAAATTCCGGGGCTTTAGGGCCCTTTCGTTATTCGTTATTTGTTATTCGTTATTTCTGGCAAAACCCGCCGGCCAGCAGGTGTTCAGGGCCGGCGTGGATTTGACGACCTTCGCCGTCACCGTCACCGACCGCAAGGGGAACATCGTCACCGATCTCGCGAAAGAGGAGTTCGTGATTGTCGAGGACGGCACGCCCCAGGCCGTGCAGTATTTCGCGCGCGGCGTCGGCGACACCACGCCGGCCATGCACCTCGGCCTCATGATGGACGCCAGCGGCAGCATGCGGGCCGACATGAAGCTGGCGCAAGGTGCGGCGATCAAGTTCCTCAACATGCTGCCGGCCGCCGAAGACATCACGCTGGTGGACTTCGATACGCAGGTGCGCATCACGCGCTACCCGCAGCGCGACTTCGCGCGCCTGGTCGAGCGGATTCGCCAGCGCAAACCGGCGGGGTGGACGGCGTTCTACGACGCGCTGGGAACGTATCTGGACGGCGCGGGCGAGCTGGATGGCCGCAAGGTCATGGTGATGTACACCGACGGCGGCGATACGCGTTCCGCGTTGAGCTTCTCTGAAACGCTGACGCTCCTGAAGGCCTCCCAGGTCACCGTCTACGCCATTGGCCTCGTCGAGCGCGCCGGGTCGGCACGCCTGCACTTGCAGATGACGCTGCGGCAGATGGCCGAGACGACCGGCGGGCAGGCGTTTTTCCCGAGCGCGATGACAGACGTCGAGAGCGCCTATGAAAAGGTGCTGGCCGAAATCAACGGCCAGTACCACCTGGGTTATCTCTCGTCGAACACCGCCACCGACGGCGCGTGGCGGAAGGTGGCGATCAAGCTCAAGCGCGCCGACCTGCGCGTGAGCAGCAGGAAAGGCTATTTCGCGCCCTACAGGCCGGCCTCGTAGAGGCCGTCCGCCGTAGCGCTTGGCGCGAAGGCGGACCGTAGTACGATGGTGTGCTACGGCACCCGCATTTATGCCTTCCGTCACCGATCGCTTCACCCTCGCATCTGATTTCGAGCTAGCCGGCGACCAGGTCCAGGCGGTGCCCGAGCTGGTGGAGGGATTGAACCGCGGCGACAAGCACCAGGTGCTGCTGGGCGTCACCGGATCGGGCAAGACCTACAGCATGGCGCAGGTGATTGCCCGCGTGAACCGGCCGACGCTGGTGATGGCCCACAACAAGACCCTGGCGGCGCAGCTGGTCCAGGAATTCCGGCGGTTCTTTCCCGAGAACGCGGTCGAGTATTTCGTCAGCTACTACGATTACTACCAGCCCGAGGCCTACGTGCCGGCGAGCGACACCTATATCGAGAAGGAGTCGACGATCAACGACGAGATCGATCGCATGCGGCTGTCGGCCACCAGGTCCCTGTTCGAGCGCCGCGACATCATCATCGTCGCCAGCGTGTCGTGCATCTACGGCCTGGGGTCGCCCGAGGCGTATTACGGCCTCGTGCTGCCGCTCGAAAAAGGCCAGCGCATCGACCGCGATCAGATCCTGCGCAAACTGGTGGAGATCCAGTACGAGCGCAACGATCACGACTTCGCGCGCGGCAACTTCCGCGTGCGCGGCGACATCATCGAGGTCTATCCGTCGTACGAGGAGTTCGCGCTTCGCATCGGCCTGTTCGGCGACGAAGTCGACGAGCTCGTCTCGTTCGACCCGATCACCGGCAAGGCGCTCAAGCGTCACGACCGCACGGCCGTGTATCCGAAGTCGCACTTCGTGACCGGGCGCGAGCGGCTCAAGGAAGCCGTCGTCACGATCAAGGAGGAGCTCGAGGTGCGCCGCGGCGCGCTCGAGCGCGACGGCAAGGTGCTCGAAGCGCAGCGCCTGCACCAGCGCACCATGTTCGATCTCGAGATGATCAAGGAGATCGGCTACTGCCACGGGATCGAGAACTATTCCCGGCACCTCACGCAGCGCAGCGCCGGCCAGCCGCCGCCGACCTTGCTCGATTACCTGCCGTCGGACGCGCTGGTGGTGGTCGACGAGAGCCACCAGACCGTGCCGCAGATTCGCGGCATGTATCACGGCGATCGCTCCCGCAAGGAAGTGCTGGTCGAGTACGGCTTCCGGCTGCCGTCGGCGCTCGATAACCGCCCGTTGAACTTCGAGGAGTGGGAAGCGCGCGTCGGCCAGTTGGTCTACGTCTCGGCCACGCCCGGGCCCTACGAGCTGCGGCAGGCCGGCGGCGTCGTGGTCGAGCAGGTGATTCGCCCCACCGGGCTGATGGATCCACCGGTGGACGTGCGCCCGGTGAAGGGGCAGGTCGACGACCTGCTCAAGGAGATTCGCGAGCGGGTCGAGCACCAGGAGCGCGTGCTGGTCACCACGCTCACCAAGCGCATGGCCGAGGACCTGACCACCTATTACCAGGAGCTCGGCGTCAAGGTCCGCTACCTGCACTCGGATATCGAGACGCTCGAACGGGTCGAGATCCTGCGCGACCTCCGGCGCGGGATGTTCGACGTGCTGGTCGGCATCAACCTGCTGCGGGAGGGTCTGGACCTGCCGGAAGTGTCGCTGGTGGCGATTCTCGATGCCGACAAGGAAGGCTTCCTGCGCTCAGGCGGCGCGCTGATTCAGACGTCGGGCCGCGCCGCCCGTAACGTCAACGGCCGCGTCATCATGTATGCGGACAAGGTCACCGACTCGATGCGCATGGCGATCAACGAAATGGAACGCCGCCGCACGCGGCAGGCCGCCTACAACGCCGAGCACGGCATCACCCCGACCAGTATCGTCAAGGCCATCGACGACGTCTTATCCAGCGTGTACGACCGGGATTATTCGACGGTGGCGGACCCCCGGGACCTGCGCCCGGCGTTCCGCACCCACGCCGAGCTCGAGGCCCACATGGCCACGCTCGATCAGCAAATGAAGGCGGCGGCCGCGAACCTCGACTTCGAAACGGCGGCGTCGCTACGTGACCAGATTCGCGCGTTGCGGACGCGCGACCTCGGCCTCGGGCCGGCTACGGTGCGATGAACGACACGCCGAAGCCCGGGTGGGGGATCGAATGGATCAAGAAGGCCCTCCTCGAGGTGCAGGAGTACGTGCGGCTCTGCATCGCGGCCGCCAGCGGCGTGATCAGCCGCCCGTTCTATCTGCGGGACGTGATTGAACAGATCGAAGTGATCGGATTGGGGTCGTTGACGGTGGTCGTGCTCACCGGGTTCTTCACCGGCGCGGTGATGGCGCTGCAGATGGGCATGACGCTCGATCAATTTGGCGCGCGGCCATTCGTCGGCCGGCTGATCAGCGCATCGATGATCAAGGAACTCGGGCCGGTCCTGACCGCGCTGATGCTCGCCGGCCGCGTCGGCTCGGGGATTGCCGCGGAGCTTGGGTCGATGATGGTCACCGAGCAAATCAGCGCCCTGCGCGCCCTCGGCACCGACCCGATTCGCAAGCTGGTCGTGCCTCGGGTGCTGGCGGGCTTCATCATGTGTCCCATTCTCACGGTCGTCGCCGACACGGTCGGGATCCTCGGCGGCTGGATCATCTCGCTGACGCAATTGCGCGTCTCGTCGGGGGTGTACTGGAAGGCCGTCGTGGAAGGTCTCTTCCTCGAGGATGTCTGGATGGGGCTGATTAAGCCGTTCTTCCTCGGCTTCGTCATCGTCACGATCGGTTGTCACGTTGGCTTGCGCACGAGCGGCGGCACCCAGGGGGTCGGCCGTGCCACGACCAACGCCGTGGTCGCGGCGTCGGTCACCGTGCTGGTGGTGGATTTCTTCCTCACGCGGTTGTTGATTTCGATCCTGTTCTGATGGTCCGTCGCATTCGTCACTCGATCGCCGACTTCGGATTGCCCATTGAGCTCGTCGAGCCGCACGCGCCGGTCGTGTTGTTCGACAAGGTGTGGCTGTCGTTCGACGAGAAGGTGATTCTCAAGGACGTGACGTTCGACGTGCGCGCGGGGCACACGAAAATCTTTCTCGGTGCGAGCGGCGCCGGGAAATCGACCATCCTGAAATTGATGCTCGGTCTCCTCAGGCCCGATTCGGGCACCGTGTGGGTGCTCGGCCATCGCGTGGAGACGATGACCGAAGAGCAGTTGATGGGCGTACGCCATCACATGGGCATGGTGTTCCAGGAAGGCGCGTTGTTCGACTCGATCACGGTCGGCGAGAACGTCGGCTTCAAGCTCTACGAAGAGACCGACATGCCGCTCGACGAGGTGCGCCGCCGCGTCGAGGAAGTGCTCGGGTTCGTCGGGCTCGCCGAGCACATCGACAAGATGCCGTCGGCCCTGTCGGGCGGCCAGCGCCGGCGCGTCGCCATCGGGCGCGCCATGATCGCCAAGCCGAAGTTGCTGCTCTACGACGAGCCGACCACGGGGCTCGATCCAATGACGGCGATGACGGTGGACAACGAGATCGTCAAGCTGCGCGACCTGGAACAGGCCACCTCGGTCCTGGTGACGCACCAGCTGCGCGACGCTTTTTACGTGGCCACGCAGCAGGCGCACAGCCCCCGGGAGGGCGTTGTCGACATCACGGCCGCCGGCCAGGACAAGGTCGAACAGGCGGATTTCGTGATGATCCGCGAAGGCCGGGTCGCGTTCGAGGGCACCGCCGAGGAACTGCGGCACTCGAAAGATCCGTATCTACAGACGTTCCTTTCGTAGAGGATTGAAGGAGTCATGCCACGCACACGTTCACTCGCCTGGGCCGAGCTCAAGTTCGGCCTGATTGCGGTCTTCGCCCTGGTCATGTCGGGGCTGCTGATCTTTGCCGTCGGCGGCGGCGGCGGATTCTTCTGGCAGAACTACCCGCTCAAGGTGCAGTTTCCCAACGTCGCGGGACTGATGAGCGGGTCGCCGGTGCGCGTCGCCGGCGTGGAAGTCGGCTCCGTCACCGATGTCGCGCTCGTGCCCACCGGCGCCGAAGTGTCGTTCAACGTGAGCAACGACATGCGGCCGCTCATCACCGATCGCTCCACGGCGAAGATCGGATCGATCTCGCTGCTGGGGGAAGGGGCGGTGGACATCGAGGCCGCGCCGGGTGGCACGCCGCTCCCGGACTGGGGCTATGTGGCCACCGGCAAGCCGGCCCCGAGCATCGGGGAGCTGACCGCGCAAGCGGGCACGGGGATCGCCGACGTCACCGCGTTGATCGCCGATTTACGCGCCGGCAAGGGCACCATCGGCAAGTTGTTGACCGACGAAGCCGTCTACGCCGAATTCAGCAGCCTGCTGTCGGCGGCGGATCGCGTGGCGCAGAACGTGGCCAGCGGCAAGGGCACGATGGGCAAGTTCGCCAACGACCCGAAGGTCTACGACGAGCTCAACGCCTCCGTCGCCAATTTGAATGCGATTACGACGAAACTGAAGAACGGCGAAGGCAGTCTGGGTCAGTTGCTGAACGATCCGGCGCTGGCCAAGTCGTTGAACGCGACCGCGGCGAGCTTCGACAGCCTGGCGGGAAAACTGAATCGCGGAGAAGGCACCGCGGGCAAACTGTTGAATGACGATGCGCTCTATAAGCGGCTGGATTCAGTGACTGCGCGCCTCGACACGGTTCTGCAAAACCTCAATGACGCCGAGGGCACTGCGGGGCAATTGCTGCACGACAAACAGTTATATGAGAACATGAACAAAACCATGATCGAGATCCGCGCGCTGGTGGCGGAGATCTCGAAGGATCCGAAGAAGTACTTGAACGTCAAGGTCAGTATTTTCTGAAATTTCTGAACCGAGAACACCGAGTAGTACGAGAACACGGAGTAGTACGGAGAACACGGAGGGTACGGTGGCGCAGGACAATTCCGGAAGCGTGTTGGTGGCGTTCGTGCTCGGCGCGTTGACGGGCGCGGCGGTGGCATTGTTGTTTGCGCCGGCAAGCGGCGAGGAGACACGCGAGTATCTCGGCGAGCGGGCGCGCGAGGGCACGGCCAGGGTCAGGGAAGGACGCGAGCACGTGATTGCCGCGGTCGAGCGCGGCCGCGAGGCGTTCGAGCGGGAGCGCGGAGACCAGGTGTGACCGAGACGGGCGAGCTCTTTCTCGGGATGATCGCCTTTGCCGTCCTGGTGATGGCCGCCATCCAGGTGGCCGCCATCTTTGCCGGCATTCGCCTCGCCAGGCGCGTCGATGCGCTCGCCACGCAGATCGATCAGGAAATCAAGCCGCTGATTGCCAACTTGACCGCGCTCTCGAGCGAAGCGGCGCACGCCGCGTCGCTGGCCGCCAGGCAGGCCGAGCGTTTCGACCGCGTCTTCGGGGAGATGGTGGAGCGCGTCGACAAGACGCTGGCGGCCGCCCACGCATTCGTGACCGGTCCGGCGCGCCAGGGCATGGCCATCATGGCCGGCGCCAAGGCGGTGCTGGATGCGTTCCGCAGTATGCGCGAGGTCTCGCGCCGCCGCGCCGCGCCCCGGCCGGGCATGGACGAAGAGGAATCGCTTTTCATCGGCTGAACGGCGGCCAAGTGTGGTAAATGGGGGGATGACATCTTTCGCCCCTGACACCCTGACCACGAAAATCCTGTTGCTGGCGTGTTGCGCCGTGTTCGCCCCGGCCGCGTGGGCGCAGGAACCCATTTCCGCCGCACCTGCGAAAGAGCTGGCGCAGCTGCTGAGCAGCCGAAAAATCGACAGCATCGCCGCCCGCATGCCGGATTCACTCGAGGAGTTCGTCGGCGCGCTCACGTTTCCCGGCCAGATGATGGTGGTGTGGGCGAAGACCACCGCCCCCGCGATCGTCAACGAAAAGTTGCTCCGCAAGGACTACCGCGAGGTCTACATCGACCTCAATAGCGCGTCGATTACGGAGACGCGAAATTTCGTGACCGACCTGGGTCCCGACGGGTTGCGGCATCGGCCGGAACAGCGGCAGGGCCCGGCCGACTCGCACGATCTCGGCAACAAGAGCTTGCGCTTCGACGGCAACTGGCGCGAAGACAAGATGTCCGAGGCCGATTACATGAAAGCCCACGCGGAGGCCGACGCCGCGTATGCCAAGGCCATCCGGGCGCTGATCGACGAGCTCAAGAAGTCGAGCTAGTCAGGCCACCGATTGACGCCGATTAGACACCGATTAATCAGTGCCTAATCAGGGTTAATCGGTGGGCTAGGCCGCGATGGCGCACCTTATTCGGCCACGCTCGAGGGCGGCGGCTCGTTCAACACGAGCCAGTACATGCCGAGCTGCCGGACCGCGTCGACGAACTCGGTGAAGTCCACCGGCTTTTGCACGTAGGAATTGGCGCCGCTCTGATAGCCGCTGGCGCGGTCGCGTTCCTCCTTCGACGAGGTGAGGATCACGACCGGCACGATCGCCGTCCGCGGCGAGGCGCGTAACCGCCGTAGCACGTCGAGGCCATCGACCTTCGGCAGCTTCAAGTCCAGCAGGATCAACGCCGGGATGTCGTTGCCATCGCGCCCGGCGTGCGGGCCCGTGGCTTCGAGCCAGTCGATGGCTTCCTGGCCGTCGCGCACCACCACGACGTGATTGCCGATGTTGTTGCGCGACAGCGCGCGCAACGTCAATTCCTCATCGTCCGGGTTGTCCTCAATCAGCAGAATCGTGCGATTGGCGATCGGCATGGTCGGCAGTCTCAGCTGCGGGCGAGGCGCTCGCGCACCTTGGCCATCAGGACATCGGCGGTAAACGGCTTCTGCAGGAACGCGCCCGGCTCGGTGGTGATGTGTTCCGGCAATGCCGTATGACTGGCATAACCCGACAGGAACAGTGTGCGCATGCCGGGATGATATCGCCGCAGCTGGTTGGCGACCTCCGGGCCCGACAAGCCCGGCATCACCACGTCGGTGATGAGCAAATCGATCGGCGCGGCGGACCGCTGGCCGACGGCCACCGCCTCCGGGCCCGACTGCGTGGCGATCACCTTGTGACCGGCACGAGTGAGCGCCAGTTCGAGGAAGGCGCGGACGCCCTGCTCGTCTTCCGCCAGCAGGATGGTGCTCGCTTGCGCGCGGGCCGGCGCGAGATGGGGCGCTCGCTCCGCATCGGCGGCCGCCGCGGCGCTCAACGGGAAATAGACGCGGAACGTGGTGCCGTGACCGACCGCGGACTCGACCGCGATCACGCCGCCACTCTGCCGCACGATCCCGAACACCGTGGCGAGGCCGAGGCCGGTGCCTTCGCCCGGTGGCTTGGTCGTGAAGAACGGCTCGAAGATGTACTCGAGGGTCTCGGAAGCGATCCCCTGGCCGTTGTCGGTCACCGACAGCATGACGAACGCGCCCGGCGTCACGGCGAGATCCGCCGCGCGCTCCGGCTCGATCCGTTCGCGGCTGATCGACACGCGCAGGTGGCCGCCAGCCGGCATCGCGTCCCGCGCGTTGATCACCAGGTTCATCAGCACCTGTTCGAACTGGCTCGGATCGATCAGCACCAGCTGCGGCGGCGTGGCGAGGTGGAACTCCAAGCGCAGGTCCTCGCCAATCAGGCGGCGGATCATCGGCTGCATCTCGTTGACGGCGGCGACCAGGTCGACGACGCGCCGCTCGAGCACCTGTTGGCGGCTGAAGGCCAGCAACTGCTTGGTCAACCCGGTGGCGCGCTGCGCCGCGCTGCGGATTTCGCTGGCGTCGCGGTGGGCGCCCTCGTCGGGCGGCAGCCGGTCCATCAGGAACTCGGAGAAGCCCAGGATCACCGTCAGCAGGTTGTTGAAATCGTGGGCGATGCCGGCGGCGAGGCGGCCCACCGATTCCATGCGCTGGGCATGGTGCAGGCGCTGCTCGGACGCCTGGAGCGCGGCCTGGGTATTGCGCTGCGCCTTGCGGTTGGCGGCTTCGCGCAGCTCCCGCTCAACAGCGGGGCCGAGCCGGCGCAGGTTCTGCTTGAGCACGTAATCATGCGCACCGGCGCGCATTGCGTCCACCGCTGAGTCCTCGCTGATGGTGCCGGAAACGATGATGAACGGGATGTCTTTCGCGTGCTCGTGGAGCAGGCGCAGTGCCTCGGTGGAGCTGAAGCGCGTCATCGAGTGATCGCTGAGGATGACGTCAAAGGTCTCCGAGGCAAGCGCTTCGAGGAAGTCGGCGCGGGATTCAACGGCCCGCGATTCGGTCTGGAACCCGTGCCTGATCAGCTCACGAGAGATCAGTTCCACGTCGTCGGGGGAGTCCTCGACGAAGAGCACACGAAGGGCGGACGGGGGGCCTTGCGCCATCGGCTGTTCGAGCGCTGGCTGCAAGCACAGCCCAGCACTTGAATAGACGGCCGTAGGCGCCAAAACTCTCAAGATCTCCCGGAATTCCCAGATAAATCGCTACGGTGCCGACACTTTCGAGGTCCAGTCGAGTAAATTAATCGCGGCCTTGCGATCAATTATGCGTGCAAGCTCCACCAGTCAACCTCGGCCGTTGCTGCTGCTGGTTGACGACGACCCGGAAATTCGGCAGCTCTTGAGCGAGGTTGGGGCCCGCGAGGGTTTCGAGGTGCTCGAGGCCGCCGATGGCCTCGCCGCGATTGAAATGCTGCAGCGGCGTCACATCGATCTCATACTGCTGGATCTCCACATGCCGCGAGCGAACGGGCTGGATGTGCTGCGCTCGGTGCGCAGCTCGGCCACCAGCTCTCAGATCGCGTTGATGAGCGGGGACGCCAGCGTGGAAGACGCCGTCCAGGCCGTCAAGCTCGGCGCCACCGAGTATTTCGCCAAGCCGCTCGACCTGCCGCGGATGCGCGCGCTGATGGCGTCGATGCGCCAGCAGTTCATCGATCGCAACGCGGTGCTCGAGAGCGATGCCGCCCTGGCCGAGCGGCTCGAGGTGTGCGGCATGATCGGCCGCTCGCCGGCGATGCGCGAGTTGTTCGGCGTGATCAACCGGCTGGCTCCACACGCGCGAACGGTGCTCGTCACCGGTGAAACCGGCACGGGCAAGGAGCTGGTGGCGCGCGCGCTCCACGAGCTGGGGCCCCGCAAGCACAAGAAGCTCGTGACGGTGAACTGCTCGGCCGTGGTCGAAACGCTGTTCGAGTCGGAATTGTTCGGTCACGTTCGCGGCGCGTTTACCGGCGCCCATACCGACAAAGCCGGCGTCTTCGAGGTCGCCAATGGCGGCACGGTGTTCCTTGACGAAGTGGGGGAGCTGTCGTCGGGCGCGCAGGCCAAGTTGCTCCGCACCCTCGAGAACGGCGAGGTGCAGCGCGTCGGCTCGGTCGAGCTGAGGCGGGTGGATGTGCGCGTGATCGGCGCGACCAATCGCCGGCTCGATGCGGAAATCGCCGCCGGCCGGTTTCGCAGTGATCTCTACTACCGCTTGAATGTCGTGGAGATCACCGTCCCGCCGCTGCGCGAGCGATCGGAGGACATCCCGTACCTGACCGCGGCCTTCGTCAGGAAACTCTCCAGGGAGTTTGACAAGCAGATCACCGGTCTGACAGCGGCCGCCGAGGAACGCCTGGTGCAGTGGCCGTGGCCCGGCAACGTCCGTGAGCTGCGCAACGTGATCGAGCGGGCCTGCCTGCTGTGCGAGGGGCACCTGCTGACCGAGGCGGACCTGGCGCGGTCGCTGCACGAGCGGCCATTGGCGCCGGTCGGCGTCGACGACGAGCCCGCCGGCCCACCGCCGTCGCAGGCGGCGATGCAAACGGTGCTCGACGATACCGGCGGGAACAAGTCGCTCGCCGCCAGGCGGCTCGGCATCAGCCGCCGCGCGCTCTATCGCCTGATCGACAAGTACGGCGAAAAGCCCGCGTGACCGCATGATGAGCCGCACCTCCACGGTGCTGTCGATCGCGTTGCTCGTGGTCGCGGGTGGGCTGCTATACGTGACCCGACTGGGCGAGGTCCCGGTGTACTTCATCCAGGACGAGGCCCAATGGGCGCTGCAGTCGCACGCCGTTGCAACGACCGGGCGCGACATGTCCGGACGCTGGTTCCCGCTCTATTTTCCTGAGCCCGGGTTTCCGTCCGGCCGTGACCCGGTGTTGATCTACGTCACCGCGCTGGGACTGAAGCTGCTGCCGTTCAGCGACGCCGGTGTGCGCACGCCAACCGCGATGATCGCGGTGCTCAACATCGTCCTCACGTTCCTGGTGGCGCGCCGGTTATTTCAGAGCACGTTGATGGGCCTGGTGGCGGCGGGCCTGCTCCTTTTCACGCCGATTCATTTCATTCGCGGCCGGATGCTGCTCAGCCCTTTCTACTCGATCCCGTTCGTCCTGGCGTGGCTCTGGTCCTTCGCGCGATTCGAGGAAGAGCGCACGCTCAGGAAACTGGTGATGTCGGCCGTCTGGCTCGGTCTCGGCACGTATTCGTATCTCGGCGCCGTGGTGATGATGCCGATTTATCTGGCGGTTACGCTGGCCGTCGGCTACTGGCGCCTTGGCGTCGCGGCGGCCATGAAAGCGGCGGCGGCGTTCGCCGCAACGCTCGTCCCGATGGTGCTGTGGTACGTCACGCATCCCGAGCGCAACGCTCAGATCGTGAGCGCCTACCAGCTCGATGCCAACGCGGAACCGCTGCTGACGCGATGGATCCGTTTGTACTGGTCGTTCTTCGATCCGTCATTTCTGTTCGTGTCGGGCGATTCCAGTCCGATCAATTCCACTCGGGAGGCTGGCTTCTTTCCGATGGCGTTCGCCATCCTGCTGCCGATTGGCATCATCGCCGCCGTGCGCTCGCGCCAACCGCTGCCGGTGGCGGTTGCGATTGGGTTTGTCACGGCGCCGCTGGTGGCGATCGTGTCCGGCGCCATCGAGATGAATCGCCTGATGTTCGCCATCCCGTTTGGCGTGCTGGTGGCGGCGTACGGAGTGGCCCCGATGCTGCGGGCGCGGCCACGTGCGATCCGCGTCGCCGCCGTCGCGCTCCTCATCAGCATTCCCTGGCAGTTTGCGGGGTTCTATGCCGGCTACTTTGGCGGGTATCGGTTGACGTCGGCGCAGTGGCTGGCCGGCAACTCGCGAGAAGCGTTACGGGCGCTGATGGCGCGGGCGGCAACGACTGCAGGGCCGATCTACATCAGCCAGGAGATTAACCACGTGCACCGCACCTGGCGGTTCTACGCGATTGCGGATGGCCGGATGGACATGATCGACCGCGCGTCGTACTTTCTGGAGAGCGCGCCGAGCGATCCGCCGCCGGGCGCACCGCTCATTTGCCCGGCCACATCGGCACGCTGCCAGGCCCTGAAGCAGGACGGGTGGAACGAGGTCGCCACCGTGGCCTCGCTCGACGGCTCACACGCCTTCACTCTTCTGGAACGGGCTGCGGCCGGCCGACCATAAGCTCGCGGATCTCCTCGATGCCGTAGGCCGCCAGGAGCGCGGCAAACGGCAGCAGGCCAAGCGCCAGGGCGATGTCATGCGGCTCCCCGAAACTGGATCCGGCCAGCGGCGCCACCAGCAGGCCGGCGAGCACCACCACCGCCGCGGTA
>CAZEMI010000091.1:0-6285 GCA_964513235.1 uncultured Acidobacterium sp.
TTTCCACCGCCGTACTGCGTATCCAGCCTGAAAATCGCGCTGGCCTCTCCCCCTTTGCCGGAGATGCGGCGACACACGTTGTCGAGCAAGCGTCTGAGACCGTCCGTCGGGTGAGTATTGGCGAAGAACGTGGCCGCGTCCAAGTACTCAGGAGGCGCTTGGCCACGCAGCACCTGTGCGAGGTCCGCAGCGAACTCGGACTCGCGGATGCCGCCCGTCTTCACGTCGTCGCGCGGTTCACAAAGCTCAAACAGGGTTTTCATTGGCCTCACAAGTTGCTGCCTCGGATGACATCACGGCCTTTTTCGGTGGCGTTTCAGAATCCAACGTCGCCATCTGGAGCGCTCAGTTCCTCGCCCTCGGCCGCCGCAGGTTGGCCAGTAGATGATGGCACCGTCAGCCATCGATCAAATTGCGGGTCGGATGACCTCGGCACGGGCGACGCTTCTACTGCTATGATGCGCGTCGGCACAACGACGGCGGTGCCAAAAACAAGGGCCTGCTGACGCGGCAATCCGGGTATCTGCGCAACCTCCTGTCTGTCTACCCACTCCGCCGCGTTTTGGACGGCCTTCAGATCCGGTTCGCCCGCCAGCCGAAAAACAATCCACGTTCCGCATTGGGCGAGCACGGTAGGCGACACCTCGGAAGGACGCTGCGTACTGATCCACATGGACACGCCGAACTTTCGGCCTTCTTTTGCAAGCCGCTCATAGGCCAGGCCGGTGCGGGCCGAATCCTCATCGCCGGTCCGCCTCAGATAGTGATGGGCCTCTTCGAGCACAAGTGCGGTCGGGTACGTCGCGCCAGGTCCGCGTTCAAAAAGCTCGAATGCGAAGAGTTCGAGGAGTGAGCCGAGCACGAGCGGCATAAGGTCATGCGCCACATGGCGGAGGTCGATGATGTGAATCTTCCAAGGCTCCTGGAAGCCGCCGAATACTCTTGCGATGAGGTCGCGCGCCTCCTTGCGCCAATCGAGAGTCACCCCTTCGCACGGCGGCCCCCCGTTCACCTCGACAATCCGGCAAAATTGGGGATCCTCGATGCAGCGATTAACCCGTGTAATCAGCGGCGCAACGTTGCCGTACTCGAAGGCGTTGCGCTCAATTCCCTTGTTGCCGATACGCAGCGACTGACTCTCGGCGATAAGGCAGGATAGCGCACTCATGTGCGGCCACTCGGTTGCGACTGACGCGCTACCGTCCCTGAGCTTTCCGATCGCCGCATAGGCGGGATCTGCACCACCCGGCCGACAATCGTCGAAAAACAGGGGTGATGCTCCGTTCGCCAGAGCGGCGCCGGCTGCCCCCGCGAAGGTGCGCACGCGATCGAGATTCTCCAGTGCGAAGTTCAGCGCCGGCCGTTGAGTTTTTTCGCTCGGAAGCAGCAGGCGAGAAAGCCCATGACGCCCGAGCGCGTAATACGGAATCTTGAGGCCGTCACCGAGAATCGTATGTTTGAATTCTGTCCCCGCGGCGTGAGATGCAAGGGCATCCGCATATTCGCCGTTCACATCGAACACAACCAGCCTTGGGCGCGGTAGCTTCAAGAGCTGCTGGAGAACCGCGGCGGTCAGACAGCTCTTGCCCTGCCCCGTGCTGCCGAGCACCGCGACGTGCCGGGACAAAAGCTGCTGGACGCCGACAGACAATTCGCCGCCACCACGCACGGTAGTGCCCAGGTTGACGCCGGTCGTGTCGTCAGATTCCCGCCGTGCCACGCAAAATCACCCGTGTTTTCAATGACTTGCAGCACAGGGTGATTTCACTATCGAACTCGTGAGCGCCGGTCCCCAACAAAGCGACTCCCTCGTCTCATTGACGGCCGTTTACACGCAGCCCGCCGGAGACATAGGCAAATCGAGCGTCTTGATCTCCGCTGTCGGCACAAACCCTCGCCGGCCGCTACTATTTCTTTCGTCTGTCTGGCGCTTCACCGCGCACTGAGAACAGTGGCGCGATACATAACGCCGACCGCGTGATCTTCGAGTGGCGGTCATCGCCGACTGGCGAACTGGGGAACCAATGACCTACACGCACGGTCACCACGAGAGCGCATTGCGGTCGCACAAATGGCGTACGGTCGACAACTCGGCCGCTTACCTCGCCCCGCAACTGACATCCGGCACCAGCGTGCTCGACCTCGGATGCGGGCCTGGCACGATCACGGCTGACATCGGCCGTCGGGTTGCGCCCGGACGCGTCCTCGGCATCGATGCGTCGGCCGCCGTGATCGAGGAGGCGCGACGCGACGCTGGCGGCGGTCCGAACGTCGAGTTCTCGGTCGGCGACCTCTATGCCCTCGAGATGGACGACCACGCGTTTGACGTCGTGCACGCGCATCAAGTGCTCCAACATCTTCCCGATCCCGTTCGCGCGCTGCGCGAGATGAAGCGAGTGTGCAAGCGGGGCGGGCTGGTCGCGGCGCGCGACGGTGACTATGGCGCCTTCCGCTGGTACCCCGACGAGCCCGCGATCGACCGCTGGCTGGAGCTGTACCGCACAATCGCGCGCCGCAACGCGGGGGAGCCCGACGCGGGGCGATTCCTCCTTGCGTGGGCGCGCGCCGCAGGCTTCGACGACGTCCTGCCGGGCGCCTCAGTATGGTGCTTCGCGACGCCCGACGACCGCGCATGGTGGGGTGGGCTGTGGGCCGATCGCATGACCGACTCCGCGATCGCGCGCCAAGCCGTCACCGAAGGCCTCGCTACAGAGAAGGACCTACGCGAGATGGCCGAAGGATGGCGCCGCTGGGCGACGCACCCCGACGCCTGGTACGCTGTCCTCCACGGCGAGATCCTCTGCCGCACATAGCCATTCCACGCGTTGGGCGGACCGGCTGCTGACCTGCTCTGTCACACTTGCCGAGGATGCTGACCTGTTATGAGTGACCGTTCGTCGATCGAGTGGACTGACGCGACGTGGAATCCGGTTCGGGGCTGCACGAAGGTAAGTCCCGGCTGTAAGCACTGTTACGCTGAAACTTTCGCCGAACGATTCCGTGGCGTTCCTGGTCACCCTTTCGAGGACGGGTTTGATCTCCGACTGGTACCGGAGAAGCTCGAACAACCTCTCCATTGGCGCAGGCCTCGCAAGATCTTTGTCAACTCGATGAGCGACCTGTTCCACGAGGCGATTCCTGCTGATTACATAGCTCGCGTTGGCGACGTGATGCAACGCGCCAACTGGCATTTGTTTCAGGTGCTGACAAAGCGCCACGAGCGTATGCGGTCGCTGCTGAACCAGGAGTTGCGGTGGATGGCCGACCTACCGAACGTCGCGTACGGCGTCAGCGTCGAGAATCGGTCGTACGGTTTGCCACGTATCAAGGCGCTGCAAGTTACTCCGGCGAGGATTCGCTTCCTCTCTGTTGAGCCGCTGTTGGAAGATCTCGGCGCGCTCGATCTAGGAGGCATCGATTGGGTGATCGTTGGCGGTGAAAGCGGCGCACGCGCGCGTCGGATGGACCGCCAGTGGGTCGTGGCCATTCGTCGCTGCTGTCGGGCGCAGAATGTCCCTTTCTTCTTCAAGCAGTGGGGGGGCGTACGGAAGCACGAAACCGGCCGTATGCTCGACGGCCGCACGTACGACGAGTTCCCGTTAACCTTCCGGCGGTTTCTCGAGACAAGTGTGCATGGCGAAGATCGCGGATCCGAATCCCGGCTACTGGGAAGAATACGGGCCGTTCCAGCACGTCAAGCATGATCTGATTCGCTGCTATTTGAACGGCTGGTACCCAAAACTTTCGTGGACCGGTCGAGTGCTTTACGTCGATACGCACGCAGGGCGCGGGAAGTACGAGACCGGGGATCCCGGTTCTCCCCTCGTCGCGTTGCGCACGTTTCTTGAGCATTCCTTTCGCGACAACATGCTGCGTTCGTCCGAATTCAATTTCCTGTTCATCGAACGAGATCCCACGAACCTCGCCGCGTTGCGACAGGAAATCTCCGGCCTCGGAACATTGCCCTTACGTATCAATGTCGAGACCAGTCAGGGCGATGCGTTCGCGAAGCTCTCAGGCATTCTCGATGAATTGCGTCGCGACAATGCGAGCATGGCTCCGGCGTTTCTCTTCGTCGACCCGTACGGATTCAAAATCCCTGCTCGACTGCTGGCCGAGCTAATGAAGGCTGGGCGTGTCGAACTGTTCATCAACGTGATGTGGCGCGAACTGGATATGTTGATTCAGCAACGACCCGCGCCCGGCACTGGTCCGTCGAACACCCTCGATGAGATTTTGGGTTCGGATGCCTGGCGTAATGAAATCGTCTCTGCCGATGTTGACGAGAGGCTGTATCAGGCCACCCAATTGCTCGCACGAGGGGTTGGCGCGAAATGGTGGACGTCCGCAGTCCAAATGGTGACCGGCGGACAAGCCACGCGCTACGTCCTACTCCATCTCTCGAACTCGCCACACGGGCGAGACCTGATGAAGGAGTGCGCGTGGAAGAGCTTTCCGAGCGGCCAGTTCCGGGTCAGGAAGTCCGACAATCCTGATCAGCAGGTATTGTTCGAACCACAACCCGATCTGAAGCCGCTGCGGGCTTGGGTAATCGCGCAACTTCAAACCGGCCCGAAAAGATGGCAGGCATTACACGAAGCGATCCGCAGCGAACTCTGGTTGGAAAAGCACGTCAATCAGACAGTGCGGTCACTCAAGAATGACGGCCTCATCGACTCTGACCCAATGCCTCAAGGGCGGAAGTTCGGGGCTGCCGCAAACCCGCGTCTCTGGCTCAAGGGCACGCGGTAAAGCGCGAGGCTACCGAGGCGAGCCTGGATTTAATGGCAGCGACGAGCCGTTCGTGACTGCCATCCAGCGCTATGGTGTGCGGCGACTTATGCGGTCGTCACCAGCCAGTTGCGGAAATCGTCCCTAACACCCAGCCACACAAAATCACCTTTGTTTTCAGGCACTTCCAGCCCAGGGTGATTTCACTGTAGAACTCTCGACGGGCCGCCGACGCTCCACGTCGGTGATCGCCCAGCGAACACAAGAATCGCGTCCGGCCAGGGTCATGGCGGCTCTCTCGGTTTCGGCACCGTCCGTCCCGCGGTGATCATTCAATCGCCGCCGTCCAGTGTTTCCTTTATCAACGCGGCGATTGCCGCTCCCGACGGCGTGGCCTCGCGTTCCAGCGCTTCAACGACACCGACTCTGTCGGAGATCGACCGATTCTGGTTTACCTTCCATTTGCCCACGAGCTGCGTGATGGAGATCTCGATTCCGACGACTGCGGCCACCATCTTTTCGACGAAGTCAGCAGGCGCGTCGGTCACTGCCCACGGAGGATCCCGCTTTCCTTCATGTTCGCGCGTCAACGCTTCTACGTGTGATCGCACCCAGGCAGGATCATCAACAAATCGAAGGGCTCCGTGCACGTGGACTACCGCATAGTTCCAGGTAGGCACGACTCTCGCGTTCTCGCGCTTGCTCGGGTACCAGGACGGCGAAATGAAGCTGTCGGGGCCCTGGAAGATAACGAGCGCTGTCCCGTCACGTAGGACCTCGCGCCACAACGGGTTCGCACGAGCAATGTGACCGTGAAGCATTCCAGCAGCGCTCCCGGTGTCGGTAAACAAGAAGGGAATGTGGTTCGCATCCAACCCCGACCCTGTCGCGGTTACCAGCGATCCAAGGGGGTAGCGTTGTATGAAACTGCGCAGACGCTCCGGGTCTCGTTCTTCAAAGCGTTTTGGTAAATACATGGGTTCGACTCTGTTCGTCTCCGCTGCGGGTCATCGCTGCATATCTCGACGTCCGGCCACGTTCACTCCTTCGGAATCGCGCGCGTCAACACCTCGTTGCCACCATCAAGTATCAAGACGTTGTCCTCGATGCGAATGCCGCCGAAGCCGCGCAGCTTGTCGACGCGGTTCCAGACGACGGTATCGCGGTGTTGGCGGCGAATCTCCGGATCCTCGAGCACGTGCGGAGGAAAGTAGATCCCTGGCTCAATGGTGACGACGTGCCCAGGCTCCAGCGGCAAATCGATTCGCAGGAACCGGAGAGCGGGTGCCTCGGAGCGTGAGCGCCCGGGCAAATACCCACCTGCGTCGCGGACACCGAGGCCAACCATGTGTCCGATGCCGTGCGGAAAAAACAAGGCGGAGGCACCTTGTTCGACGAGATCGGCGGCATTGCCGCGCAGGAACCCAGCGTCAACAAGTCCCTGTGTAACGTCGAGGGCCGCAGCAAGATGGATGTCTCGGTATTCCACTCCGACGCGGCACCGCTCGATGGCCGCTCGCTGCACGCGTAGCACGAGCGCGTACGCGTCGGCCT
>CAZEMI010000092.1:0-44531 GCA_964513235.1 uncultured Acidobacterium sp.
ATGACCGGCTCCCTTCGATGCGGCTCTGGCGCCCTCGGGCGCTAATCCGCGATCTGGTGGCTCTGACCACCGTGTTGAGTGCTGCTAAGCACACACAACGATACGATGGAGAGCCGGTCATTCCATATTGTCTAGTGGCAGTATCGTTTGGCCCCGCTCCGCGGGGCGAGAAAACTTGACTCATCTGGTTGGCATTCTGGGGAGTCAAGTTTTCTAGCGAAGCCGCCAGCCGTTCACCGGTCCGGCGTGGAAGAAGGCCGCCGGCGTCATGACGCCGTTCTCCTTGAACACCTGGCCGTCCTTCATCACGAACTGCACGTGCTTGAGCGCGTTGAGATCCTCGAGCGGATTGCCGGGCAGCGCGATGAGGTCGGCGAAAAAGCCGGCCTTGATCGGCCCGCGCGTGGTCTCCGTCTCGCTGAGCTTGTAGCCGTTGATGGTCATCGCGCGCAGCGTGTCGGCGTTGGGAATGCCGGCGTCGATCCAGGTCTTCACGAACTCCAGGCACAGCTCGCCGCGGGTCTTGCCCTGCACCCAGTAATCCGCGTCGGTCGAAAACGTCAGCGGCACCTTGTTGTCGTAGGCGTTTTTGAGCCCGGCGAGCGTCCGCTTATAGGCGGCATCCGACACCGGATGGCCCTCGAGGCCGGGCGGCGTTTCGGTGCCGGCGCGGAAAATGCCCTTCTGCGCCATCAGCTTGTGGAACTCATCGGTGAGCGCGCCCGAATGCGCGATCGACCAGATGCCGGCGTCGATGGCGTTCCGCGCGCCGTTCTGCGTCTGCACGTGCCCTTCGACCTTCATGCCGGACTTGGCGGCCTCGCGAATCACCAGCCGAATCTCGTCGGCGGTGTAGCCGTACGGCTTGCAGTCCACGCAGATCTTGATCACCTTCGCGCCGAACAGGACGTTCTGGCGGATCGCCTTTACGATCTCGTCGGGGGTGTCGGCGTCGAGATACTCGGGATAGACGATGTTGTGGTCCTTGGCCATCTCGGGGGTCGGGAAGAACTGCCCGCCCATGCCGCCGATGATGATGCCGGAGTTGATGATCGTCGGCCCCGGGATCCAGCCCTGATCGATCGCCTGCCGCAACGCCGTGTCGGCGTAGTTGGCGTTGTTGCCCATGTCGCGAACGATCGTGAAACCCGACGCGAGCATCTGGATGCCGTTCGAGGCCGCCTGGATGGCGCGCAGCGCCGTCGATTCCTGGACGTAGGTGTAGTAGTAGATGTTGTTCTCGGGGAACGGCTTGTAGGTGAGCGCCAGATGGTTGTGCGCTTCGACCAGGCCCGGCATCACCATCATCGCCGACAGATCGATCACGCGGGCATTGGGCGGGATCGCCAGGTTCGCGCCGACCTCACGGATGCGCGTGCCCTCGACCAGGATCACCTGGTTGGTCAGGATACGCCCCGCTTCCGGATCGAGCAGCCGTCCGGCGCGAATCGCCGTGATCTCCGCGGGCGCCTGCGCCTGCCCCTTCATCACATCGCCGCTCGCCAATGCGAGCAGCACCACCGCCAACAGGAAACATCGCATCACATCCTCCTACTTCGGCGCCACGCCGACCACACCGATGCTGGCGATCGGCTCGCCCTTGTTGATCGTCGGCACGGCTCGCACGTACAGCAGCACGCCCGATTCCTTCGCCCGCGGCTCGAACAGCAGTTTGCCGACGTAGTCGGTAACGTAACCGATCTTCATCCCCGCGCTGACGTAGGCGCCGCGTTTGACGACCGGATAGAAGATGCCCGACTGCTCCGCCGCGACGTCGGCCAGATGGTCGATCCAGACGGGGTTCTCGACCGGCGCCGGTGCGCCCGGCAGCATCTTCAGGTGACGCATCACGCTCAACGTGCCGTTCACGAGCAGGGCCACGTCGTAATCGTCGACCGTGCCGGCGTGCCTGGCCTCGACGATGATCGACGGCTTGCCTCTGGTCGTCGCGGTGTTCTCGAAATACACGGACGCCGCCGGATCGCGCGGACGGTTGGGAGAAATGACGATGTGATCGAGGCCGAAAGCGAGCACCATGCCGCGCGAAATCGCGTCCTGCGCGGGCCGGCCGGTGTAGTTCCAGTACGAGTACGGCCGCAGGCTCTCGTCGATGTCGCCGCCGTGGAAGTCGATCACATGATCGGACTGCTCCACGACCTGAGTGGTCACCAGATGCGACGCGCGATCGGTCTGCGTGCCATCGGGGCGACCTGGGTAGGTTCGGTTCATGTTCTTGCCGTCGGTGGGATTGAGGTGCGGCACGATCTGCGCGAACGAGGGAACATTGAGGAGCGGGACGATGATCACCGTGCCCGACAGCTGCTTCGCATCAATGCCGGTGATCAGTTTCTCGAGCGCGATGATCGAGGCGTATTCGGTGCCATGCGCGCCGGCGAGGAGCGCGAGCACCGGTCCGGCCTTGGCGCCGTGCACCACCGCAACGGGAATCGCCAGTGCCGCGTCGCTGCCGGCTGGAACCTCGATGGCGCCGGTCGCCGTCTGTCCGCGTGCGGCTGTCGCGGTTCCTACGGCGAACACCGCGCGATCGCCCGGTTTCGTTTGTGCCCAAGCCGTGACCGCTGAATGCGCCATCAACAGAGCCGCCAACACTATGGTGCGCGTTGTCATCGTCATGACTCCTCCTACACCTGGGGCGCCGCACGACGCTGCCGAAGGACTTCGTACACCGCGATGCCGACGCTGGTCGACAAATTCAGCGACCGCACCCGCGGCGAATGAATCGGCATGGTCAGAAAGCGCTCGCGATATTTCTCGTGGAGCTCCTGGGGCAGACCCCCAGTTTCCCGCCCGAAGATTAGCACCACGTCTTTGCCCGCGAGCGAAGCGTCCCACAAATTGAGCGTCCCCTTGGTCGAGAAAAAGTAAGGCTCGCCCAACGTCGGCAGTTCCGCCTCGAACGCCTCCCAGTGTTGCCACACGCGCAAGTCGACGTGCTCCCAGTAGTCGAGGCCGGCGCGTTTCACCTCGCGCTCGAGGAGCGAGAAGCCAAGCGGTTCGATCAGATGCAGCGTGGCGCCCACGGCCAGGCAGGTGCGCCCCGCGTTCCCGGTATTCCAATGAATCTCAGGATGCACGAGGACGACGTGGGTCTTCACGCCTTCTCGACCAGATGAATCTTGCAGCCGAGCTCGATGGCGAATCGGCCCCGGCCGGTCGGCACCAGCCGGATGTCCCCGCCCTTCTGATCCAGTCTCCGGCGCAGCAGCAACAGCCGCGTTTCGAGGTTGTCCTTGAACGCCGGCAGGTTGAGCGACTTGTCGAGACGGAGCTCGCGATTGGTGAACTCGACGCGGCCTTCCCGCTTGTGTGTCTGCAGCAGCTTCCACAAGATGCGCGCCGGCAGGCTCCTGATCAAGTACTCGCCATCCATCATCAGCACTTCTTCGCCGCGGTAATACGTGAGCTCGCACCGATCGCCCGACGCCGCAGGCGGGGCTGGCGCGGCCTGAACGTCCTGGTCGTCGCCGTTCGACTCCTCCGCCTCTTTGAGCTGCATGTTCTGGATGGCCACGGCCAGGTATGAACCTAACAGCTCGATGGTGTTCTTGTCCTCTTCGTGGAAGCGATACGGCGTCTCGCTCTCGATGCAGATCACGCCGACGAGCTCGCCGCGCACGAGCAGCGGGACGCCCAGCTGGCTCGCCGGATTCGCAAGCCCCGGCAGCGGCACGCGCCGCTCCGGCGACCACCCTTTTTCGTGCGCTCGCTTCGCAACGGCGTGCGCGTGGAGCATGCCGCGCATCAGGCCGGAGATGCGGATCGGTCTCTGGGCTTCGGCCACCACGCCGATGATGCCCTCGCCAAACTGCACCTCGGCGCCGGCGCCGGCCTCCGGGTAACCGCGGCTGGCGAGCGTCACGAGCGTGTTCGCCTTCTCACCCGCGAGCAGGATCATCGAGTGGCTGAAGCCGAAATACTCCTTGATGCCGGAGAGAATCGACTCGAGCAGGGCGTCAAGGGTGCTCGCGGTGTTGATCCGCGCCGACAGCTCCTGGATCGCCCTCATGGTAAACACCGGATCCGGCTGACGCGCGCGGCCGCGCGGGCTCCAGCGTTCCTTCACGCCCTCTTCTTCCGGAACGGGCTCGACCGATTCCACCCGGTAAATGTCAGCGGCCTTCAGCTTGAAGATGCCTTTGAGTCCCGTATACGACGCGATCGCTTCGATGCGGAAGTACATGCGATCGAAGATCGGTCCGGACTCCTCCGAGCGCTCGAACTTGAGGCGCATCGCCCAGCCCTGCTGCGTGTCCGGGTCGATGACGCGGATCAACGCCTGCGGGTTTTCCGCGATGTTGCGCCGGCTCTTGTTGAAGAACTGGAACGACAACGCGATGTGCGTCGGATCGACATAATCCACATGGCTGAGGAAGGCGGCGTTCGGCGTGCCGTCCTTGGAGCACGTGAACAACATCGCCGGAATGATTCCCTGAAAGCACGGCGCCAGCTGCTCGAGGCCGAGGCTCATGACAGCACCGATCCCGCGTCGGGGCCTGGCGTCTGGCTGAAAATCGCCGTGACGCGAATTCTGACGGCGGTACACGGCCACAGCTTCCAAGTGCTCGACGCTTTCGCCGGGATGCCGACCAGCTCCAGTTGGCGCTTGAGCGCCTCCAACTGTCCAAGGACAAAACCCTGTTCGCCGTCATTGGCGTCCCGCGAGTCGATGAACTCGCCTTTCACCTGCACGGCGCGATCGTCGCTTGGGCGCGCAAACGACAACGCCGCCTGGCCGTTGTCGCGCAAATCCTCGATCACTACGGGCGTGGCCGCTTTGGGCAGATATGCGATCAGGTGGCGGCCCTGATCCTCCACCCGGACCGCCGTGACGCGACAGCCGTTCGGCTCCATCCGGGCGTTTCGGGTCCCGATGTGTATGGCAAGCCCCTGTTCCAGGAATTCAGTAAGGGTTCGGTCGAGCATGTTTTGGTCGTGAAACGGTGCGGAAACCGTCGAAAAGACGTGAGTATAGTCTGTTTAAGGTTCTTTTAAGAATTCTTAGGAAACTCCAAAGGAAGCCTTAGGGTTCCGATAGCGAACCCCCGGCGTCAGATGTGTGTGGAGATTGACACGCACATGAAACCGACCGAGTTCTTCGTGACGACCCTGATCTTCGCCGCCGCTGTGATCCTGACCGCTGTTCTCGCAACCGCCAGCCTGCGCGCCGCCGGCCCTTCGACAAGCTCAGGGCCGCCCCGAGCCGAGTCGAGGGGCGGTGGCGGCGAGCAGTTGGTGCCGCCGCCGACGCCCGCCGGTCTCACGGCGCAACAGGCCCGCGGCAAATACCTCGTCGACATCATGGGCTGCCATGACTGTCACACGCCGATGAAGATGGGACCCAATGGGCCCCAGTGGGATATGGACCGCGCGCTCAGCGGACACCCCGAACAAATGACCATGCCGCCGGCGCCGGCGGTGCCGGGCCCCTGGATGATGGTGGCCGCCGCGACCATGACGGCGTGGAATGGCCCGTGGGGCACGAGCTTCACGATGAACCTCACGCCGGACAAGGAAACCGGCCTGGGCGACTGGACCGTCGATCAGTTCATCGCGACGATGAAGACCGGCAAGGATCGCGGCAAGGGCCGTCCCATCCTGCCGCCGATGCCGGTGCAAAACCTCGCGCAGCTCAGCGACGAAGACATCCGCAGCCTGTTCGCGTATCTGCAGACGCTGAAGCCGATCAGCAACCGCGTCCCGCAGCCGATCGATCCGCCGGGGAGCGATCAGTAACAGTCAGCAGTCAAGAGTCGGCAGTTAAGAGTTGAGTCGGGAGTCGGCAGTTGAGAGTTGGGAACGGTCATGAAAGCCATCATCGTGGTGACGACGCTCTTGCTCGCGGTCGTCGCCAAAATTACGGCGGGTTATGAGACGGGAGCGACGCTGGCGCCGGTGGCGCCGCCGCTCCTGTCGCAGACCGGCCTGTATGCGGGCGAAGGGACGCTGCACATCGACCCTCGCAATCGTCCCTTCTCCCCGCAATATCCGCTGTGGAGTGACGGCGCGGCCAAACGGCGCTGGATCCGTTTGCCCGAAGGCGCCGCGATCGATGCCACGGATCTATCGCGGTGGGATTTTCCAATCGGCACCAGGTTCTGGAAGGAGTTTTCGTTTGACGGACATCGAGTGGAAACGCGCTTTCTGTGGCGCGTAAGCAAGGAGCAGTGGGTGTTTGCGTCCTATGTGTGGAACGAGGCGCAGACCGAGGCGTCGCTGGCGCCTGAGAGCGGCCTTCCGAATGTCGCCACGGTGGCGCCCTTCGACGTTGCTCAGGGCAGCCCCGAGCGAAGTCGAGGGGCGCCTGGCAAGCGGCACAGTATTCCGTCGATCGCTGAATGCCGGTCGTGCCACGACTCGGCACGAACTGAGATCCTCGGCTTTGATGCGCTGAATCTTTCTGACGATCGCGACCCGAATGCGCCGCACGCCGAGCCGCTGACGCGCGAGATGATCACGCTGCGGACGCTGACGGAAGAACGCCTGCTCTCGCCGAAGCGTAACTGGCTGGTGACGACGCCGCCGCGCATCCAGGCGTCGTCGCCGCAAGCGCGCGCGGCGCTCGGATATCTCTCGACCAACTGCGGCAGCTGCCACAATCGGGAGAGCTCGATCGCGTCGCTCGGGTTGATTCTCAAGCACGCCGTGCCGGGAGCCGTGCAATGCGTATCGGCGCTCGCGACCACGGCCGGCAAACGCGGTCACTGGGTCGTTCCGGAGGCACAGGAAGCATCGCGCATCATCAATCCCGGCCATCCGGAGTCGAGCGCGCTGATTCGCCGGGTGAAGTCGCGACGCCCGTCTTCGCAGATGCCACCGCTCGGCACGGTGCTCGTCGATCGGCAGGCGGTCGATCTGCTGACGTCGTGGGTACAGTCGAATCCCGAGGAATGGAAGGCCACGATCGCGCGCTGCACCAATCCCAGCTGATCACGTACGTTAACCACGAAGAACACGAAGCACACGGAGAATACTTTTCTAAACGCCAGTGCCGCTTAGCGGGCATTGGTATTTTGAAAAATAATCTCCGTGGGCTCGGTGCCCTTCGTGGTTAACGTCCGTGACAGCTACTTCACAAGCGCGAACTTCTGCGCCCTGAAACCGGCCTGCACTGTTGCGCCGGTCGTCGGGTGCTTCACTTCGAGTCCGGCGGCCTCCGCCACGAAGATATTTCCCGACGGATCCACCGAGAGATTGTGCGGACGTCCGAGCTGGCCAGGGCCAACGCCGGGGCCGCCGAACTCGTTCACGATCTCGAGATCGCTTCTCCGCAACACGGTAATGAAATGCGAACCGCCATCGGCGCTGTAGATGTAGGTCTGTGCCGGGTCCGGTGAGAAGCCAACCGAGAACGTCGCTTCATTGCCGCACGGCCGCTTCGGCGTCCAGGTCGCCTTCTCCTGCGCGCCGCAGCGTGGCCGCAGGATTTTCTCCCGCACGAACTGGCCGTCCTGCCTGAATACCTGGATGCGGTTGTTGGCGCGATCCGAGAGGTAGATCAACCCGTCGCGCGAGCCGGCAATGCCGTGCGGCGTCCGGAATTGCGTGGGCGGCGCCGCCGGCACTTGCTCACTCCCACCCTGTGCACCCTGCGCACCCTGCGCACCCTGTGCTCCGGCGGGCGGATCTTCAGGTCTCTTCCCGTATGCGCCCCAGTGGCGCAGGTATTTGCCCGTCGCACCGTCGAAGACGATGATCCGGCGATTGCCGTAGCCGTCGGCGACGAAGACCTCATTGTCGGCGGGGTCGACCCAGATCTCCGACGGCCGTCCCATCAGCGTCGTGTCGTTGCTCCCGCCGGTCTGATCGAACCGTCCGATCACCAGGGACACCTGGCCCGTGCGCGTGAATTTGATGGTCAGGTTGCTCTCGCGTGCGTTGGTCCACACGAAGCCGTTGTGGTCGACGAACAGGCCGTGGATGGTGCTCCACTTGCCGTCGGGCCCGCGCGCGTCCCACGACTGCACCCGCTTACCCTGCGGATCCCACTCGGAAACGCGGCCCGAGCTCGACGTCCACACATGACCCCTGGCGTCGGCGAAGATGCCGATCACCTGGCCCCACTTGAAGTCGGCGGGCAGTTTGAAGAAATCCGGATCGGGCTTGAACGCCGGCACTGGAGGCGTCTGCTGACCGCGAACGGAGCCAGACATGATGGCCGACAGCAACAACGCTGCGAGGAACGCTTCAGAAAGAAAACGACCAGCCTGCATAAACCCCCATCATTTCCAGGTCCGGATTCTGTTCACGGCCCTCGCGGTGATTATTCGACAGGTGAAGGAATCGATACGCAAGCACAAAGTGCTGATTGCGACCCGTCTGTTTCATCACTCCCGCGCCGGCCTGGAACAGATAGTTGAACTTCGTGCCGCGCGGCGGCGTGGCCAGGTCGGACCACGACACACCCGGCCCGATCTCGACGAACCAATCCCACGCGGGTCGATCCGCAAACTTCCACCGCACCAGCGGCGAGATGCCCTGCACCAGCGCGCCGGGTGCGTCTTGAAACACGTAGCCATGCTGGAACTCAATGCCAATCGCCAGGCGATCGCGGACGGCGCCCCAAAACGCGGCGCTGCCCTCGAGCATCGGCTCGCGATGGCCGTTGAGGTTCCAGATCTCGACGAGCGGCGCGGCACCGAACTCGATGCCGACCGTGCCTTTCTTGAACGGACCGCGCTCCTGGCCGAACGCAGGCGTCGCCAGCGCCGCCCAAATGACGAGCAAGAGGCTTCCGACCCAGCTGGTCTGTTGCGGCATTACCACGCTAGTATTGCCGAGCTATGCTTCGCTCCGCGATCGTCCTCGCGGGCTGCATGTTGCTGGCCCGGGGCGCCGCGGCTCAGGACGTGGACTACAGCCTCGACGCCACCGCCACGTTTTACGGCGACAACACCGAGTTCTTCAATCCCTTCAGGGCCGGTGAGACGACGATGGGCGTCCACGCGCTGGTGGTGGGCGAAGCGCGCACCAGCGATCGGCTCGCCATTCGCGCCGGCGTGTTCGCCAACCAGCGCTTCGGCGCCCGCGATGCGTTCGACGAGGTGCGGCCGGTGATCACGCTCGTGGTCGGCCGGCCCCGATCGCAACTGATTCTCGGCACGCTCAACACCGTCCGCCGCGCGCAGGGCATCGGTCCGGATCGCAGCGGCCCGCACGGCCTGCTGCCGCCACTGCAGGTCGAGACGCTCGCCTTCACGCGGCCGTGGGAGGCCGGTGTCCAGTGGCTGCTCGACACGCCGCGCATCAAGCAGGAATCGTGGGTGCACTGGCAGCGCATCGTCAATTCGCACGAACGCGAGCGGCTCGATGCCGGCGTGACGTCGCGCCTCAAGGTGCATCGCGCGATCACTATTGGCGGCGACTTCTTCATCGTGCACGAGGGCGGCCAGCTGACCAGCGACGGGTACGTGAGCGACAGCATGGCCGGGTCGCTCGGCGGGGAGGTTGGCGGGCCCGCCGGCCCGCTCGACAAGCTGTCGCTCGAGGCCTACCTGATCGGATCGAGGTACGATCCGGATCGTCTGGACGATTCACGGACGCGCGCGGGGCTGGCCACGTTCCTGCGGGCCGCGGCTCAGCGCGACCACTGGCGCGCGCACGTGATCATGTTTCGCGGCGACGATTTCATCACCGCGGAAGGCGACGGCAATTACCAGTCGCTGCGGATGAATGGCACGCCGTATCGCAACCTGCGGGACTATGGTGAGGTTGGCTTGACGCGGGTGTTTCCACTCGCGAAGGATTCCTGGCTCGAAGCATCGGTCCGCGGCCACCGGGTCGAGCATGATTACGATTATTCGTTCCGCATCTTCGCCGTCGCGAAGCTGCGGATCGATTGAGGCATACCGTCTATGAAAGCGCGCTCGTTCAGCCACGTCGGCATCACGGTCCGGAACTTCAACACCTTCGTGCGGTTTTACTGGGACGTGTTCGGCTGCCCGCTGGTCGGCGTGTCGGACACGCCGCCGGAGCGCGTGCGCAGCTTTTTCGGCGTCGAGCCGCCTGCCCTGAGCGACGCCGCCGCCGCTCGCGGCGGCGGCGGAGTCGAAGGGTTGCCGAGCTGCAAGATCGGGTGGATTCGCGTGCCGGGCGGCGCGGTGCTCGAGATTTTCGAGTTTCAGCCGCAGCAACCGCTGGTGCAGGGACCGTGGAACCGTGTCGGCCTGACCCACTTTTCGCTCAACGTCCGCAACACGCAGAAGTGGCACGACTACCTGGTGAGCAAAGGCGTGGACATCGTCTCCAAGCCCGAGCGATCACCGCGCGGCCACACCTTCTTCTTTGCGAAAGACTGCGACGGCAACCTGATCGAGCTGATGGATCTCGGCACCATGCATTACGTGCTCGACTGGCTCGGCCCGCTCGGTGGATTCATCTTCAGGCGCGGAATGTACAAGAAGTATTACGAGCAGCGGCCGTAACGTAACCCCCGGCTAAAGCCGGGGGCTATAAGCCGGGGGCCATAAGCCGGGGGCTATAGGACACGGGTTAGGTCGGCGAGCCGGCCGGTCGCGGCGGAACGATCACGGTCGGCGCCTTGTCTGGCGGCGGCACGTGCAGGAATTGGAAGGCGACATTCGAGACCAGGCAATACGCGACGAAGTAGTAGTACCCGGGGTGGAGCCTCGCGTCGAGATTGTCGAGCGCGTTGGCGGCGAGAAACGCAATGAAGACGCCCACCGCGAACACGTCCGCCATCGCCCATTTGCTCATCGATCGCGTGAAGAGATACAAGCGGTACCTGGCAACCGGCGATTTTATCTTCAGGATCACGCCGAGCAGCGCCACTTTGATCACCGGCACCACCAGGCTGAAGAAAATCACGAGGCCCGCGACGAAATAATTCCTCGAGTCGTACAACCGCCGCGCCGCCCGCAGGATGCTCTGGGTTTCCTCGTACAGCGGCTTCTTGAACAACGGCATGGTCGCCGTGATGGTCAACGCGTCGCTCTGCAGCCCCGGCACGAGCAAGACCAGCGAGACGATGGTGAGTCCGACGCAGATCCAGTTTCGTGTCGACATGGCTCTCGATCGCTACCGGCGCAAGTAGACTCTCGTCTGCTGATCGAGGAGCGTCAGCAGGTTGCCCATCACCAGGTTGACGTCGACGAGGTGCAGGCCCCACATCGGGATTGGCTTGCCTGGCATGCCGAGATCGCCGCCGATGTCGTCGGTCCGTGGATCCGATGGATTGCCGTTCACCGCGATCTCGAGGTAGGTCGCGTGCTCGTTGGTGGCGCACTTGCCGCTCAACAATCCCGGCACGCTGACAAACGGGGTGTCCACGGTCTTGCCGGTCACCCAGGTGGTGTTCGCGCCCGCCATTGCAATGGTCCTGCCCGTCGCGAAGAGGTAGGCATGGAGCGGCGCGCTGCCCTCGCCGAGCGTCGCCGGATTCGTGCACGAACCCGAGTGGGCGGGGTCGCCGGCCTTGCCGAACAGCGTATTCGCCGGGGGCGGCACCGTTGAGCGGAACGCCGAGAAGTTGACGACGCAGCCGATTTGTCCGGGCTTGCGGCAGAGCGGGATGGTCTGCAGCACGCCGCCGGCATCCGTGCCCTTTGCAACGGGAAACGTGGCGCCGAGGATGTAAGCGCCGACCAGTTGCTTCTGAATCGGCTTGCCGTCGATCTCCTGCCGCAAGAGCTCGGTGAGAATGTACGCGCCCTGCGAGTGGCCGATCAGCACGAAGCCGCGGCCGCCATTGTCGCGCTGCAGGTACGACCGCCACCCGTCGCGCACGTCGTCGTACCACACGCCCTTGTCGAACGAGATGGTGCCGCCCGACAGCCGCTGCCGCAGCCCGGCGAGCGTGAGCTGCCGATACATCGGTGCAAAAGTGCGGCACTTCGATCCAAAACGCGCGAACTGCTGGTGGATGACGTTGGTCTCCGCTGGATCCGCGGTCATGTCGCTGTAGGGTGCCGGATCCGTCGACACGGTCGGATAGACGTAGAAGCAGTCGATCGGCGCCTTCGGATTCGGCGCCCAGGTTTCGCGTGTCAGCGTTCCGTCAGCGGCCACGACGGTCGTCGTCAGGTCAACGTCACACGCGTCACCCTTGCGCCCGGGACGACACAGCCAGTTCTTCTCGTCGGCGTAATCGTTCGGGTTCAGCGCCGGAATCGGCGCCGCGGGTGGTGCAGGCGCCTGCGCGCCGGCAGGAGCTGCCGCAAGCAGAACCATCAGCAAGAGCGCGTCACGTGTGATCACCAGGACCTCCGTCCGGGTCGGATATTAGCGCAATTCATTCGGCCCGTAACGCGGTTGAGGGATCGACGCTGGCCGCCTTCATCGCGGGCCATAACCCTGACGCGGTGCCGACGATCACCGAGCACACCCCAGCGGTGAGCGCGATCCAGGGGTTGGACGGCGCGAGTCCGAACACCATCGACTCCGCAACGCGTGACAACGCCAGGGCGGCGGGGATTCCGAAAAGGCATCCAAGCAGCGCAACCGTCACTCCGTCGCGCACGATCATGCGAATCAGTGCCGAACGCGACGCCCCGAGCGCCATTCGCACGCCGATCTCTCGCGTCCGCTGCGTCACGTCATAGGCCAGCGATCCGTGGAGGCCGACCACGGCCAGCAGCAGCGCGAGCGCGGCGAAGAAACCCGACAGCCCGGCCAGCAGTCGCTCTTGGATCAGCGCCTCGTCGGTATATTCGCTCACCGAGTAGATCCGGCGAGCGTATTCGCGGCCGAGCGACGAGACGACGCGCGCGACGGCTGCATCGGCGCTAGCCGCATCCGTGGCGAGTTCGAAAAGAAGCACCGGGGCACGCATCACTTCCTGCATCCTCGGACGAAAAACGAACGGCGCATGCGGCGCTCGCAGATCGCCGATACTGGCGTCCGCCACGATCCCGATCACTTCGAGCTCACTACGCTTCGGATCGTTGCCGATTCGCACGTACTGCGCCATGGCGTTGCCACCTGGAAAGAGCTGCCGGGCGACGGTCTCATTGAGGATCACGACGCCGGCTGTCTTCGCCGAGTCGTTCCAGGACACATCTCGCCCCTGCAGAAACGGGACGCCAATCGTGGCGAAGAAGCCCGGCGTCACGGAGTCCATCACCGCTTCGGAGGCAACCTCGGTCCTGGATCGGACGGGCGCGATGGGTTGCCGGGTAAGAAAATGACTCAGGTTGAAAAACGTCGGGAAGACCGACGACATTGAGACCGAACGGATCTCGGGCAATGCCTCGATCTGACGGAGCAGCTCGCGGTAATACACCGCGTCGTTCAGGTTATCGTAGCCGCCCGGCACGGCGAACAGCCGGCTCCATCGCACGTTCGTCGCCGTGAAACCCGTGTCGAGATGCCGCAGATTCCAAAGGCTCACCGCAAACAATCCGGCGCCGGCGAGCAGCACGAGCGACAAGGCGACTTGCACGACCAGGAGCCCGCGTCCCCATCTCCCAAGACCACCGGTCACCGAGCGTTCGCTGCGAAGCGCCAACTGCCGCCGCCGCGCCGCTCGAATGGCCGGCAGTACGGCCACGATGAGACCGCTGACGATGGACACGATCGCCGTGGTCAGAAGTACGCGCATGTCCGGTGTGGTCTCCACCGCTAGCGGTTCCTGGCTCTGCCAAATAGCCATGGTAAGCATCCGCGACCCCAGCCATGCCAGCGGAAGCGACAACGCCGTGCCGAGGATCGAGAGCACCACACTCTCGATCAACACCTGCTGGACGAACTGCCCCCGCGAGGCGCCGAGCGCAAGCAGGATCGCATACTGCCGATCGCGGGCCGCTGTGCGCGCGAGCATCAGGCCGCTTAAATTCACACACCCAATCACGACCAGCACGATGGTAATCGCCAGCAATACTTGCAGCGGTCGTTGGTATCGAGTCCGGAGACCGGAGAAACCCGAGGCCAGCCCTTCGACCTTGATGTGATGGGTCGCGATGTCGCGTTGCTCGGCGGCGGGAAGCTGTGGCGGGGTCGCGCTCGTCCTGATGGACTGCCAGGCCGCAGCCACGGCCGCCTGTGCCTGCACCAGCGTGACGCCGACCTTCGTTCTGCCGACAGCCTGTAACCCTCGAATTGGCCGCTTGGGATCGGTGCCCAGGTGTTGGTTGAGCACCGAGATCGGAACGGAGAAACCAAAGCCGCCGTCGACGTAGAAGCCCTTGAACTCAGGCCGGGTGACGCCAATCAAGGTCATGGGCTTGCCACTAATCAGAATCTGTTCCCCAATCGCCAACGGATCGTCGTTGAACAACCGGCGCCAGAGCACGTGGCTAATCACGACCGTCGGCGAGTCCGGAGCGGTCAAATCGCGATCGGTAAAGAAGCGACCGAGGAACGGCCGCAGGCCGAGCGCCTCATGGAACCCGGGCGTCACGGATTCGATCAGGCCTTGCGTGCGGACACCGCGCGCCTCCATGAAAAAGCCGCCGCCGCCCGAGAACAGCGCAAGGTGCTCGAACACGTCGAGCCGCTGCAGCTCGCGATGCATGGTCTGGTAAAGCGGCCGGTTCTGGCCTTTCTCGTCCGTGGGTTGAACGAGCACAATGCGCGATGGATCCGCAACGGGCAGCGTCCTCAATACCAGCGCGTTGTAGAGACTGAACAGCGTCGTCGTGGCGCCCACCGTCAACGCCAGGGTCGCGATGACCGCCGCTGCATACCCCGGCGATCGGCGAATTTGCTGGAATGCCCGGCGCACGTCGGTCATGACACGCTCGACCATCGCCCCTCCGCGCATAGTCTACGGCGGAACCGAAGGCGCCCTTGCACGCGGGCTTACTTGTGGATGGTCAACCAGGCGGCGGCTTCAACCGGCGTCAACACGCGAACCGGCGACCGCTTGAAATCGACGGGGTTCCGCGTCACCAGCGCGTCACATTGCGCCTGGCTGGCAGCGGCGGCGGTGACGGCGTCTTCGAAATCCGGCCATCGCAAATCGAGCGCAAGACGCAGCACTCGTTCATCCACTGCCGCGACGCCGAACACCGACAGAATCGACTCGGTGGTCTCCGCCGCCATCCGGCCGCCGACCGCGCGGGCATTCAGGTAATGGACGGTCGTGACCGCATGAGCCGAAATCAACCCTTCGGCACAGCCTTCTTCGATTTCACCCCAGACCGCCGAAGCCGCATCGGCAAACGGCCGCCGGTCAAGCAGCACATCAAGGACGACGTTGACATCGAGCAGGATTCGAGTCACCGGTACTTGCGCTCGAGATGCCTTTTGTAGTCGGCAACCGACCCGCGGCGCAGCGAGCCCCGCAATTTCGCCAGCACCGGCGCACGACTCTCCGCCTTCGGCGGTGACGCCACCAGGTCCAGCAGGGTCTCGACCAGGCGTGAAACCGAGGTCCCTCGATTGGCAGCGTAGGTTTTGGCTCGCTCAACGACGCGCTCGTCGACACTCAGGGTGAGCTTGGTCATACGTATGATTTTATCACAATGATACGTATCACGATCCGGCGCGAACTGCGATAGACTCGCGGCGAATGAAGACGTTCGCCCTGGCGGCAGTGGTGGCCGCCGCCCTTGCGCAGACCGCGTCGCCGCGCCCGCCGACGCGCAACGTCGGGACGATGAGCGACCTGATGGTGAAGATCATCTACCCGGCGTCGGACGCGCTGTTCTACATCGAATCGCGCACACCCAAGACCGACAGCGAATGGACCGCCCTCGAAGGACAGGCGCTGATCGTCGCCGAATCCGCGAATCTGCTGATGATGCCGGGCCGCGCCCGCGATCAGCAGCAGTGGACGGCCGACGCCAAGCTGATGCTCGAGGCGGGTTCGGACGCGTACGCGGCGGCGAAGACGCGCGACGTCGCGGGCATTGCCGCGCTCAGCGATCGGCTGATGGAGTCGTGCACCCAGTGCCACAAGAATTACAGGCCGAACTATGGACGCAAACCACCGCTCGACTAAGCTCATCGCCGCACTGGCCGGCATCGTGGTGCTGATGGCGGCCGCGCCGGCGCCGGCGCAGGACACCGGCGTGTTGCTGGTCACCGAGACCGAGCAGATTCCGCTGAAGACCTACGCCGAGTTCATGCGCGCGGGCATCCTGCGGATCACCAGTGGCGCGGTCAAGGACATCCCGACCATCGACACCTTCCGCCTGATCCGCTGCAGCATCACCGGGTGGCATCCGGTCGCGGTGCTGGCGGCCTCGGAGGACCTCTTCAAGTCCGAGTACGCCGAGCGGCGCCAGATTCCAATCGCGCTTCGGCCCGTCGGCGTCACCGCGGTCGCCGTCCGCGTCGCCGACCTCGAACAACCCGCACGCATCGCCGAACTGCACCGGGCCATCGGTCGCCCGGAAGGCGGCGAGGAGGCATACTTTTTCCTGGTGCTGACCTCGGGCGGCATCACCCGCTACTACCCGTTCAGGATGCGCCAGGCCGCGAAATAACGCGTCTCGCGTGGCGTTTGATGCGCCGCCACGACGCGGTCAGCGTGCTCATCGACAGCATCAGGCCACCAAGGCTCAGCGCGATCACGACGATGTCCCACAGCGGGCGGCGGTAATACAGAAACGGAAAATCGAAGCTGTGGAAGCCGTGATAGAGCCATCGATTCAGCCGGCTCAGGCGCTCTTCTTTCCTGGCGATGGTGCCATGCCGCGGGTCGAAGTAGAGCCACGTGCGCTGAGGATCGTTGTAGCGAACCCGTAACACCGGCAACGGCCTGTCCGCCGTAGCACTCTGTGCGGAGGCGGATCGCCGCCGATCGCGATCGTAGTAGTAGGCGTCGTAATCGTCCATCCACAGCACACCGTCAATGGGCACGCCCGGCATGACGATCTCCGCGGCGCCCCTGATGAGATCGGGTGGCAACTGCTCGACCGCGCCCAGATGAGGCTGGTCGAGCGACACCAGGCCTTCGGCCGCGCTGGCGTAGTAGTGGCCGCGAAACCTGATCAGCTCGATCTCTTTCACCATTCGCGGCGCATAGGCGGCAACCGCGCGGCGAATGCGGTCGGCGGTGAGATCGGCGGCGATCATCGGTCCGCCGGCCAGACGTTGCCGCTGTTCGCGCGTGGCGGCGGTGCCGGGGCTCCACGACCACGGATCCATCGACAACAATCCGCTGAACACCCACATCAGCGTCGTCACGCCGAAGATCACACCGAGATAGTGGTGCCAGCGCATCCACGACGCATACGGCGACCATTGGCGGTGATCGCGCAATCGATACCCTCGCAACGGCGCCAGGCGCCACACACCCCACAGGATGCCGGCCAGGCACAGCACGGTTCCCGCCAGAGAGATCCAGATGATGGCGTTCGACCAGAGGGTCGCGTGCCGGCGAAACGGCGCGAAGTACCACCAGTGCATCACCGCTCCGATCGCGCCCCAACGGCGTCCCGAGGCGGTGGTCTTCGCCACCACGTCGCCGCCGTTCTCGCTGACGTAGAGGCGCGTGCCGGCCTCGTCTGCCACCGCAATCCGATGCAGCGGCATCCGCCGGCGCACGTCGAACGTCCACTGATCGGCGTCGAGCAACCTGGCGTCGTGGCGCACCGGGGCATAGCCACCCGCAAACGCGCCGGCAATGCGCAGCGCCTGCCCGGCATCGACGGGCGGCACGTCGTCTCCGGTATCGGCAAAGACGCTGCGCGAGCGGGCGCCAATGGTCATGCGGTAGGCAGGCCGGCCCTCGATCGATCCAAGCAAGAGCCGCGAGAGCTCACCTTCGGCCGGCGGCGCGACCCGAATGGAGGCGGCAGCGATAGCGGGAAGCCTGGTCAGCCGCTCGATTGGATCGAGCGACGGCATCCGCGCGTAGATCATCACGATGCCCGACAGAAACCAGACGATGAAGAGCAGGCCGGCGGCGATGCCGAGCCAGCGGTGGGTGTAGACGAGAACGCGGGCGGTGCGATGGCCGCTCACATCAATTCCGCGTTCTTGTACCACAACCCAGCGGTTGCGTTTATATTGAAGCCACGCATGTGGACACTGCAGTCCGTCGATCCTGAAGATGCCGGACTCACCTTCCGAATGCTGCCTGGGACGCTCAAAACCATGGGCCGCGCGCCGCGCGCCGATTTCGTGGTCGACGCCGCGCTCGTGTCACGCGTGCACTGCCGCTTCACGCTCAACGACACGGGCGAGCTCGAGCTCGAGGATCTCGGCAGCACCAACGGCACGTTCGTCAACGGCCGCAAGGTCACCAAAATGATGTTGAGTGACGGCGACAAGCTGACCATCGGCCGCGTGCAATTCGTCGTGAACTCGGGAACCAACTCCGCGGGCGGCAGTCCGGAGACTACCTGGACTTCATAGCAGCCAGATATTCCAAAACAAAGGGGTTGGTGGCGCGCTCGCGGCCAATCGTGGTCTCGGGGCCGTGGCCCGAATACACGATCGACTCGTCCGGAAACTCGAACAGCACCCCGGTAATCGCCTTCAATAACGTTTCGTAATCACCGCCCGGTAGATCGGTGCGCCCGATCGATCCCGCGAACAGCGTGTCGCCCACGAACAGGCGTGGTGGGGAGGCGTCCCCCTGCTTCGAGACGGCAAGGCAGACGCCGCCCGGGCAATGACCTGGCGTGTGCAGGACCCGCACCTGGTAGTCGCCGAAAGCGATCGGCCCTTCGCCTTCGTAGTAGCGGTCAACCGGTGGCGGCTGTTCCACCGTGAGGCCGAACATCATCCCGGTCCTCACCGCGTTTTCATAGAGCGATAGATCATCTTCGTGCAGGTGAATCGGCGCGCCGAAAGCGCGCTTGGCTGCCGCCACGCCCGACACGTGATCGACGTGGGCATGGGTCAGCAGGATGTGGGTGACCTCGAGCTCCTGCGCCGAGATGACGGCCAGCAGCTGTTCGACCTCGTCGCCGGGATCGATGCAGACGGCCTGCCTGGTCCGCTCGCAGCCGACCACGTAGCCGTTCTTGAAGAAGGGACCCACCGCCGCACTCTCGACGATCATTTCAATAGAATAACCGTGATGCTGCCCACCGTCCTCGACGTCTACCAGGCGCAGCGCCGCATCGGCAACCGGGTTCCGAAGACGCCGCTGCTGCCCTCGCCCTGGTTGTCGTCGATTGCCGATGGCAACGTGTTCCTGAAGATCGAGTCCGCCAACCTGACCAGCTCCTTCAAGATCCGTGGCGCCTACAATGCCGCGCTACGGCTGAGCGAGGGCGTCGACAGCGACGAAGCGCCAATCGTGACAGCGTCGGCGGGCAATCACGGGCGCGCGCTGGCGATGGCCACCGAGCAGCTGGGCCAGTCGTGCGTGGTGTTCACGCCGGCGTCGGCGCCGGAGACCAAGCAGAACGCGATCCGGCGCCACGGTGCCATTCTTCACTCCGACTGCGAGGATTACGACGCCGCCGAGAAAGCGGCGAAGGCGTTCGCGGATGCCGAAGGCGGGGTCTACGTCTCGGCCTACAACCACCCGGATGTGATCGCCGGCGCAGGGACGATCGGGCTGGAACTGATCGAGGCGATGCCGCAGTTCGATGTCGTGGTGATCCCTCTCGGTGGCGGCGGGCTGGCCAGCGGTGTCGGCCTCGCGCTGAAAGCGGCCGCGCCGCAGGTGACCATCGTCGGTGTCGAAGTCGAGGCCTCGTCGCCGTTCACGCTGAGCCTCGAGGCCGGCCGCATCACCGAGATCACGCCGCGCCCGTCGCTCGCCGACGGCCTGGTGGGCAATCTCGAGCCGGGATCGATCACCTTCCCGCTGGTCAAGCAGGTGGTGGATTACGTGGTCACGGTAAGCGAGGACGAGCTCGCCCGGGCCATGAAGGGGCTCGCCCACGAGGAGCGGCTGATTGTCGAAGGGGCGGGCGCCGCGTCGGTGGCGGCGATCATGTCGGGCAAGGCGTCGGCGCCCGGTCAGCGCGTGATCGGGATCGTCAGCGGTGGCAACGTCGACCTGCCGAAGTGGCTGTTTACGATCAGTTGAGGGCTTGAGGGCTTGAGGGCCTGAATTAAGGAGCGACATGTCTCGAGCGGTTTTGATCACGGGCGGCACGCGTGGCATCGGGTACGCGTTGGCCGAAGCGCTCTTGCGCGCGGGCGACAAGGTGGCGGTGACCGGCACCACCGAAGACGGTGTCGTGAAAGCCGAGCGCCAGCTCGCCGCGCTGGGCGCGGTGACCGCGATCGTCTGCGATGTGCGCGACGCGAGCGCCGCGGAGCTGGCGGTGAGAACCGCCGTCGCGAAGCTTGGCGGCCTCGACGTCCTTGTCAACAACGCCGGCGTCGGCGTCGGCGTGCCGATCGCCGAGCTGCCGCACGACGAGTGGAACCGCATCATCGGCACCAACGTCACCGGCGTATTCAACTGCTGCAAGGCGGCGATTCCCCACCTGCGCCAGCGTGGCGGCGGCTGGATCGTCAACATCTCGAGCCTCTCCTCGACACATCCGTTCGCGGGCGGCGCAGCCTACTGCGCGTCGAAGGCCGCGGTGAATGCCTTCAGCGAGGCGCTGATGCAGGAGCTGCGCGAAGACAACATTCGCGTCACGTACGTCTTGCCCGGATCGGTCGCGACCGGTTTTTCCGGGCGCGAGCCTGGCACGGGGGCGGACTGGAAGTTGCTGCCCGAGGATGTGGCACGCACGATTGTCGACGTGCTCAATCATCCCTCGCGCAGCCTGCCGAGCCGCGTCGAGATCCGGCCGTCGCGCCCGCAGAAGTGATCAAGCCCTCAGGACCCCAGGACCTCAAGACCTCATAGAATATCCCCGTGGCGACGATCGTTATCCTTGGAGCCGGCGAGATCGGCGGCGCGCTGGCGCGCCAAATCGCCGCTCTCGATCTCGTCTCCCGCATCGTCATCGTCGATGACCAGGCCAACGTCGCCGCCGGCAAGGCACTCGACGTGGCGCAGTCGGGACCGGTTGACGGTTATCACACCGCGCTCTTCGGCACGAACGACGTGGCTGCCGTCGTGGGCGCCAAAGCCATCGTGATCGCCGATCGGGCGGGATCAAGTCCCCAAGCCCTCGAGCCCTCAAGTCCTCACGAGCATGAATGGCAAGCCGAGGGCGGTCTCGCGCTGGTCAAGCGCGTGGCCGGGCTGAATCAATTGGCGCCGATCATCTGCGCCGGCGCCCGGCAGGCGTCGGTAATCGAGCAGGGCGTGAATGAGGCGGGCATCTCGCGCATGCGACTCTTCGGCTCGGCACCGGAAGCGCTACGCTCGGCGGTGGTCGCGATCACGGCGCTGGAGTCGGGCGCCTCACCCACCGACATCTCGCTGTCGGTGCTCGGACGCCCGCCGCAGCAGGTGATCGTGCCGTGGGACGAGGCGGCGATCAGCGGCAGAAGCTCGACCAATGTCCTGAGCGCCGCTCAACTGGCCAGGCTCGACGCGCGCATTGCGCGCTTGTGGCCGCCGGGACCGTACGCGCTCGCCGGAGCGGCCACCAGCGTGATCAAGAACACCCTGATGAGAACAGCCCGGGTGCACGCCGCGCTCGTGGCCGTCACGCGCGAGGAAGGGCTCCCGGGCCGCTCGGCGATGATGCCGGTGACCTTGCAGCCATCGGGCATCGCCTCGCTCGTGGCGCCGGCGCTCTCGGCGCGCGACCGCGTCAGGTTCGAGACAGCGACCCGATCTCAGATGTGAGATCTCAGATTGATGATCAATGGAAGATGGTCGATAGTTGGATTGTTCAATCGAACCCTTCGGCCATCTACAATTGATCATCAATCTGAGATCTGAGATCTGACATCGACACCCCGCTGGAAGACAGTTGCGAACTGCTCCTCGAAACGATCCTCCACCTCGCTCATCTCCGGAACGCGGCCGAGTTGCGCGGCCAGAGAGGTCACCCCGCGGTCGGCAATCCCACACGGCACGATCAGGTTGAAGAATTCGACGTCGGTAGTGACGTTGAAGGCAAAACCGTGGCTGGTGACCCACCTCGAGATGCGCACACCGATGGCGCCAATCTTCTCGTCCGCCGCTTGCCCTGACCCTTCGGCAGGCTCAGGGTCACCCCGAGCGCAGTCGAGGGGTGAGCGAGCGGAGCGAGTCGAAGGGATCCAGGCGCCGCTGAAGCCCTTGATGCGGCCCGCGGCCAGGCCGTAACCGGCGCACACGCGGATCATCACTTCTTCGAGGTCGCGAACGTAGCGGTGCACGTCGCGACGATCCGGGTTGAGATCGAGAATCGGGTAGCCGACGAGCTGCCCGGGCCCGTGATAGGTCACATCGCCGCCGCGTCCCGTCTCAAAGATCTCGACGCCGCGAGACGACAACTGCTCCGGCGTGGCGAGGATGTGCGCGCGACCGTCCTTCTTGACGCCGATGGTCACGACGTGGGGATGCTGGAGCAGGAGCAGCGTGTCGGGAATGCGGCCGGCCTTGCGATCCTCGACCAGCGCGCGCTGCAGCTCGAGTCCTTCCGCATACGGGACCAGGCCAAGCCGTCGCACCTGCAGCGCAAGCGACATCAGACTTGCGACGCGTCGAAGTGTTCAATGCCCTTCTTGACGTCGGCCATGAACTGATCCGCGACGGCGCCGTCGATCAGCCGGTGATCGTAGCCGAGCGTCAGATAGCCCATCAGCCGGATGCCGATCAGGTCGTCGATCACCACCGGCCGCTTCTCGATGGCGCCGACGCCGAGGATGGCCACCTGCGGCTGATTGATGATCGGCAGGCCGAACTGCGCGCCGAAGTTGCCGGGGTTGGTGATCGTGAAGGTGCCGCCGTGCACTTCGTCAGGATTGAGCTTCTTCGCCCGCGCGCGGTCGGCCACGTCCTGGATCGCTTTCGACAGTCCCAGGATGTTCTTCTCCCCCGCGCCCTTCACCACCGGCACGATCAAGCCGTTGTCGAGCGCCACGGCGATGCCGAGATTGATGTCGCCGCGGTAGATGATGCTGTCGCCGTCGATCGAGGCGTTGACCACCTTGTGTCGGCGCAAGCAATCGACTACCACCTTCGCGATGAACGAGGTGAAACTGAGCTTGGCGCCGATGCGCTCGTAGTCGTCTTTCTTTTCCTTGCGGATCTGATCGACGCGTGAATAGTTCACCTCGAACACCGAGTAGACGTGCGCCGACGTCCGCCGGCTCACCATCATGTGCTCGGCGATCTTCTTGCGCATGACGCTCATCGCGACGACGTGATCACCAAGCCCTCGTGTAATTGGAGCGGGCTTGTCCTGAGCGAGCGGCCCGTTCGTATCGCGAACGGGTCGCGAGTCGAAGGACGGCGCGGGACTCGCGGCGCCACCATGGTCGATGAAACCGAGGATGTCCTGCTTGGTCACGCGGCCGCCGATGCCTGATCCGTTGATCTGCGAAATATCGACGTTGTGTTCCTTGGCGATCTTGCGGACGAGCGGAGAGGACTTCTGTCTGAGATCTCCTGGCGACGGCTGTGGTGAAGGAGCGGGTGAATCTGCCGTGTCAGGGGCCGCGGGCGCAGCCACCGTCGCGCCGGGTGTGCCGGTCGCGTCGGCCTGTTCCGATTTCTTCGCGCCGTTCGTGCTTGCCGCCGGCGCGGGCGCGGCGACTTCTCCAGCGGCGCCGATTGTCGCGACGACGCTGTTGACGGGAACCGTTTCGCCTTCCTTGACCTGGATCGCCGTCAGCACGCCGGCGGCGGGCGACGGAATCTCCGCGTCCACCTTGTCGGTCGAGATCTCGAACAGCGGCTCGTCGCGATCGACCGAGTCGCCGACCTTCTTGATCCAGCGAACGATCGTCCCTTCGGCGATCGACTCGCCCATCTGCGGCATTACCACTGGTGTCGACATAAGGACCTGCGCTTCGGGTCTTGGGTCTTGGGTCTTGGGTCTTGGGTCTTGCCCAAGACTCAGGACCCAGGACTCAGGACCCTAAATGTGTATTGCCGCGCCGTGGGCCGCGTGCGACGCCTCACCCACCGCCTCCGACATCGTCGGGTGCGCGTGAATCGTCTTGGTCAATTCCTCGACCGTCACTTCCATGCGCAGCGCCATCACCGCTTCGGCCACCAGCTCGGTGGCCCGCGGCCCGATGATGTGCACGCCGAGAATCTCGTCGTACTTCTTCTCGGCCACGATCTTCACGAACCCGTCAGTTTCTCCCGCCATGCGCGCGCGCGCCAGCGCGCGGAACGGGAAGCTGCCGATGCGCACCTCATGACCTTGCGCTTTCGCCTGGGCTTCCGTCAACCCGACGCTGCCGATCTCCGGTTCCGTATAGGTGCAGCGCGGCACGTGATCGTAATTGATCGGCGGCACGGCGCGGCCGGCAATGCGCTCGGCCAGCACGATGCCCTCCATCGACGACACGTGCGCGAGCTGGTAGTGCGGGCCGCCCATGGTGATGACGTCGCCAATCGCGGAAATGCCGGGCACGTTCGTCTTGAACAGCGGATCGACCACGATGTAGCCGCGATCCAGCTTGATGCCGAGCGGCTCCGCGCCAAGGCCGTCGGTCACCGGCCCACGGCCGGTGGCCACGAGCAGCACTTCGAAATTCATCTTCTGCGTCTGGCTATCAGCGGCCTGCACCTCGATATCGACGCCCTTCGCGCCGGCTTTCGCGGCGGTCACCTTGGCGCCGGTCATCACCTTGATGCCGCGCTTCTTGAAGGCCCGCTCGAGCTCCGCCGACACCGCCTCGTCTTCGCCGGGCACCAGGCGGGGCAGCAGCTCGATCACCGTCACCTCGCTGCCGTAGCTCTTGAAGATCGACGCGAACTCGACGCCCACCGCGCCGCTGCCCATGATCGCGATCGACTTGGGCACCGCGGCGAGGTGAATCGCTTCGTCGCTGAAGATGATCTGCTTGCGATCGGCCTCGATGCCGGGCAGGCTGCGCGGCGTCGACCCGGTGGCGACGATGATCTCCCTGGTGGCCGACAGCGGCAGCTTGGTGCCGTCGTGCAGCGTCACCTCGACACCGAGGCCGCCGGTCGCGTTGCCTAATAAGCGCGCGGTGCCCTTGATCCACTCGATCTTGTTCTTCTTGAAGAGCATCTCGATGCCGCCGGTCAGGCCCGCGATCATCTTGTCTTTGCGCGCGTGCACGGCGGGCATGTCGATCGACACGGCGCCGCCATCAACGCCGGTGAGCCCCCATTCCTTCGCCGCCTGCGCGATCTTCAGCGCGTGCGCGTGCTCCAGCAACGCCTTGGTGGGAATACAGCCCCAGATCAGGCAGGTGCCGCCGAGCGCTTTCTGCTTCTCGACCACGGCGACCTTGAGGCCCAGCTGCGCGGCGCGAATGGCGGCCACATACCCGCCCGTCCCCGCGCCAATCACTACGACGTCGTACTCAGTAGCCACAATCTCTCACTGTAACCCAACTTCACTTGTCCTGAGCTGAGCCTGCCTCCCTCGGGGCTTGTCGCGCCGTAGCCGTAGGCGAAGGCGGACGAATCAGGGGCACGAAGGTCACGTTGGGCTGAGGCGGGGCGGGTGACGGCGGGTCGACCTTGGCCTTCAACTCGCCGTGATCGAACTTGAGCTGCCAATACATCTCGGTGATTTGCGCCAGTTGGCGCGCCGTGCGTCGTGCCTGCACGTACGCGATCACGGCGACAACCAGGGCGGCGATGGCGATCGCGTCAGTGGCGCTCATGCACTTGCCAACTTGTAACTTCCGAATTCAACTGTCAACCGTCAACTGCCAACTGTCAACTGCCACCTTTCCCCGTATACTCCCTCCGATGTCAGCGCGCCGGAAGACGGTGCTCGTAATCGACGCTCACGACGAGGCCCGTGAACGCTTCGCCCAGACCCTGCGCCGCGACTACCGCGTGATTCGCGCCGCGTCAGCAGAGGCCGGGCTGGCGCTGATGGACCGCGAGGATGTGGACGTGCTCGTCGCCGACGCGCAGCAACCCGGCCTCGGCGGCCTCGACCTGCTGCAAATCGTCCGCGAGAATTTCCCGCTCGTGGAAGTGATCATGACCTCGGCGGCGCCCGACGTCGACGGTGCGGTCAGGGCGATCAAGCTCGGCGCCTATCACTTCCTCACCAAGGACGCTGACCCCGACGCGATGCGCGGGCTGGTGCGTCATGCCGGCGAGCGGCAAGACCTGCATCGCCACGTCCTCACCCTGCAGGACGCGGCCGGCGACAGCGGCGGGCGCGACTTCATCACCGGGCCGAGCACCGCCTTGAAGGACGTGCTCGAGACGGTCCACAAGGTCGCCAAGCTCTCCGCCACCGTCCTGATCCTCGGCGAAAGCGGCACCGGCAAGGAGCTGCTCGCCCGCCTGCTGCATCTCGAGTCGGCGAACCCCGAGGCGGCGTTCATTGCCGTCAACGTGGCGGCGATTCCCCGCGAGCTGGTCGAGAGCACGCTGTTCGGCCACGAAAAGGGCGCGTTCACCGGCGCCCTCAATCAGCGCATCGGCAAGTTCGAGCTGGCCAACGGCGGCACGCTGTTCCTCGACGAAATCGGCGACCTGAAGCCCGCCCTGCAGGCCAAGCTGCTGCGCGCGATCCAGGAAGGCGAGGTCGAACGCGTCGGCGGCACGCGGCCCATCCGCACCGCCTTCCGCCTGCTGGCCGCCACCAACGTCGACCTCGACCGCGCCGTCAAGGACGGCTCGTTCCGCGAGGACCTCTACTACCGGATCAACGTGATTCCCGTGCGGCTGCCGCCGCTGCGCGAGCGCATCGAAGACGTGCCGGTGCTGGTCGACTTTTTCATCAAACGCTACAGCGCGCGCTTCCACAAGGACGTGCGCGGCATCGCCGAATCCACGCTGCGGATGCTGTCGCATTACTGGTGGCCGGGGAACATCCGCGAGCTCGAAAACCTGATCGAGCGCCTCGTCGCCGTCGTCGATCACGAGTTCATCACCGACGAGGACCTGCCGTTCGAGTTCCACGTGGTGGAGCTCGACCGGGCCAAGTCGGATACGAGCCTGCTGGATCGGGCGCTGGGGACGTTCGAGCGCAACTTCCTGGTGCGCGCGCTCGAGCGGAACGCCTGGAACGTCACGCAGACGGCGCGCTACCTGGGCGTGCCGCTCAGCACGCTGAAGTTCAAGATGGAGCGGCTCGATGTCCGCGAGCTCGCCCGCAAGATCAAGAAATAGCAGCGTTGTCTTGCCCCGCCTCCGGCGGGGGGCGTCTAGGCTAGGCCGGCGTCTTCTTCGGCAGCACCGCGTCCTTCAATTGCTTGACGATGCGTGCCTTGACCACGGTCTTGGCGGCGATCGGAATCGGCTGTCCGGTGGCGGGGTTGCGCCCAGTGCGCGCGTTGGTTCGCTTGAGCACCAGTTTGACCATGCCGGGAATCACGAACTCCCCCGTGCGCTTCAGCTCCTTCTCACACAACATCGCCAGCTCGTCGAAGAATTCGCGCGACTGCGTCCGCTTGATGTCAAACCGCTCGGCGAAGTGCGAAAAGAGTTCCGACTTGCCCATCTTCCGGGCTTCGTCCATCGTGTCCCCCAACCGCCCGCCGGAGGCGGGCAACAATCACGCTGCTGAAAGCGAGGCGCAGCCTCGCCCGAGAGTTAAGCGGCCCGTATGCTAACCCCGCCATATGGGGCTGTCAAACCGGGTAAAAGGAATACTTTGCCGTACACTGACGTTATGTCCACTGTGACGATCGAGACGTTCCCGAACCCGCGTCCCGAGCGGGAGTTCGAGATCGCGATCGACTGTCCCGAGTTCACCTCGATGTGTCCCAAGACGGGACTGCCCGACTTCGGCGTCATCCGCATCCGCTACGTGCCCGAGGCCCGCTGCATCGAGCTCAAGTCCCTCAAATACTATCTGCTGGAGTTCCGCAACAAGGGGATTTTCTACGAGGCGGTGACCAACCAGATTCTCGACGACCTGGTGGCCGCCTGCGCGCCCCGCCGCATGACCGTGATCGGCGATTTCACCGCTCGGGGCGGCATCACGACGAAAGTCACCGCCGAGTATGCCGGACGAAAATGACGAGGTCGTCCAGCTCCCGATAGAAGACGCGATCGATCTCCATAGCTTCGCGCCGCGGGACGTCGTGTCGGTGGTCGACGAGTATCTCCAGGCCGCTCGCGACGCGGGATTCCACCAGGTTCGGCTGATCCACGGGCGGGGCAAGGGCGTGCAGCGCGCCGCCGTGCACCAGCTGCTGGCCGGGCACGCGCTGGTCGAGGGCTACTGGGACGCGCCGGAATCACACCTCGGCGCCACGGTCGTAGTCCTACGGAAGTCAGAAGTAGGAAGTCAGAAGTAGGAACTGACGCTTCTCACTTCTGACTTCGGCCTTCTCACTTCGGAGAGCCCCGCCAGCCCGCGGGCGATGGCGTCGAGCTGCCCGTTCAGATCCGAGGCGCGAAGCGCCGACACCGGCACCCCCGAGTTCACTGCCAACGCGACCGTGCGGTCGTCGCTGTTGACGCTGTGCGAGATGTTGAAGCCAAGGACGCGCTCAATCTGCGCCGTGGAGAGCACGCCGCAGTCGGAGGCGCGATTGAGGACAATCTTCAGGCGCTCGCTGGCCACGCCCGCCGTCTTCACCGCGTCGATAATCCGCTGCAGGTTGCGCAGGCACGGCACGTCGGGGTTGGCCACCAGCATGATCGCGTCCGACAATTGCAGCGCGGTGGTCGACGGCGGCACCAACGAGGTGCCGACGTCGAGGATGACGAAGTCGTAGACCGTGTGGAGCGCGCGGATCAGCTGCTCGACGTAATCCGCCTCGCGTAGCGCCGGCCGGCCATAGTCATCGCCCGCGGCCAGCACGTGCAGTCCGCAATCGTGCTCGACGATCAAGCGCCGCAATGTCGTGGGATCGATCCAGGCCAGGTGGTCGAGCGCCGTCAACACCGAGTGCCGCGGGCGCAGGCCAAGAAACAGCGCCACGTCACCGGGCCCGTTCTTGAGGTCCACGACAACGGTCGGCTTTCCCGTCAGCCTGCGGATGTCGGCCGCGCCATTCACGGCCAGCGTGGTGGTGCCAGTTCCGCCCTTGGTTCCTAGAAAACTCGCGATCATGCGGCGGCTTGAGAGGCAACCCGTGTGCCAAAGCACGCAGCGCCCATTCCCCAGCGCGATCGCGGATTTCGAGCCTGAATCGAAAGAGGCCGGTACGACAAATGTAAGCGTGGTCACGTGAATGGTGGGCGCCGGCCGGCTAGGCGCAGCGGCCCTCCGGACGGGCGCGCCGCTAAGTTGCGCAATTACGGGAGTTGCTGCTGCCGCGAAATGGATCACGCGGCGGCACGGTGCTTGCTGTTGTGGTGAGTGCTCCTGCGGGGACCCCAAATAATGGCAACAGCAATGTCACGGTCAAAAATACGTCCCGCGAAAGATGAGTGGGGCGTCTACGACCCCCAGCAAGCGGGCCTCGCAGCAGTGTTAGCCAGGCTCGAGGCCAGAGATCCGAAGGCCGCCACGGCGCCTTCGCCTGCTCCGGCCGCAGAACCCGCAGAATCGAAGGTCGACGCGCCGCGTCCCCGGCCGTCGCTTCGCGACGCGAAATAATCTTAGCGCCGTTCCTCAACGTCCCTTCGCAGGGTGGCCTTCACGGGCCACCCTGTTTTTTTAGATCAACAGCTCACCAGATCAACAGATCAACAGATCCCCCTGTGCCAACCTTCCTTGACCTGTCTCCGTCAGATAGGTATGTTTCATACCTATATGACAGACATCTCCACGAAGTCGCTGCAAAAGGGCAGCGCCGAGTTCCTGGTGCTGTCGATTCTCGATGGGCCGGATCGGCATGGGTATGAACTGGCGCAAATCATCGAGACGCGCTCCGGCGGCAAGCTGAGCTTCAAGGCGGCCACGCTCTATCCCCTGCTCTACAAGCTCGAGAAACAGGGCTGGGTCGCCGGCCGATGGGTGGAAAAGGCCGGTGAGCGGCGCCGCCGCTTCTATCGACTCACCGCGGCCGGCCGCAAGGTGCTCGGCGCGCGACGGCGCGTGTGGCGCGAATTCGTCGACGCCCTCGAACAGGTCACGAAAATCAGGCCGGCATAGAGATGAACTGGCGCCACTACGTCCGCGAGCATCTCCCGCCGCTCAACGTATCGGCCGAGCGCGAGACCGAGATCGTCGACGAGCTCGCCATTCAGCTCGAATCGGTCTACGAGCGCGAGCGCGGGCGGGGTGGCTCGCACGAACAGGCGCTGGCGCGCGCCTTGGGCGAAGTGCCGAACTGGACGGCGCTGGCCGGCCGGATTGATACGCTCGAACCGGCGCGCTCGCAGCCACCCGTTCCCGGAGTGATGAGCGGCGGCCTCGTGACCGGGCTTGCCGGCGATGTTCGTTACGGGCTCCGCACCCTCAAACGGACTCCGGCCTTCACCGTGGTGTGGGTGGTCACGCTCGCCGCCGGACTCGGCATGGGCGCGGCCGCGTTCGCCGTGCTCGAGACGCTGCTGGTCAAGCCGCTGCGGTTCCGCGCGCCCGAGCAGCTGGTGCTCGTCCACGCCACGGTTCCACCCGATGCGCGCGATACCAACGAGATCACGTATCCCGATGCGGCCGACCTGGCGCGTGAAACGCAGGCGTTTGCCGCTGTCGGCGTGGTCATTCCGTATGCGGCCACGGCCACGGCACTCGATCCGCCCGAGCGCATCGAAGGATATGAACTGTCCCCGGCGCTGCTCGAGACGCTCGGCGTGCAGCCCGCGCTCGGACGCACCTTCACCACTGCCGAAGGGCAGTCCGGTCCGCCGGACGTCGTCATTCTCAGCGACGGGTTCTGGCGGCGGATCGGCGCGCGGCCCGACATCATCGGGCAGACGCTGGTGCTCGACGATGTGCCTCATACCGTGGTCGGTGTACTGCCGGCGGATTTCCATGTCGAGGTCTTCAATTCGCGCGGCGCGGTGTATCGGCCGGTGACGCGGCAGCATTTCGCGGCCGGCAACCGCGCCTTCCGCGCCTTTCGCGCCGTCGCCAGGCTGCAACCCGGCGTGTCGATCGAACAGGCGCAGAGCATTGCCGCCGCGGTGGGCGAGCGGCTGGCCGGCGAGTATCCCGAGACCAATCGCGGCCGCGCACTTTCCCTGCGCCCGCTGCAGGCCGATGTGGTCCGCCGTGTGCGCCCCGCGCTCTTCCTGATTGCCGGGCTGGTGGCCCTGGTGCTGCTGATCGCCGCCGTCAACTTGATGAACCTGCTGCTCGCGCGAGCGATTGCGCGAGCGCGCGAGGTGGCCGTAAGGTCCGCGCTTGGCGCCGGCGCGTGGCGGCTGGCAAGAACCTCGCTAATCGAAGGCGTGCTGATCGCGGTGGCGGGCGCGGCGGGCGGTGTCTTCGTGGCCCAGGCGATCCTGACCGCGCTCACGACCATGCCAGGCGTGGCGTTGCCGAGGCTGAACGAAATCGCCATTGGTTGGCGAAGCGTGGCGGCGTTGGCGGCGGCATCACTGCTGGTATCGATCGGTGTCGCGGTCATTCCCTTTCTGGTCCATCGACGGTTCCACGACACGGCGGCGCTCAGGACCGGACACGAAACCGCGGGACGATTCGAGGGCCGCGCGCGCTCGGTGATGGTCGCCGCGCAGACCGGTCTCGCATTCCTGCTGATCGCCGCCACGACCTTGCTCGGCGTGAGCCTTCAGCGGCTGTTGTCCACCCCGTCCGGCTTCGATGCGGGTGTGGTGACGATGCGGGTGTCGGTGCCGGCGCCGAGGTATCCCACTCGAGAAGCCACCGCGCGTTTCTTCACCGGCTTCGTCGACGAGCTCGCCGGACAAGGCGGCATTCAGAAGGCCGGCTTCGTATCGATCCTGCCCCTGACGGGAAATGCCGGCACCATGCTGACCGTGCAGGGCCGCGAACACATTCCGATGGCCGAACGGGCCGAGGTCGGGTGGCACTGGGCCAGCCCGGGGTATTTCGAGGCGATGGGAATTCCGGTGCTGCGCGGCCGCGGGTTTACGAGCTCCGACCTCGCCAGTCCAACGCACGTCACGTTGATCAGCGAAACGATGGCCCGCCTCCACTTCGGCGATGAAGAGCCGATCGGCAAGCGCGTCTACTTCGGCGGCTTCCCGCCGACGGGGGTGCCGGAGTGGCACGAGATCGTCGGGGTGGTCGGCGATGTGCGGCACCGCAGTCTTGAAGCCGAGCCCGAGGCGCGGGCCTACGACCTGTTTGGCCAGCATTGGGGCCGCACCATCTCGCTGGCGCTTCGCACCACCGAATCGATGCCGGCTGCCGCCACCACGGTGCGCTCCGTCTTGTCGCGACACGACCCGCGCCTCGCCGTCTTCGCGGTGCGCTCCACCGACGACATCGTCGACAACGCCGTCGCCACGCGCCGGTTGCTGCTGTGGCTCGCGGGTGTGTTCGCCACGGCCGGGTTCGGCGTCGCCATGCTCGGCGTCTACGGCATCGTGGCGTGCCTGGTCGCGGAACGGCAGCGCGAGATCGGCGTGCGCATGGCGCTTGGCGCCACCACGGCGCACGTGCATCGGCTCGTGATGTCACACGGGTTGAAGCTGGTCGCGATTGGGCTCGCCGGTGGTGTCGCGGGAGCCGTCGGTTTTCGCAGGGCGATCGAATCACAGCTTTACGGGATCGAACCCACCAACCCGCTCACCCTGTCCGCGGTGGCTCTGGCGCTGCTGGCGGCCGCCGCGGTGCCGTGTTTCGTGGTCTCGAGACGGGCCACGCGTCTCGATCCGGTGCGCGCGTTGAGGAGCGAGTAGATGAACTGGCGCCACTACGTCCGCGAGCAGCTGCCGCCGCTGAACGTGTCGGCCGAGCGCGAGATGGAGATCGTCGACGAGCTCGCGGTTCAGCTCGAGACCACCTTCGAGCGCGCGAAGGCGAATGGCGCGACCGAAGCCGAAGCGATGCGCCGCGCACGGGCGGAAGTGCCTGACTGGCAGGCGCTGGCACGGACACTCGGACGCATCGAGCGGCCGTTCACACAACCGCTGGCCGCGGGCGCCAGTTCCGGGGGACCCATGACTGGTGTGATCCAGGATCTTCGCTATGCGGTGCGGGCGTTGAAGCGCGCGCCCGGCTTTGCGGCCGTGTCGATCATCACGCTCGCGCTGGGGATTGCCGCGACGACGATCGTGTACTCCATTGTCGACGGCATCCTGCTGCGGCCGCTGCCGATTCAGGATCCGGATCGGGTGATGCTCGCGCGCGAGACGATCAATGGCCAGGACATGAGCGTGGCCTGGCCGAACTTCCAGGACTGGCAGAAGCGCCAAACGTCGTTCGCCACGTTGGCGGCGTGGCGCGGCCTGACGGCGAATCTCACCGGCATCGAGCAGCCCCGACGGCTCAACGTTCGTCACGTCACCTGGGAGTTGCTCTCGACGCTCGGCGTTGGGCCGATGCTCGGCCGCGATTTCACGGCGGATGACGACCGCCCCGGCGTTGGGCGCACGGCGGTGGTGAGTTACGCCTTCTGGCAGCGGGAACTGGGCGGCACTCCGGAGACGCTCGGGCGGCAGCTGATGCTTGATGAAGTGCCGGTCACGGTGATCGGCGTGCTGCCGCGGGACTTCACGATTGCCCGCCAGGAGGACGTCTTCCTGCCGGTCGGTTCGTTTCTCGAAGGTCCCGTCCTGCAGATGTATAACGGCCGTGGCAACCATTTCGGCTTTGCCGCCATCGGCCGCTTGAGGCCGGGCGTCACGCTGGAAACGGCCAACACCGAGATGGTGACCATCGCGCGTCAGCTGGAACAGGAATATCCGGCGACCAACAGCGGTAATGGCGCCAGCGTGCGGCCGCTCTTTGAAGTCCTGGTCGGCGATGCGCGGCAGATGCTCTACGTCCTGTTCGGCGCCGTGATCACGATGCTGCTGATCGCGTGCGTGAACCTGGCGAACCTGATGCTGTCGCGGGCGGCGGGCCGTACCCAGGAGATGGCGGTGCGGCGATCGCTTGGCGCCGCGCGCTGGCGGCTGGCGCGGCAGATGCTGACCGAAAGCCTGCTGCTCGCCGTCATCGGCGGCACCGTCGGTGTGCTGGTGGCCTACGTGGGCTTTGAAACGCTGGTCGCCCTGCTGCCGCCCAATCAGCCGCGCATCCACATCGTCACCATCGACTGGCGCGTGGTCTTCGTGGCGGCGCTGGCGTCGATCGGCACCGGCGTGTTGTTCGGATTGATGCCCGCCATCCAGGCGGCCACCGGACGATCGATGACGCTGCTGCGCGGCGCGCGCGTCACCGGCGCCTCACAAAGCAGCGCCGGCACGCGGCGGGGATTGTTGCTGGCCGAGGTCGCACTGGCGCTCGTGCTGGTCACCGGCGCCGGCCTCATGCTGCGGACCATGAGCAATCTCGCGGCGGTGGAGACGGGATTCGATCACGAGGCAATCGTCTCCGCGCAGTTCAATCTCCCGCGACGCTACGACCCTCCCCAGCGAGTGCTGTTTATCGACCAGGCGCTGGAGCGGCTGCGCGCGATTCCTGGTGTCTCGAACGCGGCGTTCACCTACTCCATTCCGCTGGCCGGGTCGAACTGGAATTCGATCTTCATCATCGAAGGCCAGCAGGTCCCCGAGCGCAGCAAGTTGCCCAGCTCCGCGTGGACGCCGATCACGAACGAGTACTTCGACACGATGGGCATCCGCCTGTTGAAAGGCCGCGGCTTCGATAGCCGCGACGTCAACAACTCGCCGACCGTGGTGGTGGTCAATGAAACCTTCGCGCGCCGGTTCTTCGGCGCCAATAACCCGATTGGCGCGCGCGTCAAGCAGGGGTGGCCCGAGGACCAGACGCCGTGGCGTGAAATCGTCGGCGTCGTGAACGACGTGCGCGTCGGCGCGTTGCAGGGCGATCAAATTCTCCAGGCCTATCTGCCCGTTCGACAGGTTTCACAGGGATCGGGCGCGTTCGTGGTGCGCGCGGCGGCGAACCCGGGCGCGCTCGGCCGATCGATCGAAGCCGCCGTTCACGAGATCGATCCCAACCTGCCGCTCTTCAACGTCCAGACCATGCGTGAAGTCATCGACGCCGGCATCGGCAACGAGCGATTGACGATGGTGCTGCTACTGGGGTTTGCGGGCCTCGCCTTATTAATGGCGGCAATCGGGGTCTTCGGAGTGACGGCGTATTCCGTGACGCAACGCACGCACGAGCTCGGCGTGCGCATGGCACTCGGCGCCAGGCCGTCGAGCGTGCTGGCGCTCGTGCTGCGCCAGGAAATGGGCGCGTGCCTGATCGGGATTGCGGTCGGGATTGCCGGCGCGTGGCTGCTGTCGTCGCTGCTGGAGTCGCTGCTGTTCGGCGTCACGTCGCGAGACACGGTGACGCTCTCGATCGCTTCGCTCGTGCTGCTCGTCGTCACCACGCTCGCCTGCTTTATTCCCGCTCGCCGAGCTACTCGCGTGGATCCGGTTACAGCTCTCCGGCTGGAGTAGGTGCGTACGGGTGCGTACGGTGCGTAGGGTGCCAAAGGGTTAGTGCCTTGGGTGCGTAAGGGTGCCAAAAGGGTAGTGCCACGCCCATCGGCCTAGGGCGAAAGCACATGAATCGACGCATGAGGCTGCTCAGGCAGGCGTCGCACCGCCGCCGGCACCAACCCCTAGGCACCCTACGCACCGTACGCACTGTACGCACCATCGTGATGGTACGATCCCGCGATGCGAACGGCGATTGCGGCAGTTGTTGCGGCAGTTCTTTTGGCGGCGGCCCCGTCTGCGCAATCGCCTTCCCTTCAAGCTCCCGAAGCATTCTTCGGCCACAAGATGGGCGCCGATCGCGAGCTGGCCGACTGGCCGTCGCTGCAGCGCTACTTCGAGACCATTGCCGCGGCATCGGATCGCGTCGAGCTGGTCGACGCCGGGCCGACCACCGAGGGACGCCGGATGATCGCGGCGATCGTCTCATCACCAGACAACATCAAGCGGCTCGAGGAGATTCGCGCCAACTCGCTGCGGCTCGCCGATCCGCGCACGCTGGACGACGCCGCCGCCAACGCCATCGCCGAGCGGCAGCCGGCCATCGTCGCGCTCGGCATGAGCATTCACGCCACTGAGATCGCCGCCACGCAAACCGCGCCGGAGCTGCTGCACACGCTAGCGACATCACAGGATCCCGAGGTCACGCGATCACTCAATGATGTGGTCCTGATCCTCTTTCCCTCGCTCAACCCCGACGGCCACACCATCACCGTCGATTGGTATCGCAAGTGGAAAGGCTCGGAGTTCGAAGGCGCCGCGATGCCGTGGCTCTATCACAAGTACGTCGGCCACGACATCAACCGCGATGCGTTCATGATGAACATGGCCGAGAACCGCACCATCTCGGACTTCTTCTACCGGCGCTGGCACCCGCAGGTGTTCCTGACGATGCACCAGATGGGGCCGCGCGGGGCACGGTATTTCGTGCCGCCGAACTTCGATCCGATCGATCGCAATTACGATCCGCTGATCTGGCGCACCGCCGGTTTGCTGGGCCACGCCATGGCGCTGGCGCTCGAAGAAGACGGGCGATCGGGCGTGCTGCAGAGCGCGCTCTACGATTACTACTGGCCGGGTTACGAAGACTCGGCGCCGCTTGGTCACAACACCGTCAGCCTGCTGACGGAAGCAGCCAGCGTGCGGATTGCCTCGCCGATCACCGTGGCCGCGGATCAGTTGACCGGCGGGCGCGGCTTTCCGGATCACCAGCCGTCAACGACGTTTCCCAATCCGTGGCCCGGCGGCGCGTGGACGCTGCGCAACATCGTGGACTACAACCTGTCGGCGGCGCGCGGGTTGATTGGCGCGTCGGCGCGATACCGCGGCGAGATCGTCCGGAATTTCTACCGGATGGGCAAGAAGCAGGTCGAGCTCGGATCGAAGGGCGGCCCGTTTGCGTTCATCATCCCGCCCGATCAATTCGACCCGCACGCCGCGCGCAAGCTTGAACAGCTGCTCCTCGACGGCGCGGTTGAAATCCGGCGGACGCTGGAGCCGTTTCGAGTGGCCGACACGGTGTATTCGCAAGGCGCGGACATCGTGATGATGGCACAACCGTTCCGCGCCTACGCGAAGACGCTGCTCGAAGTGCAGCAGTACCCGATTCGGCGCCTGGCGCCGGGTGCGGCGCCCGATCGTCCGTACGACGTGGCCGGATGGACGCTGCCGCTGCAGATGAACGTGCGCGTCGATCGCATCGATCAATATTTCGAGCCGCCGCCGACGACGCGGCTCGACCGCGTGACCATTCCCCCCGCCCAGGTGTGGGGCGAGACGAGGAAGGCGGCCTTCTATGTCATCGACGGGCGCGGCAACGCCGGCAGCATCGCAATTAATCGTCTACTAAAGACCGGCGCTCCCGTGTCGTTCCTGCCCGGCCCGATGGCGCTGCAGGGCTACACCTATCCGGCCGGATCGATCCTGGTCACGGAAGCGAAAGGCGTTCGCGAAACGGTAGAAATGATCGCGCGCGACCTTGGGCTTCGGGCCACCGCGGCGAGCGGCCGCGCACCCACCGACGCCCGGCCGATCGGCCGCGCCCGCGTCGGCCTCTACAAACCCTGGGTCGAGAGCATCGACGAAGGCTGGACGCGGTGGCTCCTGGAACAGTACGAGTTCGAGTTCGAGAACATCGCCGATGCGGACATCAGGCAGGGCGGCCTGCGGCAGCGCTTCGATGCGATTGTGCTTCCTGATCTGGGCGCCGAGCGCATCCTCAACGGCCACGTCGCCGGGACCATGCCTGCCGCATATGTGGGCGGGCTGGGCACCAACGGCGTCGAGATGCTTCGACAGTTCGTCGACGCCGGCGGCACGCTGATTACGCTCGATTCCTCGAGCGCGCTGGCGGTGACGCTGCTGGGCGCGCCGCTGCGCGACGTCACGCGCGGGCTCTCGGCGAACGAGTTCTTCTGTCCCGGCTCGATCGTCAGGATCGAGCTGGACGAGGATCCGCTGACCTACGGGATGCCGCGCGAGACAGCGGGCTTCTGCAGCTTCAACACCGCTTATGAAGTGGCGGCGCGGCCCGCGAGCGCGGCGAGCGAGGGCCCGGTCCCAACCGCGCGAATCATCGGCCGCTACGCGAAGAGCAACGTGCTGATGAGCGGCTGGCTCGAGGGCGAGAAAGCGATCGCCGGCAAAGGCGCGATGATGGAAGTGCGATCCGGACAGGGACGCGCGGTGCTGTTTGCGTTCCGCCCGCAACATCGCGGCCAGGCGCACGCCACGTTCCGGCTGTTCTTCAACGCCATCCACACCTCGAGTCTTCCGAGACCCTGAGCGAGAACGCCTCCGCGCCAGCGGAGGCGTTCGAGTCGAAGGGGTCGAAGTAATTTCCATTCACCGGCGTGCTCGGGTACGCAGAAACTGCGACATCGCGCCGCCGCGATCGCGAGATCCTTCGCGCTTTCGCGGATCGCGAGTGGGCGTCCGCTTTGCACCATCCACGGCATGCATGCACAGCCGGGTGCGATCCTCAACGTCCGGGGCGAGCGATGGCGCCTCGCGCGCATTGATACCTACGAGCGATGGTCGGTGCTCACGCTCGATGGACGCGACGTGGCCAATGCCAACCGGCGCCTGTGCGTCATCGAACCATTCGATCGACCCTTGCCCGTGGCATCGGATCGCATGGTGCGGCGCAAACGGCACAGCGTCCTTGGCGCGGCGCGACGCGCCATCGCCAATGCGCGTCCGGCCGTCGGCTTGTGGACGGCCGCGGCGGCCTCGATCGATCTGCTGCCGTATCAGCTCGAACCCGCGCTCGCGGTGTTGCGCGGGACCACGCGGCTCCTGCTGGCGGACGCCGTCGGACTTGGAAAAACCATTCAGGCGGGATTGATCCTCGCCGAGCTGCGCGAGCGCGGCTGGGCGGAGCGCGCGCTCGTGCTGTGCCCCGCCGGCTTGCGCGCGACCTGGGCCGTGGAGTTGCGGCAACGTTTTCATATCGATTGCGCGGTGCTCGATCAGCCGGCGATCGCGGAAAGCGTGGCGGCGCTGCCTCCCGGCATCAACCCGTGGAGCAGCCATGCGACCATCGTGGCGTCGATCGATTTCGTCAAGCGTCCCGAAGTGTTGGCGGCGCTGGGCGAGGTGCCCGTCGATGTGCTGATTGCAGACGAGGCACATCACCTCACCCCCGGCACCGATCGCGGCAACGCCGTGGCGCGGCTGGCCTCGCGCACGCCGTGGTGCGTGCTGGTGTCCGCAACGCCGCATTCCGGCGACGTGGCGGCGTTCAATTACCTGATCGATCTCGGCAGCCATCGCGATCCGATCGCGATCTTCCGGCGAACACGCCGCGAAGCGGGACTCCCCACCACCCGACACGAACGCGTGATGCGGGTCCAGTCGACGGCAGCAGAGTCGCACCTGCTTGACGCGGTTGAGCGTTACGCGCGGGCGATCTGGCAGGGCCACGGCGCACGCGACCGCGCGGTGCAGCTGGTGGCCATCACGATTGCCAGGCGCGCCGCTTCGAGCACGCTGGCCCTCGAGCGAACGTTGACGCGACGGCTGGCGCTCCTCGGCGCTTCGCCTGAGCCGATGCAAACATCCTTACCGTGGGACGACGAAGACGAATCGGATGGCGCGGGCGGCACGATGATGCTCTCGAGGCCCGGGCTCGCTGACGAGAACGAAGAGCGGGCGGCGATCGAGCACCTCCTCGCCCTCACTCGGTCATCCGAGGCAGGATCCAAGCTGCGGTGGCTAGTACGCGCGCTCGCGCGCCTCAAGGAACCGGCCATCGTCTTCACCGAATATCGCGACACGGTCGAGGCCGTGCTCGCCTCCCTGCCTGCCGGAGTTCGTGCCGGAGCGATCAGCGGAGCTTCGCCCGCGGATCTGCGGCGCCACGTCGTCGAGGCGTTTAATCGCGGCGAGCTCGACGTGCTCGTCGCCACCGACGCCGCTGGTGAAGGACTGAACCTCCATCATCGCTGCAGGCTCGTCATCGACCTGGAGCTGCCCTGGAACCCGTTGCGCCTCGAACAGCGTGTCGGCCGCGTCGATCGGCTCGGCCAGCAGCGGCGCGTCCACGCCATCCGGCTGTTTCATCCGCACACGGTAGAGGAACGTGTGCTCGAGCGCCTGCGGTTGCGCCGGCGGCGCGCCGGCCTGTCGCACGATCACGCTTCAACCATCAGCGAGCTCGACGTCGCCCGCGCCGTATTCGACGACCACGTGACTGAGGCTGACGGCATTCCCGCGATTCCGAGCAGCGCTGTGCCCATCGCGGCCGCCGAAATGGAGCGGCTGACGCGACAGCGAAGCTGTGGCCCGCACGAACGAGAGTCGAGTGAAAGCGCCGCCTGGGCATCGCCACGGCACAGGCGATCGAACCCGCTCGTGGCCGTTCATAGAGTGAGCTGTGCAAGCACGTTCGGGGCGATAGTGGCCGAACCCGCGTACGCGCAGGTGATCGAGGCCCGCGCACCCGGCAGAGAATGCACGTGGCGAGACCTCATCGAAGGTGTCGTGCCTGGCCGCGTGGCCGCCTCGCTGCGATCGCATTCGCACGAACTGTGCGCCGCGATCGCGCGCGACCTGGAACCTCTCCGGAGCAGAGTCGCGGCGCGCATCACCTCGATCCGCGCGCAGGTGGCCCAGGAGCGCAAGCGCGAAATCCAGCGGTCCCTCTTCGATCGACGCGCAGACGACGTGGCCGCTCGCGCCGGCGAAGCGGCTTCACGACTCGACATGGCACTGGCGCGGCGGCAGGCGAGCGTCGCGGCGCCGGCGACTCTCGAGGGCGTGGCCGCCCGGCTGGTGGCGGTGTGGCCCCTGCGCGCCCGGCCTGCCCTGAGCGAGGTGTGGTTTCGCGAAGCGGAACGAGACCGAGTCGAAGGGTGGTAGCCGGCTTCGGCGGCGATCTGGTCACTCATGCCTACGTCGAGCAGGAGCTCCTGCCGGCGGCCGGCATGTTGCGAGCGCCACTGGCCGCGTTCGAGCGCCAACTCACCCGCTGGTGGCGCCAGGCGTCGCGATCGTTAGGGCCCGCGTCTTCGGCTCGCACGGTCCTGGACGTCGCGGTGGCGCCGCTCGTCCACCTGCTCGGTCACGATCGGCCGGTCCTGGCCCCGCACCCGTTGGGGCTGTGCGGATCGGTCTCCGGGCCGGACGTGGCGCTCATCGTGTTGCCGTGGTCGGCGCCGGTCGCAACCGCGTGGCGCGACGCCGCGAAGCACGCCATTGCCGGCCGCGCGCCATGGGCGATGGTCAGCAACGGCCGGTCGCTCCGCATCGTCGACTGCACGCGCACGTGGACTCGTCTTGGCCTGGAGTTCGACTTCGAGATCCTGACCGCGAGTCCGAAGGGAGTGGCCGCGCTGTGGTGGCTGGCCAACGCGGAGGCGCTGCGAACGTCGGGCGCCGGCTCGTTGCGTGCGCGGATCGCGGCGTCGGATGCCCATGCCGCGCGCGTGTGCCAGTCGCTCGGTAATGGCGTGCTCGGTGCGCTTCCGCACCTGGCATCAGCATTGACGCCGGGCGCCTCAACCCGCCAGGCGGCCGCGACCCTCGATCAGGCACTCACGATCGTCTATCGCATTCTCTTTCTGTTATTCGCCGAAGCGCGGGGCGCGGTGCCGGTCTGGCACGAGCTCTATCGCGATGCGTACACGATCGAGGCGCTGACTCGCAAGGCCGGCACGGCTGACGCGCGAGGATTGTGGGCGGCGCTGCAGGCGATCTCGCGGCTGGCACACGCGGGCTGCAAGGCCGCCGACCTGGACGTGACGGCCTTCAACGGCCGTCTGTTCTCACCGCGGCATGCGCCGCTGGTCGAGCAGCGGCGGGTGCCGGACGCGGTGGTCCGCGATGTGCTGCTCGCCCTCGCGACCGAATCCACGCCGCAGGGGCTCCGGCGGATCTCGTACCACGACCTGGGCGTCGAACAACTCGGGTCGGTCTACGAGCGGGTCCTGGAATTCGAGCCACGCTCACGCGGCGTCGCGATGACGTTGTCGCGGACGTCGATCGAACGCAAAGCGACCGGCAGCTTCTACACGCCCCGATCGATCACCGAATTCCTGGTTCGCCGCACATTGTCGCCGCTGGTCGAAGGCAGGGCTGCTGATCGAATCCTCGAGTTGCGTGTGCTCGATCCGGCGATGGGCAGCGGCGCGTTTCTCGTGGCGTCGTGCCAGTTCCTCGCCGACCGCTGCGAGAAGGCGTTGATCGAAGAGGGCCGATGGTCTGCCGGCGACGTCAGACCCTCGGACCGCGCGGCGCTCAAACGTCAGGTTGCGGAACAGTGCCTGTACGGGGTCGATCTCAATCCCACAGCCGTGCAGCTGGCGCGGTTGTCGATGTGGCTCACCACGCTGGCCGCGGATCGGCCGCTGACGTTCCTCGATCACCATCTCGCTGCCGGCAACAGCCTGCTCGGCGCGAGCATCACGGATCTATCCCAGCCCGCGACGCCGGCGCGCCGGGCGCGGACCAGCACGTCGCTGCCGCTCTTCGACGATCAGCTTGCCGAGATCGTCGCGCGTCGAGTGATGCCGGCGCGGCTCCAGCTCGCGCTGACGCCTTCGGATTCGGTTGAGGCCGTGAAAGGCAAAGAACGAACGTTGGCGGCGCTCTCGGCGGCAGATGGCCCGATCTCCGGGTGGTGGCTCGCGGCAGACCTGTGGTGCGCCGCGCGGTTATGGCCAGGCAGACCACCGCCGGCGGGCCTCGTCTCTGAATGGCTGGCCGCCGCTACGGGATCGCCGACCACGTTGCCGGCGGCGCAACTGCGCGAGTCGATGCGGGCCGCGCGCGCCGTCGCGCAAGGCCATGGCGCGTTTCACTGGGAGCTGGCCTTTCCGGAAGTCTTCTTCGACGGCAATGGGCGGCTCAAGCCCGACGGCGGCTTTGATGCCGTGCTTGGGAACCCGCCATGGGACATGCTGCGCGCCGATCTGGGCTCTTCGGTCGATCGCGCGGAAGCCAGGGCCAGGACGACAGCAGCGTTGCGCTTCTATCGAGCATCGCGCGCCTATTCCCTGCAGGGCGACGGTCACGCCAACCGCTATCAACTGTTCCTCGAGCGCGCGTTGCGGCTGACCAAACCGGCCGGACGGCTCGGGATGATCCTGCCTTCCGGGATCGCCACCGATCATGGCAGCGCGGCGCTGCGCAAACATCTGCTCGATCGCACCTCGATCGACACCTGGATCGGGTTCGAGAACCGGCGCCGCATCTTCCCGATTCACCGCAGCATGCGGTTCGTCGTGCTGTCCACGTCGAACACCGGCCGCACCGACGCGTTGACGTTTCGCTGCGGTCTTACCGATGCCGGCGCGTTGGAGCAGGACGGCGCGGCGGCGCCGCAGTTGCTGACCATCTCGCGATCGCGCCTCGAAGCGTGGAGTCCCGACATCCTGGCAATCCCGGAGATTCCCGATGCCGCGGCGCTGTCGCTCATCAGCGGCATTTCGAGCCGGATTCCCGCGCTCGCCGATCCGGCGGGGTGGAACGTGCGCTTTGGCCGCGAGCTCAACGCCACCGACGATCGCCCGCACTTCGTTCCGCTGACACAGGCAGGACCCCGGACGACCGGCAGCCTGAAGGCTGCCTCTAGATGCGGGGAGGAGCTGTTGCCAATCGTCGAGGGCAAGCTGCTGGCGCCGTTCCACGCCGACCTCGATCGGGCCACGCGGGGCATCGCCGCGAATGCAGCGGCGAAGTTGATCGATCGCGCGTCCTTCGAGCGCCCGCGAATTGCGTATCGCGATGTCGCGAGCGCCACCAATAAGCTCACGCTGATCGCCGCGTTGTTGCCGGCGGGCACCGTGTCCACGCACACGGTGTTCGTGTCAAAGGGACCGCTTGGTGATCGAGCGAGGTGGTGCCTGCTGGGCCTGATGAACAGCTTCGTCGCGAATTACCTGGTTCGCCTCAACGTCACGACTCACGTGACCTCATCGCTGATGGCGCGCCTGCCCGTGCCGCGCCCGCCGGAAGGCTCCGAGGTATTCGAACAGCTCGTCGATCTGTCACAGGTGCTGGCTGCCGAAGGCGTTGAGACGGGAAGAGCGCACTACGCGCGGCTCAACGCGATTGCAGCGAGCCTGTACGGCCTGACGGTCGAGGAGTATCAGTATGTCGCAGGCACGTTTCCGCTCATCGACGAGCAGATCCGATCGGCGAGCGTCGAGATACTGCGCTCACTTCACCGGACCGTGCTCCCACGGCTTCAATAAGGCGTAGAGCGTCGCCACGATCGGCACCGGAACGCTGTGCTTGCTCGCTCGACGGACGGCGGCGCCTTGCAGCGCTTCCACTTCGATCCGCTTGCCCTGCTCGAGATCGATCAGCAGCGACGATCGCGTCGTCGGCGGAATGTTCTGCATGTATTCCTGCAAGGTGTCGAAGCGGTTCGACGAGATCATCACGCCTTCGGCCTTGGCAATCGCCGCCACTTCCCGCGACGCGGCGTAGAACATCTCCTGCACGTGCGGGAACTTCCAGATGTGGCCGATCGCCAGCCGCGAAGCGCCCGTGAACCCCGCGAACGGACAGAGATACACGAACTTGTCCCAGATGGGCACTCGCGCGTCGGCGACCGGCGTCGCGTGAATGTCCGCGGCGGCGAGGACGTCCGCGATCGCCTGGACGCGCGGTGAGATGCGGCTGCGATCGCCACACACCTCGCCGAAGATGATCGTGCGATGCACGCCGGTCTGCACGATGAGCCCCGGCGCTTCGAGCGCCGTGGCCACATACGTGGTGCCGCCGAGCACGT
>CAZEMI010000093.1:0-14793 GCA_964513235.1 uncultured Acidobacterium sp.
TTCGACAGGGCGGCGTCACGCGGCAACTGAAACGCGTGGAGTGATTGCCGCGATTACTGACGGAGAATCTGCCGAATGGGATCCGGGAGCAGTCGCTGTCCGAGCTTCCAGCAGGTGTGGCACGCGTCGCAGTCGTAATAGTGAATCGGCAATTGCGGCATCGACGCGGCCTGCGGCCTGAACGCGCCGGACGAGATTTCGGTATCGATATAGGTCAGCGTTGCGCCGCACTGTGGGCAAGCAGGGTCAGGCGGCCGTTCTCCAGTCATGATCACGCTGCATGTTACAATCGGTGTTTCTCGCCTTGCGTCCCCGTCGTCCAGAGGCCCAGGACGTGGCCCTTTCAAGGCTAAAACACGGGTTCGAATCCCGTCGGGGACGCCAGACTTCGCTCAGGGCAATGCTTGCCTGAGCTTCGTCTGGGCAAGCCAGCGTGCCGGCGAAGTCTGATCCCGCCGAAGCAAAGTCAGGTTCCAGTTTTGCGAAGGCGGACCGTCCCCGACGGGATTGGACCTCAACCCACCTCCCAACCCTGTGCGCGGCTTGTTCCGCCGAAGCGCCGTAGCGCGAAGGCGCTCCAGCCGGCACGTCTCGTCATCAAAGTAACCCAAGACACAGTCCATAAAGCTGACGACCGATTCTCTGCCATTCCTTCACGTGTTTGCGTGGCGCCGCCCACTCGTTCGAGGCTTTGAACAGACCGGAGATCTGAAGTAGCCTGTCGCGACATTCCCATTGCGCCTTCGTATCCCCGGCGATGATTCGTCGGAAGGAGAGGAACATGAGGACCCTGCGCGCGGTCGTCGCCATCGTTGCTCTGTGCGTTGTTGCCGTGGCCGGCCACGGTCCCGATTCGCGCGTCAGCCCACAGTTGTCGCGCCGTGTCGCACAGCCGCCCTCGAGTTTCGAGATCAACGAGGGGCAGGCGGATCCTGCCGTGAAGTTTCTTTCGCGGGGTCCCGGCTACACGTTATTTCTGACCGAGACCGACGCCGTTCTGGGTTTACGCAATCAAGACCGTCAGGCAGTCGTCAAACTCCGCACCGTTGGCGGCAAGGCGCAGGCGGTGATCGGCGAAGAATTATCGAGCGCCACGAGCAATTACTACGTCGGACACGATCGGAGCAAGTGGCGCCGCGGTATCGCGCACTACAACAAAGTTCAGCTTCGCGATGTCTATCCCGGTATCAACCTTGTCTATTACGGTAATGGACAACAGCTCGAGTACGACTTCATCGTCTCTCCGGGCGCCGACCCGAGGGCCATCGCGGTTGCGTTCGATGGCGCGGACCGGCTCGCCCTCGACGACAACGGCGATCTGCTGCTCAGCGCAGGGACCGGCCAGATTCGCATGAAGAAGCCGGTTGCGTACCAGGAAGTCGGCCGCCGCAGGGTGGGCGTGCCAGCGCGCTATGTGATCGCACCGTCGGGCCAGGTCAAATTCGATGTTGGCCGTTACGATCGTCGCACGCGGCTCGTGATCGATCCCGTCGTCGTGTACTCCACGTATCTCGGTGGCAGCGGGATTGATCAAGCCTTGGCGATTGCCGTTGACGGCGCAGGAAATGCCTATGTGACCGGTCTCACCACCTCCGTCGATTTCCCGGTGACTCCCGGAGCCCACGACACCAGCGGAGGGGGTTTCTTTACCACGGCCTTTGTGACCAAGCTCGATCCCACCGGCTCTGCGCTCATTTATTCCACGTATCTTGGAGGCACCACGGGCGACGAGGGACGGGGCATTGCCGTCGATGCCAGCGGAAATGCGTACGTGACCGGTGTCACGACCTCGAACAATTTCCCGGCCACTCTGGGCGCCTTCGATACCACCTTCAACGGGAATTTCGATGCGTTTGCCTTCAAGCTCGACGGGGCGGGCGCCCTTGTGTACTCGACATACCTGGGCGGAACGAGTTTCGATTCCGGGAATGGTCTTGCGGTGGATGCCACGGGTCACGCGGTTGTTGCGGGCCATACGACGTCGGCGAACTTTCCGACGACACCAACTGCGCTGTCGACGACGTTGCAAGGGTCTGGCGATGCGTTCGTGATCAGGCTGACACCCGACGGGTCGGCGGCCACGTTCTCGACATACGTGGGCGGCAGCGGCTTTGACATGGCGACCGATGTTGCGGTGGACGGCAGCGGCGCCGCGTACATCACCGGCCACACCTTCTCGGAGGATTTCCCAACCACGCTGGACGCGTTCGACACGAGCTTCAACGGTCCCCGGAACGGTCAGGACGTGTTTGTCAGCAAACTCGATGCGAGCGGTGGAATTCTTGTTCATTCGACTTACCTTGGCGGTGCTGATTATGAATTTGGCTCGGACATCGCCGTTGATTCATCCGGTAACGCGTACATCACCGGGTCGACATTTTCGCCGGACTTTCCGGTGACCGGTGGTGCATTCGACACGACGCTGGGAGGAATGCTCGATGGTTTCGTGGCCAAGCTCGACGCCACCGGGGGCGGACTGTCGTATGCCTCCTATCTTGGCGGCAGCGACGATTCAGACACGGCTGTGGCTATTGCGGTGGATGCGGCCGGGCAGGCCACCGTGGTAGGCCAGACCACTTCGACCGATTTTCCGACGACGGCTGATGCGATTCAGCCCGTCTCCGGCGGCGGCTCTGATGTGTTTGTCACGACCCTCAACGCGACCGGCTCCGCGGCGCTGCATTCAACGTATCTGGGCGGGACTCAGCTGGAGCAGGTATGGGACGTGGCGATAGGTCCCGGTGCTGCGGTATTCGTCACCGGCGACACGGACTCCGCGGATTTCCCAACCTCGGCGGCCGCGTTCGATCGCACGTCGAGCGGCCGCGACGCGTTCGTGGTCATGATTGCGAGTCCGCCGGTCAGCAACACCCCAACGGACAAAGATCAATGCAAGAACGACGGCTGGCGTCAGTTCACCGACCCGGCGTTCCGGAACCAGGGGCAATGCGTGAGTTACGTGGAGCGGCGCAGAAAATAACGAACTCTTTGTGAGCCTCGCCGGCGCGAAGTCGTGATGGAATCGGTCAAGCCGCATGAGAAAGGGATTCACGAGGAAGCCTACCGACGACACGCCGGTCGTGGGTGTGAAGAACTACATCACGCCGAGCGGCTTGCAGCGACTCAAGGACGAGCACAGGTTTTTGCTCACCAGAGAACGACCGGCCGTGACACAGGTGGTGGCCTGGGCCGCGAGCAATGGCGATCGCAGTGAAAACGCCGACTATCAGTACGGCAAGAAGCGGCTGCGCGAGATCGATCGGCGGATTCGCTTTCTCACCAAACGCATCGATGCTTCGGAAGTGGTCGACCCGGAGACGCCGAGACCGGGGCGCGCAGCGACGCGGGTCTTCTTCGGAGCGACCGTGCGCTATGCCGATGCCGCGGGAGACGAGCGCGTGGTGAGCGTCGTCGGCGTCGATGAGGTCGATCTCGATCGCAACTACGTCAGCTGGGTGTCGCCACTGGCGCGCGCGTTGATGAAGTCCGGACCAGGCGACCGCGTGGTTCTTCACGCGCCCGGTAGCACACAGCAACTGCACATCCTCGAAGTACGTTACGAGCGCATTCCCGTGGAACCGTTCCGCGAACCACCTGGAGCCCAGGCCGCGGCCAAAGCCGTCGATTAGAAGAGCAGGAGCCACACCACCGACTCGCGCAAGCGGCGTTCGGCCCAGCGGCCGATGCGTTGCAGCTCGTTGCCGCCGGGCGACGGCTGGCAATCCGGCAACGCCGGCGCATTCGGCGCATCGAGCGGCGACGGGCCGCGCGCGTCCATCCACGGATCGGCGACCGCGATGCGCTTGTTCACGAACAACACCTCGAACACCTGGCCGGGGAACGGATCGAAACCGGGCCGGCAGCCATAGTTGTTGTGGTGGACGTGCGCCACGTAGAAAAAGTCGCTCAGCCGCTTCGTCGTGTCGAGGAATGACGCGTGCTCGACTTCATGAAACTCCACGGCCATCTGGTCGATGGCGTTGAGCACATGCTCCGGCGCGCCGGCCAACGACCGCCATTCCGATCCCTCGACGTCCATCTTCACGACCAGGCGTTTGCCGGCGTCACCATTCTTCTCTACGTGATTGGCGAAGGTCTCGAACGGACGATCCTCGATCGTGGCCCGCTCCGGCCCGATGCACTCGGGATGGAAACGCCCGGCGTCTGACGCGCATCGTGGCGCGTTGGTATTGAAACAGTCGTATTGATGGATCGGAATCTTGAAGAGCGCCGACACGTCACAGCCCCACGCGTCTTCGCCGTTGATGCCGTATGAATAGCCAGTGGCCACGGCGGAGAGAAGGTTGCCGCACATCAGGTAGCCGCCGTCGTTGGCGTTCCCGAAGCGCTCGAGCTCGCAGTTGGTGATCTTCACGGGCGTGAACGCGTCGTACAGCGCCTCGCGGATCTGCCGCGCCCGCCAATACTGCACCGCCTCGGCCGCCAGGGCGATAATCAGTGCAATCACTGCCGCTTTTGCAGCCAGTTTGACGACCCGTCTCAATCCGCCCCCTGTTCGCAAAAGTGCCGGACTGATCTTATATTTAGCTGCGCCCATGATGCGGCTTCCCCCCGCGGTGGTGTTCGCCTCGGTTCTCGCGGCCACGGTACTCGGGCTGCACGCCCAGGACTCGGGCTGGATCACCTGGGTGCGCGAGCATCACCACGCGCTGCGGCCGCAGGCGCCTGGCGCTACCGACGATTTCGCCGACTTGCAGTTCCTCAAGCCCGTGCTCGAAGGCCGCCGCATCGTCCAGATCGGCGAGAGCCATCACAGCGTGGCCGAGTACGGCATCGTCAAGACGCGGCTGATCAAATTCCTGCATCAGGAGATGGGCTTCGACGTGCTCGCGTTCGAAAGCTCGATTTACGAGCTCTTTGCCGCGGACCTGCGGCAGCTGCCGGCCACCGACGCGCTGCTGTCGACGATTTTCCCCGTCTGGGCGTTCGAGGAATTGCTGCCGCTGTTCGAGTACCTGAAGCAGACCCACGCCACGTCGAGGCCGATGGCGTTCTCCGGTTTCGATCCGCAGATCAGCTCGCGCATCGGCGTCGCCACGCGTCCGGCGTTCTTCCGCCGCGTGGTCGGCGTGCTCGATCCCGAGTACGCCAACGAGGTCGCGGCGTTCGACGCGCACTTCATCGATCGCATCCAGCGCGAAGGGCCGGTCTATGCGCGCGATGACGAGAACCGGCTGGTGGCGTTCTATCGCCGCCTCGCCACGTTCCTTGAAACCAATCGCGAGGGCCTGGCTGCCGCGTTTCCGGGCGACGCGTCGCCGCTGGTGGCGGAACGCGTGGCGTGGTCGTCGGTGAAGCTGGTGCAGCTGCTGCGTTCGTACGAGAACAATCCGGACGACGTCTCGCTGCAGGGGCACATGGCGATCCGCGACCACGCGATGGCCGACAACCTGACCTTTCTCGCGCGCGAGTTGTATCCCGACAAGAAGATCATCGTCTGGGCGGCGAACATTCACGTGCGGCACGACAACGCCGCCACCACCTGGGTGTTTCCGACGATGGGGCGGTGGCTGCAGGAGCGGTTCCGGGACGAGCTCTACACGATCGGGTTGTATCCCGATCGCGGCACCGTGCCTGGGACTCGCACGCTGTTCACCATCGATCCCGCGGAGCCGGGTACGCTGGAGCGGCTGCTGAGCGACGCCGGGTCGTCACAGATGTTCGTCGACTTGCTGCATCAGTCACCAGGCGCCGGGACGCGGTGGATGTTCGAACCGATGCTCTCGCGCGACGCCGCAATCTCCGGTCCGCAGGCGATGCTGCCGGTCCTGATCGTCCCGCGCGATCAATACGACGGGTTGCTCTTCATCGATCGCGTCTCGGCCCCGCGATTCATCAGCCGATAGCGGGCGTCAGCGTCCCTGCTGCAGCCACGCCACCGCGGCTGCCACGGCCTCGCCGGGTCCCGTTGCCATCTCATCAGGCAGCACGGCACCAGCGTAGGTACGCTTGAGACGATCGGCATTGTGCGCGGTCTTCAAGGTGAGCGCCGCGCCGTTGCTCATGCCAAATGTCTGCAGCAGATGATGGTGCCCGCACGTCGGAGCCCCAAACGATCGCGTATTCGGTCGATTCTTGAAATAGACGGTGATCGCCTCACCGGCGCTATTGGTGGTCTCGGCAGTCAGCACGGCGACTTTGGGTGAGGGCTGGATCAACGTGTACGGTGCCACGACGCTGGAAAACGGCTCGTCGAGGCTGAGCGCGGCGCCGCCGCGGTACTCGCGTTCGTAGTCGCGATTGTTATAGATGATGTAGCCGATGATCTGCTCGCCGAAGATCGGGCCGAGCCCCGCAATCATCGGCCACATGTTGCCGCCGCCGTTGACGCGCAAGTCCACGATCCAGCCGACCAGGCCGGGCTTGTCGGCGAGCCTGATCTGCCGCTGCACCTCTTCCGCGTAGGCGTCGGCGAGTGCGCGAGAACAGGGACATCCTTCGAGCCGCACGTAGCCTATCGCCGGCGGCAAGGTCGGAACTTCCGAAAGTGACGGCCGGCACGCCGGCTCAGGCGACGGTCCAATCAACATCCTGTCCATCCCGAGATAGTGACTTTCGAAATCGTCCAGTCGCTGAAGGGCAGTGGCAATTGCCGGATATGTGTCGGCGATGGTGCGGGCGTTGGCGGCTACGGGCTGCAGCTCGGCGCGTAGTTCGGCCCAATTCACCTGGCCGGCGTTCGCGGCTTCCGTGCTCATGAGTTTCACCAGCTCGTCGAGGTGCTGCGCCGGCGTGGGCAGGCTGGCCGTCGGCGCCGTCGGAACGGAATTCCCGATCGAGGACAACCCGCATCCTGGAATGGTCATGGCCGACAGGAGGAGCCCCGTGGTTAGGATTCTCGATATTGCCATACGGTGGATGTAGCAGGGCTCGCCCACGAAGTCCTTCCGGAACCCTCTGAAAATACTCCAAGATTCCCCTCTCATCGAATCATGACCGGCGTGCCGACGCCGAAGGTGTTTCAGATCTTGTGCGTCCTCGTCGCGATCGATACGACGGGTTGCTCTTCATCGATCGCATCTCGGCCCGGCGATTCATCAGCCGCAGAGGCCATAGTACAATCAGCAGTTCGGGCGGGTAGCTCAGTGGTAGAGCAGGAGCCTTTTAAGCTTCTGGCCGTGGGTTCGATCCCCACCCCGCTCACCAACCTTCGCAAACGCTTGACAACGAACGTTTGCTACGGTTGGCAAGCCACGCGAAGGTTGTCCACCGACGCGCGGCGCGCTACGGTGGACGGCTCGGCAAGCCACGGAAGCCAAATGTTTCCTAAAGGCGGTGACTCACACTGCCGATGAAGTGAGACGTGGTCACAGGTCCTCGTTTTGCGCGTGTCATCGGCGTAGGCATCGCCTTACTGCTCGGTGGCGTCCTCGTCGGGATGGGACCGGCGAAGCCCGACTTCCAGGGCGACTGGACCAATGCCACGCAAACGCCGCTCGAACGGGTCACGGGGGGAGGCGTCGCGCTGACCGAGGAGGAGGCGGCCGCCCTCCAGAAGGACGGCAGGGCGGACAAGCCCGGCGAGCTCTGGCGCGACCGCGGGCTCAATGTGCTGAGGATCGACGGCGTCCCGCGGAGCTCGCTCCTCATCGATCCGCCGAATGGCCGCATCCCGCCGCTGACCGACGCCGGCAAGAAGCGTCTCGCGGACATTAACGCGCGCCGCAAGAAGTTCGGCGAGTTCGATCATCCCGAGATGCGGACGCTGGCCGAGCGTTGTCTACTGTCGTTCGGTTCGAACGCCGGCCCGCCGATGCTGCCGAATTATTTCTATAACAATAACTACACGATCGTGCAGACCAACGATCACGTGATGATCCTGACCGAGATGGTTCACGACGCGCGCATCATCCCGATTGGCACCACCACGCATCGGCCGTCACGCATGCGCCCGTGGTTCGGCGATTCCATCGGCCGTTGGGAGGGCGACAGCCTGGTGGTGGAGACCATCAACATTCACCCGCTGCAGCTGGAACAACTCAACTACTGGTGGGCGTACCGCGGTGCGTCGGACGATTTGAAAGTGACCGAACGGTTCACGCTCACCGGGCGCGATACGATTCGCTATCGATTCACGATCGCCGATCCGCACACCTTCACGGCGCCGTTCACGGGAGAGCTGCTGTTCACTCGCACGGACGAGACGATCTACGAGTACGCGTGCCACGAAGGCAATCGGACGGTCACCAACGTCCTGTCCGGCGAGCGGGCCAGGGAGAAGCGCGAAACCGATCAGACGCAGCCGCGCTAATCGGTTGCGCGCTGCGCCTTGAATCCGCGGCCGCGCAGGGGCTTACCTGGTCGCGCGCCGGTGTGTTCGCCGTTGTCGATCACCACGACACCGTTGACGAGCACGTACGGCACACCCTTCGCGTACGACTTCGGTTTCTCGAATGAGTTGGTCTCTCCCACGGTGCCCGGATCGAAGATCACCACGTCGGCCGCCGCGCCCGCCTTGAGCTGACCGCGATCGGTGAGTCCCAGAATGCTCGCCGGCAGCGACGTCATCTTCCGCACCGCTTCGGGGAGCGTCAGGACCTTTTCATCCCGCACGTAATGCCCGAGCACCCGTACCGCGGTCGAGTAGTTGCGCGGATGCGGCACCCCCGGCGCCTCGAGGTTGATCGCCGAACCATCGCTGGCCACCGCCACCCACGGCAGGCGCATCACCGTCCGCACATCGTCTTCAGACATGGTGTGGAAGATGCCGCTCACGTTGCCGCCCTCGTCGGCCATGATGTCGATACAGGTGTCCATCGGATCCTTATCGCCGCGCCGCTTCGCGATCTCGGCGATCCGCTTGCCCTCGTACTGCCGGTTCTTCTCGGTGCGGGCGCGGGCGAGCGCAATGCCGTCCCAGCCGCCGTGCTCTTCGGCCCAGGTCGCGAAATCCTTGTCCTTCTTCAGGCGCGCGCGGCTGGCCGGATCCTTCAGCCGCTCCGCGAACTTCGCCGGCCCGCCCTCGCGGATCCACAGCGGGAAGAATGCGCTCCATCCGTGGAACATCGCCGTATACGGGTACTGGTTGGCGGTGATGTCGAGGCCGCGGCCACGCGCCGCCTCGATCTGCGAAATGTAGCGATCGATCGTGCCCCACAACGGCACGCCGCGGATCTTGAAGTGGAAAAAGTGCACGGGCAGCCTGGCTTCTTCGGCCACGCGAATCGCGAAGTCGAGCTCCTGCTTCTGTTCGTAGCCTTCGCTGCCGGTGTGCGAAGTGTAGTTGCCGCCGTAGCGCGCCACCGTGCGGGCCATGTCGAGCACTTCGTCGGGATGCTCCGGCCCGCCGCTTTCGAAGCGGGTCACCAGCCCCCACGCGCCTTCCTCCATCGATCGCGCGACGAGTTCCGTCATGCGCTGACGCTCCGCGGCCGTGGCCGGCCGCGACTCGAATCCCATCACCACGCGCCGGACCTGTTCGGAGGCGACGTGCGCGACCGTGTTGATCGAGATGCCTTGTTGCTCGAGACGGGCGAAGTATTGCGTGAACGTGGTCCAGTCGGCCGCGGGATCCACCTCCGCGCGTCGCGCTACGGCGGACTGGCCGTCGCCGCCGCGGTCGTTTAAACCGTCCCGCGGCGCGGCCGACGAGCTTTCGCCGGTCACGTCGAGCGTCACGCCTTGCCGCACCTTGCTTTGCGCCGTGCCGTCAGCGACCAGCGGCATCTCGGAGTGGGTATGCAGATCGATGAAGCCCGGCGCCACGACGAGGCCCGTCGCATCGATCGTCTTGGCGGCGGACCGTCCGGCGAGCGCACCGATCGCCTCCACCCGGTCGCCACGAATGCCGACATCGGCGCGCACCGCCGCTGCGCCGGTGCCGTCAAGCACCTCGCCGCCGGTGATGAGGACGTCAAACGGCGGAGCTTGCGGCGACGTGCACGCCAGCATCGTCACCAAGACCGCCAACACCGCCAGGGTTGGTTTGCGCATAGGGGCCACCGGCCACAGATTGAACACCGATTAGACACCGGCCACAGATTAAACACAGATTAGACACCGATTGGTGGCCGATGAATATCCCAATTCTAATCTGCGTCTAATCTGTGTTTAATCGGTGGCCCGACGCGAGGCGCCGAAGCACATCATTCCAACCGGCGAGCTCGATCTAGGAGCTGTGCTCGACGCCGTGCGTCGCGATCTCGCGCGGCTGGATGCGGCGGCGGTGCGCACGCGCGAACAATTCGGGCGCGCGAGAGTGGTCGACGATCCCATCCTCGGCGCCTTTTCCGTGGATCAGTGGCTCAAGTTTCACCTGGTCCATCCCCGTCACCACGAGAAACAGATTCGAGCCCGGCGCAAATTTTTACGCAGATTGTCGGCCAAGTTCGCTGAACGCACACCACGACCGGCGCTGTCCTACCAGTCGGACATATTTTTCAAGGGGCAATAGGACGATAATTTCCGCGTGGTGCGAGAAACCTCTCCCGTCGTGCTGGTCGTCGAAGACGATTCAGCCGTCCGCCAGCCGCTGGTGAAATTCCTGCAAATGCGGCAGTACACGGTGGTCACGGCTGAAACCGCGGACGAAGGCCTCGACGCGATCAAGACCCATCGCCCGGCTGCGGCGATCATCGACCTGCGGCTGCGCCGCGGCTCCGGCCGCGAAGTGGTGGTGTCGGCGCCGCCGGAAATTCCCATCATCATTTTCTCGGGCCTGCGCTCGGAATCCGCCGACCTCGAAACCATCCGCCCGAACACGCGCCTGGTCGAGAAACCGTACTCGCTCGTCATGCTGATGGACACGCTCGAAGACATGCTCGAGCAGTCGCGCGGCAACAACAGCGGGTTCGGACGAATCGCGGCGTCCTAGCTCCTCAGGCCCCAAGCCCCAAGCCCCAAGCCCCAAGACCTCACAAGATACTTTTTCCTAACGCAGATAGTGCCAGCTCGGTACCCAACTCCGCCGTGGTATTCCTGATGTCGAGCGTCGGGTTCACCTCGACGAGATCGAACGACGTCAATTTCCCCGACTCGGCCACCATTTCCATCACGACGTGCGCCTCGCGATAGCTCAGCCCGCCCTTCACCGGCGTGCCCACGCCCGGCGCCACCGTCGGATCACACGCGTCGAGATCGTAGGACACATGAAAACCGCCGGTGCCCTTGGTGGCGATCGCGATCGCGCGCGCCATCACCTCGGCGATGCCGAGCCGATCGATCTCTTTCATGGTGAACACGTGGACCTTCGACGCGCGGACGATCTTCTTCTCCGTTTCATCGAGGTTGCGAATGCCGACGAGCACCGTGTGCTTCGGCAAGACGGCGGGTCCGGGGCCCGCAAAATGCGCGAGCTCCGCGGGCTCCGCGCCCAGCAGCGCCGCGAGCGGCATGCCGTGCACGTTGCCCGACCCGCTCGAGCCGGGACTGTTCATGTCGCCGTGCGCGTCCACCCAGATCAGGCCCAGCGGCTTGCCGCTCTTGCGCAGGTGCGCGGCCGCGGCGGCCACCGATCCAGTGCCGAGGCTGTGATCGCCGCCCAGCGCAATCGGCATGGCGCCTTCCGAGAAGGAGGCGAGCGACGTTTGGAACAGCCGCTGGCAGACGCGCGCGATCTCCTTGACGTAGCGCTTGTGCGGATCGCCCGCGCCTGTCTTCTCGGGAATCGGCGACGGCACGTCGCCCTTGTCGATCACACGAAGGCCAAGCCCGGCCAGTTGCTCGCCCAGGCCGGCGATGCGAAAGGCCGACGGCCCCATGTCGGTGCCGCGCCGGTTGCCGCCCAGATCGAGCGGCACACCGATGATGTGGACGGCTGTCATCGCGTCTTGTAGGTCATCGAAATGCCCTCGTGGCCGGGCGACACCGTGGTGGTGAGTGCCTGCGGATGCGCCTGGATGGCCGCCAGGAAGTCGAGCATGTCGTTCTTCTTGTTGATCACGTTGTGAGCGAGGAACAACCCGCCGGGCGTGACGCGCGGGAACACCAGGTCGAAGAACTTCTTGTAATCGGGCTTCCACGCGTCGAGGAAGACGAGATCGAACCGGCCCTGGACGTTCGGGATCTCCGTGAACGCGTCGCCGGCGATCACCTGCACGATGTCCGTGAGCCCGGCCCGGCGCACGTTGGCCGCGGCTTCCTTCGCGCGCACCGGGTCGTACTCGATGGTGACGAGGCGGCCGCCGGTCTGCCGCAGGCCCATGCCGATCCAGATCGCGCTGTAGCCGCTGGCCGCGCCGATTTCGAGCACGTGCTTCGCGTTGGTCGCGCCGACCAGCACGCGCAGGAAGCGGCCGTCTTCCTCCGACACGGCGAGTTGTCCCGTGTCGGCGGCCCGGATGCCGGCCAGCAGCTTGGCCACGGCGGGATCGACCACGGCGGGGCCCTGCCGTCCTGCGGCGGGTCTGTCCGCGATGGCTTCAGCGGTGGCCGAAAGGAGAGCGGACAGTGCCGCGAGCATAACGGCGCTGCACAAAAGGGCGTATCTACCGAGGCGCATCCCTCCATTTTAGGGCCACGGAAGGCGCGGAAAGCGGCCACAGAAGGCGCAGAAAGCACAGATCTTACGTGCTATAGTTCCGCGTTTATCAAATTTTCGGAGGCATAGTGAGCCCGATCCTCACCCGGCCAGTTCGCGAGCAACTCGAGCACGACCGCGTCATACGGCAACTGCAGGCCAAGTACAAGCGCAAGACCGACGTCATCATCAATCCCGGCAACGAACAGAATCAGTCGGTCACCGTGGGTGAGCTCGTGGTCTTTCCGGATGTGCTGGTATTTGCGGAAGGCACCAGGCGCCTGCTGACCACCGTGGAAGTCGAGACCGGTGAGTCGGTGAATCCCATCGAAGCGCGCGCCGAGTGGGGTGTCTACAGTAAGCTCAAGGTGCCGCTGCACCTGTACGTGCCCACCGCGTTCGTGGAAGCCGCCAAGCGCATCAGCGACGAGTACCAGATCGTGGTGTCGGAGTTGTGGACCTACACGACGTCGTTCGATCAGGTGCGCTTTACGCTGGTGAGCCGCTCGCCGGATGCGCCGACGGTGAAGGTGCCGGCGGCCGCGCCGAAGGCCAAGCCGGTCGCGACCCTTCGACAAGCTCAGGGTCGTCCCGACCTTTCGACAGGCTCAAGGTCGCCCCGACCTTTCGGCAGGGGCAAGGTCGCCCCGAGCGGAGTCGAGGGGCGAGCGCAGTCGAGGGGCGAGCACAGTCGAGGGACGAAAGCCAGGCCCAAGGCGAAGCCCGCGGCCAAGAAATCAAAACCTGCCGCCAAGCCGACCCTTCGACAAGCTCAGGGTCGCCCCGACCTTTCGACAGGCTCAAGGTCGCCCCGACCTTTCGGCAGGCTCAAGGTCGCCCCGAGCGGAGTCGAGGGGCGAGCGCAGTCGAGGGGCGAGCAGAGTCGAGGGGCGAAGGCCAAGGCGGCCAAGAAGGTCAAGAAGCGATAGCCCACAGAAAGCACAGAAGGCGCAGACGACGGTGCCGTTCCTCCGGTTGACCCGCGATCGCCGCGGTTTTGAAAATACGTTCCTCATGCACGCCGATCGCCCCGGCGATCGGCCGCGGTTGCTGTACTGGTATCGCACCGCGCCCGGGATCATGCTCGGCCGCGCCGCGCTGGACGAAGACGCCATCCGCACGATCGAAGAACAACATCCCGACATTGATTTCGATTGGCCGGCGATTATCGCCTTGTCGGAGGTGATGACGCCCGAAGAGGAAGCCCCCGCGCCGCGCCCGCCGCAGCAGCCACGCAGGGAGAAGAGGGGTCGAGGTCGCGATCGCGATCAGCATCGCGATCAGGTTCGCGAAGAATACAAGGTGATCGCCGAACCCTCTGAGGACGTCGTCTCCGCGCTTGATCCTGATTCGGTCTCCGTACGGTCCGCCTTCGCGCCCCAGGATACTGAGGCGCTTCGGCGAGACGACGACGTCGCCGAAGTTTCCGGCGGCGACGTCGTCGAACCTGCACCGCAGGTGGATCAACGTGGCCTCGTGGACGAATTGGCTGGACGTGAAATTGGCGCGAGGCTTCGGGCGCGGTATGCGGAGATCGTGGCGCGCATCGAGAGCCTCGATCTCGATGGCGCCGCGCGCGAGGCATGGCTGGCGCGCGCCGAGGCGATCGATCCGGACGGGTGGGAATCGCCGGACGCGGTGCTGCAGGGCGTCAGCAAGGCCGATGCGACGTTCGAGAAACTGAAGACGGAGCTCGGTCACTGGTCCCGCGAATAGCGGAACCTGGGTTGCTTACTCGTCGCGCGAATAGCGCGACTCGATCGCGTCGATCTTCTCGAGGCGCGCGATGTGCCGCTGTTCGCCGCTGAAGGTCGCGGCGACAAAGGTGTCGGCCAGCAGGCGCGCCACCGAGGCGCCGATCACGCGCGAGCCGAGACAAAGCACGTTCATGTCGTCGTGCTCCACGGCCTGGCGCGCGGAAAACACGTCGTGGCACACGCACGCGCGGATGCCCGGAAACTTGCACGCCGCCATCGCCGCGCCGACCCCGCTGCCGCACACCACGATGCCGCGGTCGGCCTGCCCGTTGCGCACGGCCTGGGCCACGCCTTCCGCGATGTCGGGGTAATCGACCGGGGCGGCGCTAAAGGCGCCCACGTCGATCACCTCGTGCCCGCCCTTGGCCAGGTAGGCGGCCAGGTCGCGTTTCATCTCAAAACCGGCGTGATCGGCGCCAATCGCGATGCGCATGGGGGAATCTTACAGGGCCTAGGGTCCTGGGTCCTGGGTCTTGGGTCCTGAAGGGCAAAATGCCAATTTTTGCGGGCCCAAGTCCCAAGACCCCAAGTCCCAAGTCCCAAGTCCCAAGTCCCAAG
>CAZEMI010000094.1:0-14555 GCA_964513235.1 uncultured Acidobacterium sp.
CCGCGGGGGGGGCGTATTGGGCTGATGGTTATTTACCCGGGGTACGCCCCCGGAATCTCCGCCCAAAGGGTGGTGCGGGGGTTGCTCGCGGGGGGGCTTGCTTTATATGGGGGTTTGGGGTTGGGGGTTGGGGGCTTGGGGCTTGGGGCTTGGGACTTGGGGCTTGGGTAACTAGTTAGACTCTGTCATGTCGAGGCCGCACCTCGTCTCGTCCTCCGAGCTGCAGTCACTGCGCGATCTCGAGCTCGTGACGCGGGCCACCGTCGAAGGATTGCGGCAGGGCCTGCATCGCAGCCCCTTTCACGGTTATAGCGCGGAGTTCAGCCAGTATCGCCAGTATCGTCCGGGCGACGACTTGAAATATGTCGACTGGAAGGCGTTGGCGAGAACCAATCGCGTCTACACGCGCCAGTTCCGCGAGACGACCAACCTGTCGGCGTTGTTCGTGCTCGACGTCAGCAGGTCGATGGACTATCCAGACGGGATCCGGGATCCCTTCGACTCGCCGGACTCCGCAAGCGGAGTCCGCCTCGCTCAGGGCAGGCCGGGATCCGGCCCGCCTTGGCTCGCGAAGCGAGCTACGGCGAGGTCGCGCCGGAGCGGCTCCGCCGCGGAGGCGGAGATCCGGACGACGAAATTCATTCTTGCCAGGACGATTGCCGCGATTCTCGGCACGCTGGTGCTGGATCAAGGTGATGCCGCCGGGGTGCTGGCCACCTCTGATCGCGCGCATTTCGTGCCGCCGCGCAGCGGACACCATCACCTTCGCGTGCTGCTGGCGGAATTGTCGCGGCTGGAACCGTCCGGCACGAGTGCCATCGACAGCGCCCTGCGTCATGCGGCGGCCCTCATGAAGCGCCGCGGTCTCGTGATCGCCCTGTCTGATTTCTACGAAGACGAAGCGGCCATCACGCAACTCCGCCGGCTGCGCCGCATGGGTCACGACGTGATCGCGATTCATGTGCTGTCCAGGGAGGAATTGTCGCTGGAGGTTGGCGGGGCAGCGGAGTTCATCGATCTCGAAACGGGTCGAAAGCTCCTGGTGCAGCCGTCGAGCGCGCGTGAATCCTACGCGCGCGACTTCGGCGCCTGGCTGGCGGGCGTCGAGCGTGAGATTCGTCGAGACGGGGTTGATTACCTGCGAGTGATTACGGGCGAGCCGCTCGAACCGGCGCTGCGCCGCTTTCTCATCGGCCGAGGTCGTCCGGCTTCGCGCCAGCGCTTCCACCTTCGCGCGAAGCGCTTCGGCGGACAGGTCGGCGGGACAAGCTCGTGATGTCGATCACCTGGCTCACTCCGGTGGTGCTGGCGGCATTCGCGCTGATTGCGCTGCCCATTGCGATCCACTTGCTGGTGCGGCAACAAACGCGGTCGCTGCCATATCCGTCGCTGCGGTTTCTGCGCGAAACGGCGCTGGCCGCATTGCGGCGGCGAGCCATCCAGGATGCGGCACTTTTGATTTGTCGCGTATCCGTCATCGTCGCAGCAGTGACCGCGCTTGCCGGGCCCGTGCTGCACACCGCAGTTCGCACGGCGGGGTATGCGAATCGGCTGTCGCGAGCCACGGTGTCGGTGGCTGCTGACAGTGCGCCCGCGACATCCGACGACGCGTTCAGGACCGCCACCTTCAATCGGACGGCGATCGCGGATGCGATCGGTGATGCGTTGCGGTGGCTCGGCGAGCAGCCACCGTCGGCGCGCGAGATCGTCTTCACCGGGTCGTTTCGGCGCGGATCGATCGGCGCGAGCGATCTGGCGCTGGTCCCGGCCGGTATCGGCATTCGCTTCGCGCCAGACACTCCATCGGCCGCGCCGAATCCGTTCACCACGCCGTTGTTGACTCGTCGCAACGGGACGCTGGTGCGCGTCGAGCAAATCGTGCGGCTCACCACCGATGCCACGCACATCACCGATGGGGCGGCGGTGCCCGTTCCGCAAGATCGGCTGCGCGTGATTGCCCCGGCGGCTGACCAGGCGCTCGCAGATGCGGCCTTGCGAGCAGCAATTGACGAAGGCGTGCCGTGGACCGCGGACGATCGGCGGCTCCTGATCGCGTGGGACGGCGGGGACCTCGGGGCGGCCTCGCAAGGTGCGGACGTCATACGCATGTCCGTGCCGAGCCCATCCACGTCGGCGGCGCGCGGCATGTGGGATGCCATCGATCGCGCGACCCCGCGCCCGTTCGTTGAGCCGGTTGTGATTCCGCGTGAGCAGCTCCAATCGTGGTCGCGACCGCCAGGTCCACCATCGCCCACCTCGATTCCAGGGGACGAGGGTGATCGGCGCTGGTTCTGGGCGGCGGCCCTGGCGCTGCTTGGCCTCGAGCACGTGTTGCGGCGCGAGAGGGCAAACGAGCGACTGAAGGCAGTTGTGGATGCGGAGGCGCGGGTTGCCTGAGACGCTGATGACCACGCTGGGCAAAGTACGGTTGCGGGTGCAACTGCTGGTCATCACGCGCGCGCTCGCGATCGGCGGTGCGTTGTTTGGTGCGGTGATGGTGACCGTCCGCCTGAAGGCGGACGCTCCAGGGATTATTGAGGGATTAGTCGTTGGGGTGTTGGGAGCGGCGGTGGTGATGGTCAGTCAATGGCGCATCAACGCGGCTTCAGTTGCAAAGACGATTGAAGCGCGCGATAGCACGCTCGATAACCTGATCATCACCGCCGCAGAACTGTCGGCACAGCCACGGCCCGTTCAGGCAGAGATCCGCGATGCGATCTTCACGCAGGCGGAGAACAGAATCGCGACGGTTGATCCGGCCCGGGTGGTGCCGCTGGCGCAGCCCGCCGGCGTCGCCGTCGCCGTGATCTTTGGTTGCGTGTTGCTCGTGAGCGTGAGCGATCGGACTGAGCGTGTGATGCCTGGAGGCATTGGCAGCACGAGCCAGACGCCGACTGCGGGCGCCATTTCAGTGCGGATTACACCGCCGGCCTATACCGCGCGGCCGACCGAGGTGCTGACCGATCCCGTGCAAGTGACGGCCATTGCCGGGAGCCGCGTGCGCGTGGAATCGGAATCGCGCGTGTTACGAGAGTGGGTGGCCGTCGAATCGGCCGGCCTCGAGTTGCGCGTCGGCAATGACCGTCCGGCGCGCTTCTTGTCGGTGATCGTCGTGCCAGACGCGCCACCGTCGGTTGGCATCAACGAACCGGGGCGCGACACGGCGTTGGCCACCGGCACCGGCACGCTGACGATTGGCCTCGACGGCCGTGACGATCTCGGCCTGGCAGCGCTGGCGTTGCGGTTCACCAAGGTGTCGGGCGGAGGCGAGAACGTCGCGTTTACGGAAGGCGCGATTCCGATCGCCATCGAGCGGGTCAGTGCCCGAGAGTGGCGCGGCCGGGCGCGGTGGCCGCTCGACGGTCTCGCGCTCGCCGAGGGCGACGTCGTGGTGTATCGCGCCGTCGCGCGCGACGCCAACCCGGCGGGTACGCCGGTGCAATCCGACGCGTTTCTCGTCGAGATCGGGCGATCCTCCGAGATTGTCAGCGCCGGCTTCGCGCTGCCGACCGATGAGCGCAAGTACGCGATCAGTCAACAGATGGTGATCTACAAGACCGAGCAATTGATTGCCCGCCTTCGTCCGCCTTCGCCCCAGCGGGGCTCCGGCGCGACAGGCTCTGGACGACCCGAAGGCTGGCTGGAACAGTCACGCCTGATCGGCATGGAACAGCGGATGGTGCGGGCGGAGGTGGTGTTTCTGAGCGGCGGCGACGTGCAGGATGAAGTTGAAGAAGCGGCGCACTCGCACGAGCTGGCCGAAGGCCGGCTCGAAAACCGCGGCCGCGCCGAAATGGTGCGGGCGATCAATTTCATGTCTCGCGCCGAGGCCCAGTTAAACGACGGCCGGGCCGAAGAAGCGCTCGTCTTCGAACGCCAGGCGCTCGCCAGCCTCGAACGCGCCCTCGATCGTCGCCGCTTCTTCCTGCGCACCTTGCCCGATCGATCGCGCATCGACACCACGCGGCGATTGACGGCCGACCGCCGCGACGCGGGTTCCTGGGTGCGCGACCGCGCCGCGGCAGCGATGCCCTCAGCCATCGAACGACAGCGGGAAGTGATGCGCGAGCTGGTGTCGGCGGCGGCCGGGACCCCGGCGATGGACGCATCGCTCGCCGCTCGCGTGGCCGCGATTGATCCCGCCTCGCCGGAATTACGGAAGGCGGCCGTCGGGATCGCCACCGCACGCAGCCTCGACGAGCGGAAAGTGGCTATTCAAACGGCGATGCAGGCCGTCACTGCCCATGCGTTGAAGACCTTGCCGGCGGCGGCCGTGGTGACGCTGCCGGCGGATCCCCTCGCGGGACGGCTCGCGGACACGAGGAAGACGCCTCAATGAGCCACCCACTATTGCGCGCCATTCTTCGCGGTGTGGCCATCGCCATCGCCGTTGCGGCGCTGGTCGATCCGGTGCTGTCGATCGAACGCGCGCCGGCAGTGCCGCTGACGTTGATCAAAATGACCGCCGCGGATGTCTCGCCGATCGAACGCGAGTTGCACCGCGTCAATGCCGGCACCCAAGTCCGCGTTCGCGAGGTCGCGCATCACCGATTACCGTGCGGGCCTGGCGACCGATGCGTAGTGATAGCGGATGGCACAGTCGACGCCGCGTTGCCCGCGGACCTGGATCAGCCGCTTTCGCTGATCACGATCGGCGACAACGCGGGCCCCAACGTTCGGCTGCGGTCCGTGGTTCTCGCGGCAGGGCAGCATGCGGGTGCGGCTGGTGTTGCGCGTGTGCTCGTTGATGGCCGCGACGTCGTTGGACGCCGGACCGAGATCCGAGTGTCCGACAACGCCGCGCTCGTGGGCAGCGCCATCATCGAATGGCAGTCAGATGGCCCGCAGGCTGTCGATGTGCCCTGGTGGCCACTGGCCTCGGGACCACGCGCGCTTCGCATCGAAGCCATGCCGGCCACCGGTGAATCGGTGGCATTCGATCACGTCCTCACCGCCGGCGTTGACGTCGGATCGGAGCGCCTGCCGGTGCTGGTGTTCGATGCCCGCCCGTCATGGGGCAGCACGTTTGTTCGCCGCGCCCTTGAAGACGATGCCCGTTTTCTGGTCGAGCATCGGGCTCGGCTGGCGCCGGCGATTACCTCCGGCACGGCCAACGGACGCCTCGAGACGCGGGCGCTCGACGCGGCGTCGGTCCTGGTGGTGGGCGGCCCAGACGCGCTCACGGCGAGCGACGTGGATCTGATCGAACGATTCGTTCAGGTGCGCGGCGGCACCGCCGTGCTGTTGCCGGAGCGAGCGCCATCGGGAAGCGCTGCCCGCTTGTTTCCAGGTGAATGGTCCGAGCGATTGATGTCGGAACCGCGAGAGGTTGGATCCTTAAGAGCGTCGGAACTTCTTGTCGCGGCGGGTGCAACTGGTGCAACGGGTGCTGTTGTGATCGTGCCAACCGGCAGTGGTCGCCTTGTGATCTCGACGGCCATGGATGCGTGGCGGTATCGAGATGACGATGGCAAGGCGTTCGATCGGTTCTGGCGATCGGTGGTGGCCGAAGGCGCGGCGGCTGGTGCGCCGCTGCGGCTGGAGTTCGAGAACAACCTGGGCATGCCCGGCTCGCGGCAACCGTTCACGTTGCGTTATCGATCGATGGAACTTGCCTCGGCCGTCGAGGCGAGCGCGGTGGCACGTTGCGATCATGCGCAGGCGATTCGCTTGTGGCCGGCCGGTGCGCCGGGCGTCCTACGCGGTGAATTGCCGATTGCTGGCGGCACCTCCTGCACGGTTGAGGCAACGGTCAACGATGCCACCGTGACGCGCGGCATCGCGGTGTCGACCGCACAATCTCGACCTGCCGACGTTACGCTCGCCGAACTCGGGCGCCGGGCGCGCGCATCAGGTGGTGTCGTGACAGACGAAGACACTCTCGTCCGCCTTCGCGCCTTCGGCGCTCCGGCGCGATCCGCCTCCGCCAAGGCTACGGCGCGACAGGCAGGTGCGGCGCGGATCCATCCGATGCGCGCTGCCTGGTGGATCCTGCCGTTCGCCGGCTGTCTCTCGGCCGAGTGGTGGCTGCGGCGGCGTCACGGACTAAGATAAGGCGCTCAGGGCTTGAGGTCCTGAGGTCTCGAGGTCCTGACACGCCAAGTCCTCAAGTCCTCAAGCCCTCAAGTCCTCGAGACAACAAGGATCATTTGATGGCCTATTCGCGAGACGAAATCAAACAGATCACCGACAAGGTGCTCAACCTGTGCAAGGCCGACGCCGTCGAGGTGCGCTTCTCCGGCGGCGAACGATCGGCGACCCGCTTTGCCAACTCGAGCATCACGGCCAACCTGATCGAGCACGATCAGGAGATCTCGATCATCGTGCGCTACGGACAGAAGAGCGCGAGCGCGACCACGCACCAGTTCGATGACGACACGCTGAAGCGCACCATCGACGCGGTGCAGGCGCTGGCGCGCCGCAAGCCCGACAACCCCGAGCTGATGCCGCTGGTAAAGCCGCCGCAGAGTTACATTCCCGTCGAGGCGGCGTTGCCGTCGGCGGTGAATTTCGGTCCCGCCGAACGCGCCAGGATGGTGAAGGCGAGCACCGACATCTGCGAAAAGAAGGGTGTGCTCGGCGCCGGCTATATCCCCAAGTTCGATTGGGTGGATGCGGGCGCGAATAGCGAAGGCCTGTTCACCTATTTCCACTACGCCGACGCCAGCTTCATCCTGACCTGCCGCACGCCGGACCAAACCGGATCCGGCTGGGCCGGCACCACGGGCGTGAAGGACATCAAGAATATCGACGCGGAAATGCTGACCAACGTCGCCGCCGACAAGGCGCTGCGATCGCGCAAGCCGCGGGCGATTGAGCCCGGCAACTACACCGTGATTCTCGAGTCGCGTCCGGCGGCGCGCTATTTGTCGCTGATGCTGGGGTCTCTGAACGCACGCAACGCCGAAGAGGGCCGCAGCTTCATGAGCGGCAAGAAACGGGGCGAGACGCGGCTGGGCGAGAAGGTGTTCGGCGACAACTTCACGCTGCGCAGCGAGATCGGCAACCCGATCCTGCGGCAGAGCCCGATCGGCCAGGACGGACTGGCCGCCAAGCCGATCACGTGGATCGAAAAGGGCGCGGTCAAGAACCTCTTCTCCGATCGCTTCTGGGCCCAGCGCCAGAAGCGGGAGGCCACCGCGACGCTGCCGGGCATGAGCCTGGTGATGGAAGGCGGCACGACCAGCGTCGCCGAGATGATCAAGACGACGAAACGCGGATTGCTGGTGTCGTTCTTCTGGTACATTCGCCCGGTCGACAGCATGACGTTGCTCAACACCGGCATGACGCGCGACGGGCTGTTCCTGATCGAGAACGGCGAGATCGTGGCGCCGGTGCAGAACTTCCGCTGGAACGAGTCGCCCGCGGTGAGCTTCAACAACATTACGGCGCTCGGTCCGTCGATCCCGATGCACACGGGCGAGGCCTACGACAACCCGGGCACGGCGCTCGTGCCCGCGATGCGCCTCGAAGATTTCACGATGACGTCGATTTCGCCCGCCGTGTAATGGCGCGGGCGCCGGGGCGGCACTCGAGTGCCGCCATCCCGGCAATGGTGGAGACATGAAACGTAGAGATTTCGTCAAGACCCTGAGTGCCACCGGCGTGGCGCTCTATGCCAGCGACCTGGTCGGCGATCTTATTGCGCAGTCGCCGAAGGCGCGGGTCATGGAGTCGCGCTTCAAGGGCATGTCGGACCTGGCGCTCACCGAAGCCAAGCGCCTCGGCTGCTCCTATGCCGACATCCGCTTCACGCGCAACGTCAACGACAGCGTGGCGGTGCGGGACAAGATCGTCGTCGATTCCTTCGGCTTCGGCGCCGGCGGCATGGAGACCAGCGCGGGATTCGGCGTTCGCGTGATCCACAGCGGCGTGTGGGGCTTTGCCAGCAGCCCGTTCGTCACCGAGGCGGAGATCAGGAAGATCACCGCGCAGGCAACCGAAGTGGCGAAGGCGAGCGCCGTCAGCAAGCGCTTCGAAGTGAAGCTGGCGCCGGTCGAGGCCTACCAGGACTACTGGTCGGTGCCGGTGACGCAGAAGCCGGAAGACGTGTCGCTCGACGACAAGATCCAGTTCCTGTTGAAGGTCAACGAGGCCGCGCTGAAAGTGCCGGGCGTCATCCGCGTGCAATCGAGCATGGCGTTCGATTACGAGTGGAAGTACCTCGCCACGTCAGAAGGGTCGTACCTCGAGCAGGAGATCTGGCGGACGTCGCCTGGTTTTACGGTGACCGCGCTGAAGGACGGCAAGGCCAAGTCGCGCACGTTTTCGGTGGCGCCGAAGTCCGCCGGGTACGAGGTGGTGCTCGAAGCGAAGATGCTCGAGAACGCCGAGCGGATTGCCGGCGAGGCGGTGGAGCACTGCGGTGCGCCGCCGGTCGGCGTCGGCCTCAAGGACTTGATCATGACGCCGGCGCACGCGATGCTGACGATCCACGAGATCGTCGCGCATCCGACCGAGCTCGATCGCATCGTCGGCTACGAAGCCAACTATGCCGGCACGAGCTTCGTGAAAGCCTCGGACGTCGGCAAGCTGATGATGGGCTCGAAGCTGTTCAACGTGACGTGCGATCGCACGCTGCCGGGCGGCATGTGCACCGTGGGCTACGACGATGATGGCGTGAAGTCGCAGCGGTGGCCGATCATCCAGGAAGGCCGTCTCGTGGATCTGCAGACCAACCGCGAGACCGCGCATTACATCGGCCAGACCTCGTCGAAGGGCTGCACGTTTGCCACCTCGTGGCGCAATTATCCTTTTTTGCGGATGCCGAACGTGCACGTGGAGCCGGGGCCGCCGGGATCGCCGACGCCGGAGCAGATCATCGCCGACACCAAGGACGGCATCCTGATCGACGGCCGCGGCAGCTACTCGATCGATCAGCAGCGCTTCAACGGCCAGTTTGGCGGCGATGCGTTCTGGGAGATCAAGGACGGCAAGAAGACGCGGATGGTGAGCGATGTCACGTACAACGCCATCACCACGGACTTCTGGCAGAACCTCGACGCGACGTCGGGCCGCGAATCGTGGGAGATGTTCGGCACCACCGGCGACGCCAAGGGGCAGCCGGTGCAGATCAACCACCCGTCGCACGGCTCGCCGTGGTGTCGTATTCGCCGGATCATGGTCGGAGCGGCGTACAGCTAGCAGGCCACCGATTAAACACTGATTAGACGCAGATGCGGTGTGGTGTTCTTTTCGTGCTGCTTGTGCTCCTGGCGACGCCGGCGCCGGCGCAGTCTCTCGATGCGGCAGCGATCGGGAGCGCGGTCCGCGCCGTCGCGGATGTGTTCGAGCGCGAGTACTTCGACGCCGCCCTCAGCAAGACCGTGGCGGAGGCGATCGAGCGACGTCTCGAGGGCGGGCACTACGCCGCTGCCAACGTGCCGGCAGCGCTCGCACCGCGCCTGACGGCGGATTTCTACGAGCTCACCAAAGACAAGCACATCGCGGTGGCCCTGGCCACTCCTCGCGCTGCCTACAGCGGCGGCGGTGGCGAGCGCCGTAACGTTCCCACCACCGCGGGATTCAGGCGCACCGAGCTGATCGCCGGCAACATCGGCGTGTTCGACCTGGCGTTCTTCATGCGGCCGGTCGAGCATCGCGACGCCCTCGCCGCAGCCATGCAGGTATTGCAGCCGGCCGACGCGCTGATTCTCGACATGCGCGCGAACGGCGGCGGCTCGCCGGACACGGTGGCCCTGTTGATCAGCTATCTGATCGAAGGCACGGGACAATCGTTGTTCGAGATCGTTCACCGCGACGGATCGAAGGAGATCTACCGCACCCCGGAGGAGGCCCCGGCCACTCGCAACGCGCGCCGGCCGATCTATGTGCTCACGTCGGCCCGGACATTTTCCGGCGGGGAAGGGCTCGCGTTCCTGCTGCAGGAGCGCAAACGCGCGGTGGTGATCGGCGAGGTGACCGCCGGCGCCGCGAACCCCGGCCGCGCTTATCCAGCGGGCGAGTTGTTCGAGATCACGGTGCCGAACGGCCGCGTGCTGTCGTCAATCGGGCGTGCCAACTGGGAGGGGCGCGGCGTCACGCCGGACATCATCGTGCCTGCCGCGGACGCATTCCGCGTCGCGCATCTGCGGGCGATCGACGATCTGCTGGTCACGGCGTCACCGGCGCGCCGCGAGGAGTTGATGCGCCTCCGGCCGCAGATAGAGCCACAGTGGTGGTAGATTTCAGATTGCTGATTTCGGATTGCGGATCAATTTCAGAGGGTAGATCGTGCGATTGTCGTCAATCACACTTTCGGCAATTGATCCGCGATCCGAGATCTGAGATCTGAGATCGTCGGTGTTCGATCGGTGCCTTTCAGCGATGTAATGTTCCTGTCACAGACCTGCCATCTTTGCTCCGTCCAAGCAGACAAGGAGGAAACATGGCACGCACCACCGCGGCGGTTGCGCCGGAGGCCTGGGCCTTCACGGATCTCGACGGCCGGATCGAATCGGCGTCTCGCGGCGTTGGCAGCCTGCTGGGTGTCGGCATGCTCCGGCGCGGCGACAACCTCCTCAATCTGTTGCCGCTGCCTCGCAAAGCCGTACTGCACGATATCGAAGCCGCGCTTCGCGGCTGGCCCGCCAGCCGCGCGCTGTCGATTGACGCGCCGGGGCTGCGCGAGCGGAAGATTCGGTACCGCGTGAGCCGCCGGCTCCAACAAGCGGGTGAGGGATTGTTCTGGTTGCTTGACGAGCCGGCGTCGGGCGATCTCGCCGTCACCGCCTCAGCGTAGCGAGCCGTGAGGTCACGCGGCCGCGCTCTTGCGCCTTTCCGACTTGGCCCGATGCTGAGCGCCAGCCTCGAGCGGATGAGTTCTGCCATAGGACGGCACGGCGACATTCCCGTTGGTGATGCTACGGTTGACGCGGCACGCGGCTTGCAACCTGTGCCGTCATGCAGGTGATCATCGAGCCGGACGATGGCATCCTCCCCATCCTGAAGGCCATCAAACGCGCCAAGAAGTCCCTCGACATCGTCATCTTTCGCTTCGACATGCCCGAGATCGAAGACGCGCTCGCGGCCGCAGTCGAGCGCGGCGTCGCCGTGCGGGCGCTGATCGCCTACACCAACCGCGGCGGCGAAAAGAAGCTGCGGAGGCTCGAAGGCCGCCTGCTGAAATGCGGCGCCACCTTGTCGCGCACCGCCAACGACATGGTGCGCTACCACGGCAAAGTCGTGATCGTCGACAACAAGAAGGCGATGGTCCTCGGGTTCAATTTCACCAGCCTCGACATCAAGCGCAGCCGGAGCCTGGGACTCGTCACCGTGAATCCCAAGATCGTGTCCGCGTTGACCAAGGTGATTGACGCCGATCACAACCGGGTCCCGCCAATCGTCGCCTCGTCGCGGCTGGTGGTCAGCCCCGAGAACGCGCGGGACCAGTTGTCGAAGTTCATCCAGGGCGCGCGCCGCGAGCTCTTGATCTACGACGCCAACGTCAGCGACGACCGGATCATCGCGCTGCTGATGCAGCGGGCCGCCGCCGGCGTGAGGGTCAGGATTCTCGGATCGCTCGAACAGAAGTGGAAAGACACCGGCTTCAAGGTGAAGTCGCTGCGCGGCCTGCGGCTGCACCTCCGTGCCATCGTGCGCGATCGCAAGGCGGCGTTTGTCGGCAGTCAGAGCCTGAGGAAACTCGACCTCGATAAACGTCGAGAGGTCGGCATGATCACCAAGGACCGTCGCGCGGTCGGTAGGATCGCCGGCTTGTTCGAGTCCGACTGGAAGGCCTAGGCCACTGATTGACACCGGCCACCGATTTACACTGATTAGACACCGGTGATCAGCTGCTCGATCACATCCCGCAGTTCAACTTACCACTTCAAAAATGTCGAGCTGGATGGCCAAAAAAAGACCGAAGGCCGGAGCCTTCGGTCTGCAACCGTGGACAGTCAACAGTCGGCAGTTCAGAGTTAGTACGCCAACAGCCGGCAGTCGACAGTCAAGAGTTAATACTGCCCCGCAGTGTTGTTGAGCCAGTTGTCGACGTCGCGTGCCGCCTGTTCGCGGGCGATGCCGTACCGCTCCTGCACTTTACCGACCAGCTGTTCACGACGGCCATGGAGCTCGTCGATCTCGTCGTCGGTCAGCTTGCCCCACTGCTCCTTGACACGACCCTTCAGCTGGGACCACTTTCCTTTAAGGATGTCGTCGTTCATTGAATGTCTCCTGCGGTCTTGGGGCTTGGGGCTTGGGGCTTGAACTACCCAAGTCCCAGGTCCCAAGTCCCAAGTCCCTACGGGTTGGGAACAATCGTCAGCTGATTGTCGATGCGATAGCTCGGCGCTTCCGCGGCGGCAATGCGCGCCGCTTCGTCACGCTGGGCAGCCGTCGTCACCGACCCCTTGAGCACCACGGTCTTGGTCTCGTGGAAGGTGTCGACGTTGATGTGGCTCGCATCCACCGTGCGGTCGGCCATCAGCGCCGACTTGATGTCGATGGTCTCGATCGCCCCGGCGATGGCGCCGCCGACTTCACGCGCCGCTTCCTTGGTTTCCGCGGCCGCCTCGCGAGCCGCGGGCTCGGCCCTGTCTCCAGCCTTGTCGGCCGCGGCGGCCGCCGCCTCGGCATTTTCCCGTGCGTCCTGTTCCACGCCGGCGGCCGTGTTCGAGCAGGCCGCGAGGGAGAGGCCGCTCATCAGTGCGATCACCAGAAATCCATTCTTCAAGCTCATTACCGGTCCTCCTGCGGGCCATAAGCCCGACAGAGGCGTGGGACTTCAAGTTTGGTGCCACGAAAATCCGGGATCCGGAGTGCGATCAGTGGAAACACTGATCCGAAAACTGGAATTCGCCGGTCCCCGGGTTGCCATTCCAGGTGGTGTATAAAACAGCACCACCGGCTACCCAACCTCATCAGTCAATGGGTAGCGTGTTACCCAATTCGGGCAGTAATGGGTCATAAAGCCATTTAGACTACAGGCAAGTTCCTTGCATTGAAGGCCGAGTTTCGTCAACACAAGAGGTCTATACGTATGCACCTGGCTCGGAAGGTCGCCGCAAGCAAAGCGCGCTCGTCGACAACCGGCAGCGGCACCGACAGCCTCGACCACAAAGTGCTGTTCGGTGTCCTGGCGGAATACGAACGCGGAAATTTCACGGTCCGCATGCCCGACGATCGAACGGGCCTGTCCGGGAAGATCTGCGATGCGCTCAACACCGCGATTGAGCGCAACGAGCGTCTGGTCAAAGAACTCGAACGGCTCAGCACCGTCGTCGGCAAGGCCGGCAACGTCAAGCAGCGCGCCCAGTTGCCGTATGCCGAAGGCGCGTGGGCGACTGCCGTGGAATCGGTCAACACGCTGGTCTCGGACCTCGTGCAGCCGACCACCGAAGTCGCGCGCGTCATCGGCGCCGTCGCCAAGGGCGACCTCACGCAGACGATGTCGCTCGAGATCGACGATCGCCCGCTGACCGGTGAATTCCTGCGCACCGCCAAGGTCGTGAACACGATGGTGGCGCAGCTGGGCACGTTCTCGTCGGAAGTGACGCGCGTGGCGCGCGAAGTCGGCACGGAAGGCAAGCTGGGCGGGCAGGCGGTGGTGAAGGGGGTGGCCGGCACGTGGAAGGACCTCACCGATAACGTCAACCTGATGGCGGCCAACCTGACCAGCCAGGTGCGCAACATCGCGGAAGTGACCACCGCGGTGGCGAGGGGCGACCTCTCGAAGAAAGTCACCGTCGATGTCAAGGGCGAGATTCTCGAGCTGAAGAACACCGTCAACACCATGGTGGATCAGCTCAGCTCGTTCGCTTCGGAAGTCACGCGCGTGGCCAAGGAAGTGGGCACCGAAGGTCAGCTCGGCGGCCAGGCCGACGTGCGCGGCGTCGCCGGCACGTGGAAGGACCTCACCGACAACGTCAACGAGCTGGCCGGCAACCTGACCGTGCAGCTGCGCGACGTGTCGAAGGTCGCGACCGCGATCGCCAACGGCGACCTCAACCAGCAGATTACGGTGCAGGCGCAGGGCGAAATCCTGCAGATCAAGAACGTCATCAACACGATGGTGGACCAGCTCGGTTCATTCGCGTCGGAAGTGACGCGCGTGGCGAAAGAAGTCGGCACCGACGGCAAGCTCGGCGGCCAGGCCGATGTGCGCGGCGTCGCCGGCACCTGGAAGGACCTCACCGACAACGTCAACGCCATGGCCGGCAACCTGACCAGCCAGGTGCGTAACATCGCCGACGTCACCACCGCCGTGGCGCGCGGCGACCTGTCGAAGAAGATTACGGTCGACGCGAAGGGCGAAATTCTCGAGCTGAAGAGCACCGTCAATACCATGGTCGACCAGCTCAACTCCTTCGCCTCGGAGGTGACCCGCGTCGCCCGCGAGGTCGGCACGGAGGGCAAGCTCGGCGGGCAGGCCAAGGTCAAGGGCGTCGCCGGCACCTGGAAGGATCTGACCGACAACGTGAACCTGATGGCGTCGAACCTGACCAACCAGGTCCGCAACATCGCCCAGGTCACGACCGCCGTCGCCAACGGCGACCTGACGCAGAAGATCACCGTCGACGCGCGCGGCGAGATCGCCGAGCTGAAGGAGACGC
>CAZEMI010000095.1:0-6792 GCA_964513235.1 uncultured Acidobacterium sp.
CGTTCCCGCGACGGTCGCTTTGGTCCCGGCCAGCAACTCGCCATCGCTCGACCACGAGCTCGGTGAGAAGTCCGCCGAATCGGCGAGGACCTCTGGCAGGGCGGGCGAATCGGGCCTGAACACTTCCACGTGACTGGTCCCGTTGCCCAGAATGTGCACGGCAACTTGGCCATCGCGCGACCACTGCGGCTGGACGGCCTCGCGATCGCCGGTCTCGGCGAACGCCGGTGTCAGTGTCCCACGCAGCAGGTCGTACAGAAACAGCCGGACGTTCGTCGTCGTCTGCAGGGACACCGCGACGCTCGCGCCATCCGGCGACGACTCGATGCGTTCGCGAAAGGCGGACGCCGGCGCGCCCAGCGGCGTGACTTCACCCCGCCGGTCGAGGCTGACGAGATCCGACGTCGGAATGGCGGGCATTGGGCTCGACACCGTAGGCCAGCGTGCCCTGGGGCGACACGGCGAACTGCCCGGCAAGCGTCAGGTCTGGTCCAAACCAGGACGCAGTGGCCTGTGCGACTCCGCTCAGCACGGCCACCTCGGCGCCCCGCAGTTGCAGCGTCTCGACGTCGAACGGAGCCACGAAGATCGTCCCCTGCCGGAGGAACGCAATGTGCCCCGTGGCGAGATACCGCGCGTCGGCGGCGTCCTGGAGCAGGACGCGCGGAGGATCGGCCGTGGTGAGGGGCCGGATCATGACGCGTTCGTCACCAGAGGTCCATACCTTCCCGTGCTCGGTATACAGAACGGCCCGGTCGCCGGGCAGCAGGAATGGCGTCTCGATACGAAGTCTGGACTCTGCGAGTGCGCGCGGCGTGCCGCCGTCGGGCGACACCTCGAAGAGCTGATGGTTCACGCCGTACACGATCCGCGTGACCCCCCAGCTGAGGCTCGAGACGAGCGCAGTGGGGCAGACTGACGGCGGGTGCCCCTGCACCCTAACCCGACGGAAACAGCAACGCCCGCGCCCATTCATTCTTCGCGGACAAGTGATACACCAGCGCACGTGACAAGCCCGGTGTGTGCGCGGCGGCGGGCACGAATCCCGTGAACATCAAGCCGCGGTCCTCGTCCACGCACCACGCGCCGAGTTGGTGCGCATCGGGCTCGAGGCATTCGTTCGCGTTCAGCCGTTGCGCAACCATCTCGTCGGGCTCCACCGGCAGCAGCAGTCGCATCTGCAAACCGCTGCCCAGTGATGCGTGACGCTCGGATGCATCGACTTCGAGATGTGCGGGCAGGCCCACGGCGAACTCGAGATCGGCGTCCAGCCGATGCAGCTCGTTCGCGGCCATCACCCAGGGCCGTGGCTCGAGGTGGACCAGCTCGGCGATCTCGTCGGGGCTGAACGGCGATTCGCCGTCGCCGCGCTCCTGATAGATATCGAGGATGCCGACCATTTCATCCGGCCGCTCGCGCAGGCCCTGGCGCGGGTGCGGGGTCGCATGCACGCGGCCGCCGAACGCCGCGCACAATTCCTCGGCTTCGGCGTAGGCATCCGCCATCTGCAGTGCCATCGCGTGCAGCGCGATCGAGCGTGCCAGCAACCAGTTGTCCGCGGTCATCGACACCGACGCGTGCAGCCGCATCGATTGCTGATTGGGATCGGCGACGTAGGCGCTGAGCGTCGCGAACCGGTTCATGCTCGCCAGCCGCGCCCACGTCGACGTGGTCATCGGCACATCGGCCAGCAAATCCGTTTCGATATGCAGCGTCCGGATCGGCACGCCCAGCACGTCGCGGGCCGGCGCCACCCACACGCGCTGCGCCAGCGCGTGGGCCCACCAGGTGAACGACGTGTGTTCCTGCACCGCCCACTCGGCTTCGATCTGCATTCGCGCGGTCAGGAACCGGAGCGCCTCTTCGACGAAATCGACCTGATCAGACACGGCGTTCGGCGAAGCAGTGATACATCGCGATCGACGCAGCGGTCGTGACGTTGAGTGAGTCCACATCGGGCGTGGTCGGGATGCGGATCCGGAGCGTGGCCGTCCGCAGCGCTTCGGCGCTCAGACCGCTGCCCTCGGAGCCGACCAGCAGCGCCAGCTTGGAATGCGGGAAGACTTCCTCGAGGGTCGCGACCGTCCGGTTCGGCGTCAGCGCGACCACGGTGAACCCGTCGGTCCGCAGCTCGCGAATCGCGCCCGGCCACGACGTGGCGTAGGCGAATGGGATCACCAAGGTGGCGGCCATCGACGTCCGGATCGCCTTGCGATACAGCGGGTCGCCGCACCCGGGGCCGAGCACCACGAGCTCGACGTCGAATGCCGCGGCGCTGCGGAACAGCCCGCCGACGTTATCGGGGTTGTTGACGCCTTCGAGCACCAGCACGCGCGCCAGCGGTCCCGCCGCCGTGCGTTCGAGCGTCGGCGTGGCCGGCCGGTGCACCAGCGACAAACAGCCGCGATGGATGTTGAACCCGGCGATCGCATTCATCGTCGATTGCTCGACCAGGTAGATCGGCGCGCTGGTCTTGTCCAGCACATCGGCGAGATTGTCGGCGGCCGGCCGCGTCAACAGGATCGATTCGATCGGCCATTGCTGCAGGTCGAGCAGCCGCCGGACCACCAGCCGGCCTTCGGCGACGAACACCGCGCGTTGGTTCAAGGCCGCCTGATTGGCGATGTGACGATACCCGGCCACGCGGGGATCGTCGAGCGTCTCAATCGGAACGAAGTTGGGCACGGCGATCAGTTCGCAGTTACGTCCATTCGTTTTTCTGCACGACTGGCATCTGCAAGGCGCGTTCGCGATCGAGATCGAGTGAGCCGACGTGCAGCGACATCGGTGACTGCACCCACTTGTAGATCGACTGCGAAAACAGCTTCGTGAAGCTCGCCGCCCAGGCGGCGAGTCTGTCTGCCGGGTACTTCGGAAACAAGGACTTCAGCGCCAGGCCCACTTCCTCCGGCGCCATCTTTTCACCGGCGTAGAGGTGCAGGCACGCGTCGAGGATCGGGAACGGCATCAGCTCGTCCTCGGCCACCTGCTTGTCGGCGAGCTCCGGTCCTGGATCCGTATGCAGGGTTGCCGACACGCCTTTGAAACCAAAGCGCGTCTCGAGCCGCTCGAGCAGCGCGATTACGACCGTCTTGGGCACGTTCGCGATCACCGACAGCGCGCCTTCGAGGTCACCGCCGATCGTGGTGTACCCCACCGCCTTCTCGCTCATGTCGCCGGTTTGCAGGAACAGCGCGCCGGACGAGTTCGCCCAGTTCCACATCCGCTGGCCGCGGATGCGCGCCTGGACGTTCTGGCGGGTCAACTCCGTGGGTGCGGCGCCGCCGAGCATCTGCGTCGTGGCTGCCACTTCGCGATCGGTGGCCTCATCGATCGAGACCGTCATCAGCGTGACGCCGAGCTCCTCGGCGAGCACGATCGCGGCCTGCCTGGTATCGCCTTGCGAGTGCCGGCTCGGCATGTAGAAGGCCGAGATGGTGGTGCCGCCGGCGATCAGTTGTGCGGCACGCCATGCCACCAGCAGCGTCAACATCGAATCGCGCCCGCCGGAGAGCGCGATGCCGAGCGACGTGAAGGCGCCGGTCTTCTCGTAATAGCTCTTCACGCCCATCGCGAGCGCTTCGAAGAGATCGTCGAGCGCGCAATCGCGCGGATCGGCCATCGGGCCGCTCGCCGAGGGCAGGAAGAAGCTGCCGCCTTCGGGTAATGGATACGCCAGCGAGGACGGATCGGCGGTGCCGCCGGTGACGCGAATGGCCGGCACCAGCGTGGCTTCCAGCCGGAACGACTCGCAGTCGCTGCGGAACGTCGTGTTCTCGATGCGCAAACGGCGCGTGCGATCGAGATCGACCACCGACGACCACCAGCCTTCGGTAAACCGTGGCGCTTCGAGCACCAGCCGCCCGTTCTGGAAGATGAACCCGCCGCCGTCGTAGATCAAGCCATCCTGGCCGCCGACGGCGTTGGCGTACAGCAGCACCACCTGGTTGTCGGCGGCGCGCGTGGCGAGCATCTCGCGCCGCGTGGAATCAATGCCCATCCGGTACGGCGAGCTCGACACGTTGACGATGATTTCGGAGCCGGAGTAGCAGCGGCGCCGCATCGGGCCGTCCGGCGACCACGCGTCCTCGCACACTTCCACCGCGACATCGCCGAAATCAAACAGGAAGCGGTAGTCGCCCAGCGGCACGCCGCCGGCGTCGAGCGCCAGACCCGGCCCGCCGCGCGAGAACGTGCGCGCCTCGTAGAACACGTTATACGTCGGCAGCTTTTCTTTCGGCACGAGGCCGACGATCTTGCCGCGGTGCACCACGGCGGCGGCGTTGAAGATCTGTCCGCTGACCGAGATCGCCAGGCCCAGCACGAACACCGTCGGTGTCTTCGAGGTCTCTGCCGCGAAGCGCTCGAGCGCGTCACGCTGCCCGACCAGGAAGCCGGGCCACTGGACGAGATCTTCGGGCGGGTAGCCGCCGACCACTTGTTCGGGAAAGGCGCCGAGGGTGACGTTGGCCTGCGCCATCTCGTTCGCGATTTCGATCAGCCGCGAGACGTTCGACCGCACGGCGCCAACCGTGGGACTCAGGCTGGCGACGGCCAACTTGGCAAGCCGCATATCTAAAACAGCTTATCCCAGGTGCACAGGGTGCGCAGGGTGCACAGGGTGCGCTGCGTGCCCGAGGTGCACAGGGTGCTCACGGTTGCGCAAATCGATGCTCCCGTTTACTTCGCCAAGGACTTCTCGCCGAAGATCTTGTGGGCTTTCGGGACCCTGCGTTTCTTCAGTCCGAAATGTTGAATCGCGTGCGACTCGAGATGCGCCATGGCATCCGGCACCGAATCGGTCACGAGCATCAGATCGAGATCCGCCGCGGAGATCGTCCCGGCCTCCACCATGGTCTTGACCATCGCCAGGAACGGCGCCCAGTAATCGCGTCCCATCAACACGACGGGGAACTGCAGGATCTTCCGGGTCTGGATCAAGGTAAGCGCTTCGGTGAGCTCGTCGAGCGTGCCGAAACCGCCGGGCAGTACGATGAACGCGTACGAGTATTTGACGAGCAGCACCTTGCGCACGAAGAAGTAGCGGCAGGTCACCCAGCGATCGAGATAGGAGTTCGGTTCCTGTTCGAAGGGCAGTTCGACATTGCAGGCGACCGATCGTCCGCCGGCTTCGCGTGCGCCGCGATTGGCCCCTTCCATCACGCCGGGCCCGCCGCCGGTCATCACCGTGAAGCCGAGCCCCGCCAGCGCCCCGCCCACATCGCGCGCCATCGCGTAATACCGGTGGTGCTCGTCAAACCGCGCGGAACCGAACACGGTGACGCACGGACCGACAAAATGGAGCGCGCGGAAGCCGCGGATGAAGTCACGTCCGGCGCGAACCAGCAGGAGCAGTTCGCGGATGCGTGAATGAGGACCTTCGAGGAGTACTCGATCGGGTTCCGACATACAGGGAATAGTGTAGAGTTTACCTTTATGATCCGACAGGCAGGTCTCGTGGAGCGTATCAACGAAAATGAAGCTGTCGGCAACCATGCTCGGCGATGGCGGAGGGGCCGTTCCTACGGAACGGCCCGTGTTCGTTATCGAACATACACTCCACTAGTCCTTGTTGCCGCGCTCGTGCTGGCGATGCCGGCCGTTGCCCAAACCGTCATGGCGCCCTCGGCGCCGCCAGCGTCCAACACGACTGGAACCGTGATCGATATTTCCGGCGCCGTGATTCCGGATGCCGAGGTGGTGATCACATCCACGGACGGGCGCACGATCACGATCCGCAGCGACGCCGACGGCAACTTCAACGCCGGCACGATCGCCGCGCGCGTGCGCGTCAGCTCCGAGGGGTTCGAGACGGCCGATCTTCCGGTCTCGGGTCCTGGCCCGGTGCAGGTCGTGCTGCGGCCGGTGAACTTCGCCGACTCGGTGGTGGTCACCGCCACGCGCGGCGCGGAGCGCCTGCCCACCGCCGCCAGCTCCACGGTGCTGACCGCCGCCGAGTTGAGCAACATGGCGGCCGGCGCGCTCGATGATGCGCTGCGATCGACGCCAGGCTTCACGCTGTTCCGCCGGTCCTCGTCTCGCGTGGCGAACCCCACCACCCAGGGCGTGACGTTGCGCGGCGTGTCCGGTTCTGGCGCGAGCCGCACGCTCGTGCTCGCCGACGGCGTACCGCTCAACGATCCGTTCGGCAGCTGGGTCTACTGGAACCGCATTCCGTTTGCGGCCGTCGATCGCGTGGAAGTGGTGCGCGGCGCCACGGGTGATCTCTATGGCGCGGGCTCGATGGGTGGCGTCGTGCAGGTGTTGACCGTGTCGCCGACCCGCACTCGACTGCGCGCGACGTTTGACGGCGGATCGCACGGCACCGTGCGGGGGTCGTTGTTCGCCGCCGCGCAACGGCACGGGTGGAGCGCCAGCGGCGCCTACGAAGGGGTGACGACCGACGGTGTGTTGGTCGTCGGCTCGGAGGTCCGCGGCCCGGCCGACCAGCGCGCCGCCAGCGACTACCAGACCGGATTCTTTTCCGCGGGGCGGCGGCAGGCGAACTGGCACGCGTCGGTCCGTGGCGCGGCCTACAAAGAAGAGCGCGGCAACGGCACGGTGGTGCAGGTGAACGATACCGACTGGCGCCAGCTCTCGTTCGAAGCCGGCGGCTTCATCGGCGGCGGCGTGCTCGACGTTCATGCCGTGGGCAGCTCGCAGGATTACTTCCAGACGTTCTCGTTCGTGGCGGCCGGCCGCGCCACCGAACGCCTCACCTTCGCGCAGTCGATCGACACGTCGCACGGCGCCGTCAATGGCCAGTGGTCGCGGGCGTTCAACCGCCTGACG